>NZ_JBXANI010000043.1:0-55689 GCF_058801495.1 Cupriavidus sp. GW822-FHT03E04
ACCACCCCTGCCAACCCCGCAACCCTTGTCCCGTCTGCTTTGCAGCGGTGTTTCGTGTTGCGAGGGGGCGAATCATATGCGCCTCCCCGGACCTTGGCAATCGTTTTGTCACATGAGTATGCGATGCATGCCGAAGGCGCGGGAATAACCCATTGATCTATAAAGAAAATACAGCCCGCTTAACCCGTACCGGAAGGTGAATACCCGATGAAGTTACTCGGGTATTCACCTATCAAGTTTTAGCGATGCTTGAAATTGGGCGCCCTCTTCTCCACAAAAGCCGCCATCCCTTCCTTCTGGTCTTCCGTCGCAAAGGTGGAATGGAACAAACGGCGCTCCAGGTGCACGCCCTCGGAAAGGCTGGTCTCGTAAGCCGCGTTGATCGACTCCTTGATCATCATCACCACCGGCAGCGAGAAGCCGGCAATGGTCTCGGCGGCGGCCAGCGCATCGTCGAGCAGCTTGTCGGCGGCAACCACGCGCGACACGAGGCCGGCGCGTTCGGCTTCCGCCGCATCCATCATGCGCGAAGTCAGGCACAGGTCCATGGCTTTGGCCTTGGAGACCGCGCGCGGCAGGCGTTGGGTGCCGCCGGCGCCGGGCATCGTGCCCAGCTTGACTTCGGGCTGGCCGAAGCGGGCGGTATCGGCGGCAATGATGATATCGCACATCATCGCCAGTTCGCAGCCGCCGCCGAGCGCGTAGCCCGCCACGGCCGCGATCACCGGCTTGCGGATGCGGCGAATCGTTTCCCAGTTGCGCGTAATGTAGTCGCCCTTGTACACATCCATATAGGAGTACTTAGCCATCATGCCGATATCGGCGCCTGCGGCAAAAGCGCGGTCGCTGCCGGTGATCACGATGCTGCCGATGGCTTCATCGGCGTCGAACGCGAGCAGCGCCGCGCCCAGCTCATCCATCAGCGCATCGTTGAGCGCGTTCAGGGCCTTGGGGCGATTCAGCGTCACCAGGCCAACGCGCCCGCGCGTTTCGACCAGAATGTTCTCGTACGGCATGTGTTCTCCTCTTGGAATGGGAAGTCGGAAAGCGGAAAGTGGATCGATTCGTTACCCTGCGAGACGATACTCGCGTGTGGAAATTAGTGCTACCATTTGCCGACCGACTGGTCGGTTAATTTAAGCGGCGATCCGGATCCCCTTATATATAGGAGTGACCGCGTGCCACCGGACATAGCCTCCACTGACATGGCAGGAGACGAAAGATGCCAGATACGCCCCCGCAAGCCAGCCTGACTTCCGGCCCGATACTGCTCGCCTGGCATGGCCAGGTTGCGGTCATCACGCTGAACCGCCCCGACAAGCTCAATAGCTTTACCCGCGAAATGCACGCCGTGCTGCAGCAGGCACTCGACCATGTGGAGGCCGGCGGCGCCCGCGCCCTGCTGCTGACCGGTGCCGGGCGCGGCTTCTGCGCGGGGCAGGACCTGGCCGACCTGGATTTCACGCCCGGCGCCATGACCGACCTGGGTGAGTTGATCGATGTGTGGTTCAACCGGCTGGTCCGGCGCCTGCAAAAGCTGCCGCTGCCGGTGATTGCCGCCGTCAACGGCACGGCGGCCGGCGCGGGAGCCAACCTGGCGCTGGCTTGCGACATGGTGCTGGCGGCGCGCTCGGCCAGCTTTATCCAGGCCTTCGTCAAGATCGGGCTGGTGCCGGATTCTGGCGGCACTTGGCTGCTGCCCAAGCGCATCGGCATGGCCCGCGCCATGGGCTTGGCCATGACGGGCGACAAGCTCAGCGCCGACGAGGCCGAGAAGTGGGGGCTGATCTGGGAGGCAATGGACGATCCGCTGTTGCCCGAGCAGGCGCTGGCGCTGGCCACGCACCTGGCGGCCCAGCCGACGCGCGCCCTGGCCGCCATCAAGCAAGCCATGTACGTCGGCGCGAGCCAGGGGCTCGATGCCCAGCTCGACCTGGAACGCGACCTGCAGCGTGAGCTGGGCGCGTCGCACGACTATGCCGAGGGCGTGAACGCCTTCCTGGAAAAACGCGCACCGCGCTTCACCGGGCGATAGGATCGCCAATACCGCAGCGCGGCGCAGCCAACAGCCCGAACAGGAGACCAGCTTGACCCACAATCCCCAGGCCCTCGCGGAAAGCGCCGCCGCCAGCATGTACGAAGCCGACACCTGCAGCCGCTGGCTGGGCATCATCGTCGAGGCCGTGCGGCCCGGCTACGCGCGCTTGTCCATGCCGGTGCGCCGGGAGTTCCTCAACGGCCACGGCATCTGCCACGGCGGCCTGATGTTCACGCTGGCCGACTCGGCCTTTGCCTTCGCCTGCAACAGCCACAATATCAATACGGTGGCGGCAGGCTGCAGCATCGAGTTCCTCAAACCCGTGCAAGGCGGCGACGTGCTGACGGCAGAAGCCACGGAGCAGGTCCTGTCGGGCCGGCATGGCATCTACGATATCCGGGTGACCAACCGCGCCGGCGAGCCGGTGGCGATGTTCCGCGGCAAGTCCGCGCAGATCAAAGGGCATGTGGTCACCCCGCCGGACGCGGCGCAGTGATGCCTGGCCCGGACACATACAAATACAAGCAAACATAAGCCCCGCGCAGGAGACACCATGACGCGCCTGACAGATCTGCCGCTCGAGCCGATCGAGACCGCCAGCCGCGACGCATTGCAGGCGTTGCAACTGGAACGCCTGCAATGGTCGCTCAACCACGCCTATCAGAACTCGCCGGTCTACCGTCGCAAGTTCGATGCCGCCGGCGTTCACCCGAACCAGATCCGCACGCTGGCCGACCTCGCCCGCTTCCCGTTCACCACCAAGCAGGACTTGCGCGATAGCTACCCATTCGGGATGTTCGCCGTGCCGCAGGACCGCGTGGCACGCATCCATGCCTCGTCGGGCACAACCGGCAAGCCCACGGTGGTGGGCTACACCTTGAAGGACATCGACACCTGGGCCACGGTGGTGGCGCGCTCGATCCGCGCGGCCGGCGCGCGGCGCGGCGACAAGGTGCATATCAGCTACGGCTACGGGCTCTTTACCGGCGGACTGGGCGCGCACTATGGCGTGGAAAAGGCAGGGCTCACCGCGATCCCGTTCGGTGGCGGCCAGACGGAGCGGCAAGTGCAGCTGATCCAGGACTTCAAGCCGGAAGTGATCATGGTCACGCCCAGCTACATGCTGGCCATCGCCGACGAGTTCGAGCGCCAGGGCATCGACCCGACCTCCAGTTCCCTCAAGGTCGGCATCTTCGGCGCGGAACCGTGGACGCCCGAGATGCGCCTGGCCATCGAGAAGCGCATGGGCATCTCGGCGGTGGATATCTACGGGCTGTCGGAGGTCATGGGGCCGGGCGTGGCCAGCGAGTGCGCGGAGACCAAGGATGGCCCGACCATCTGGGAGGATCATTTCTACCCGGAGGTGATCGATCCCGTCACCGGCGAGGTGCTGCCCGACGGCGAATTCGGCGAGCTGGTCTTTACGTCGCTGTCCAAGGAGGCCCTGCCGATCGTCCGTTACCGGACCCGGGATCTCACCCGGCTGCTGCCCGGCAGCGCCCGCGGCGCCTTCCGCCGCATGGAGAAGGTGACCGGCCGCACCGACGACATGATGATCATCCGGGGCGTCAACGTGTTCCCCTCGCAGATCGAGGAGTTGATCCTCAAGCACGCCGAACTGGCGCCGCATTACCAGTGCGTGCTGACCAAGGATGGCCATCTCGATGTGCTGACCGTGCGTGTGGAATGCGCACATGGCGTAGACCCGGCGGCCACGCATCAGGCCAGTGCCCAGCTGACCTACGACATCAAGGCCTTTATCGGCGTGACCGTTGGCATCGAGATCCTGCCTAGCGGCGGCGTGGAGCGTTCGGTGGGCAAGGCGCGGCGCATCGTCGACCAGCGCCCGCGCTGAAGCTTTGAAGTAGAGAGGTAGCAGCAAGGGCCGGCCAAGAAATGGCCGGCCCTTGCTTTCATGCCCTAGCTACGCGGCATCAGCACCCACATGCGCCCGCCCTGCTTCATCCGTCCGGCGGTCTCGCCAGCTGCATCGCCAGCCCCCCAGAAGAAGTCAGCCCGCACCCCGCCCTTGATGGCGGAGCCCGTATCCTGCGCAAACATCAGGCGCTGGATCGGCTCGGACGACAGCGGCCGCGTGGTCGAGAGGAAGACCGGCACGCCCAGCGGGATGGTGGCGGGATCGACCGCGATGGAGCGCTCGGCTGTCAGCGGCACGCCCAGCGCGCCGACCGGGCCATCGTTATTAGGCGGCAGCTCGCGGAAGAACACGAAGCGCGGGTTCACGTTGAGCATTTCATCCACGCGCCCCGGGTTGGCCCGCGCCCAGGCCTTGATGCCTTGCATGGTGGCCTGCGCCGGCGTGATCTCGCCGCGGTCGAGCAGCCACTTGCCAAAGGAACGGAACGGCTGGTCGTTAGTGCCGCCGAAGCCCACCCGCATGACGCTGCCGTCCTGCAGGCGGATCCGGCCAGAGCCCTGGATCTGCAGGAACGCGGCTTCCACGGGATCATCCACCCAGACCAGTTCCTGGCCGCGCAGGGCCGGGTTCTGCAGGAGTTCGCCGCGCGCCGGCAGCGCCCGGTTGCCCCATTGGGGCGGCTTGCGATACAGCGGGACCTGGTACTGTCCCTGGCGCGTGCGTGCGCCGTGCAGGATCGGCTCGTAGTAGCCGGTGATCAGCCCGCTATCGGTGCCATCGCCGTTGACCACGCGAAAGGGCTGGAAGTTGGACTCGAAGTAGGCGCGCATCGCGCCCAGGTCGCCGGCGTCGACCATCAGGCCGAGCGCGCAGACGCGGTTCCACTCGGCGCGCTTCTTCAGGGCCTGGCAACTGGCCTGCAGCGCCGGCCAGGCGGCGCGCATGTCGTCCTGGCTCCAGCCGCCGATCTCGCCCCAGCTGGCGGCTTGCAGCACGCCCTTCTGGGTGGAACCGGTCGGCGGCGCCACGGGCCGGGTGCCCGGGCCCTCGATGCGCGGCGGCGGGCCGCTCATGCAGCCGGCCAGCAGCGTGGCGGCGGCCGCAAGCCCGAGCCAGCCGAGCCGGCGGCTGCGGGCAGCGGTATCTGCCTGTCCCGACGAGATGCGGGGACACGAAAAAGGAAGTCGGAAAAGGGAATGCAGGGAATGCAGGTATGCCATCTTGATTGGGTGAAAACTCAGCGTATCGCGGCCGGACGCATCTGCCGATGGCCTACAATGCCCACCGTCGCCTCCACGTAGCCCTGTCATGAGCAAGTTCTTTGAAGCCCATCCCATGCTGCTCTTCGCCCTCGAGGCCGGACTGGCGCTCTTCCTGCTGATCTTCATCGTGGTCTGGACCATGGGCACGGCCAAGAAGAACCCGCGCCCCAGCCGCGCGCCGGACGATCATCCGTCGCGTGCGGGCCATGGAGGAAATGCGGGACAAGGCACGGCGCGTACCCAACAGGATCAGGACAGCGCTTCAGGCCAATAGGTTCCGCCGCGTTCAATACAACGTCTCAGTGCAACATGCGCGGCAGGACCAGCGCAAACTCGGGGATCGGCACCTCGAAGCGATGGCCATCCTCGGCCACGCAGAAATACTCTCCCTTCATCGAGCCCACCGGGGTCGAGATGGTGGCCCAGCTGGTGTACTCGAAATGCTCGCCCGGCTTGAGCAGGGGCTGGTGCCCGACCACGCCAAGGCCAGCCACTTCCTGGGTGCCGTTGTCGCTATCGGTGATGACCCAGTGCCGGGAGATCAGCTGCGCAGCCACCTCGCCGGTATTGTGGATCGTGATGGTGTAGGCGAAGGCATGGCGCCCGCGCTCAGGGTCGGACTGGTCGGCCAGGTACTGGGTACGTACGGCCACGGAAAACGCGTATTCGCTCATTGTCGACACATTAGAGGCGGGATCAGGGTAGCCGCATTGTGCGGCATGGCTCCGGGGGCGGCAAGCTAAGCCGCCGCAAGCAGCCTGTCCGGTGGCAGCGGCGCCCCGCGCGGGGAGGGTAAAATACCGGCTTCCCCCTTGAAGCACCCTCCTTTCGAGCCCCGCCATGAGCACGCCCACCTACCGCATCGCCCCGTCCATCCTGTCCGCCGACTTTGCCCGCCTGGGCGAGGAAGTGCGGCGCGTGACCGCGGACGGCGCCGACTGGATCCATTTCGACGTGATGGACAACCATTACGTGCCGAACCTGACCGTGGGCCCGCTGGTGTGCGAGGCGATCCGCCCCCACGTGAGCGCCCCGATCGACGTGCACCTGATGGTGCGCCCGGTGGACCGCATCATTCCGGACTTCGCCAAGGCAGGCGCCAATATCATCACCTTCCACCCGGAAGCCAGCGAGCATATCGACCGCTCCCTGGCGCTGATCCGCGAACACGGCTGCCAGGCCGGCCTGGTGTTCAACCCGGCCACGCCGCTGCACCACCTGGACCACGTGATGGACCGCATCGACGTGATCCTGCTGATGTCGGTCAACCCCGGCTTCGGCGGCCAGTCCTTCATTCCCGAGACGCTCAACAAGCTGCGCGCAGCCCGCAAGCGCATCGACGCGTACGCCGAGCGCACCGGACGCCGCATCCTGCTGGAAGTGGACGGCGGCGTGAAGATCGACAACATCGCCGAGATCGCCGCGGCGGGAGCCGACACCTTTGTCGCCGGTTCCGCCGTGTTCAGCAAGCCGGACGCCGACGGCGGCTACAAGGGCGTGCTGTCGGCCATGCGCAGCGAGCTGGCCAAGGTCGGCAAGGCAGGCCAATGAGCTCGGTGCAGATGAAGCGCACCGACTGGCGCGGCATCCACGGCGTCATCGTGGACCTGGACGGCACCATGGTGGACACCGCCGGCGACTTCCACGCGGCGGTCAATGCCATGCTGAAGGCGCTGGTCCACCTGCATCCGCAGCTTGGCAACGCCGCGCCGATGAGCAAGGAAGAGATCGTCAGCTTCGTCGGCAAGGGCTCGGAGAACCTGATCCGGCGCGTGCTGGATGCGCGCATCTCGCCAGCCCACGCCAACGGCATGTTTGCCGATGCGCTGGCGCTGTACGACCGGGAATACCTGCGCATCAACGGTCAGTTCTCGCAGGTCTACCCCGGCGTCGCCGAAGGCCTGGCGGCCCTGAAGGCAGCTGGCCTTCGGATGGCCTGCGTGACCAACAAGCCACACAACTTCACCGAGCCGCTGCTGGCCAAGACCGGCCTGGGCCGGTTCTTCGAGCTGGTCTACGGCGGTGACGCCTTCGCCCTGCGCAAGCCGGATCCCCTGCCCCTGCTCAAGGTCGCCGAGGCATTCCGCCTGGAGCCGGCCGCAATGGCCGCGATCGGCGACTCGGAAAACGATGCGCAGGCGGCGCGCGCGGCGGGCATGGGAGTGCTGCTTGTGCCCTACGGCTACAACCACGGCAATCCTGTACAAGGCGTTGACGCCGATGGTATAGTCGATTCCATTGTTCGCGTTGCCGAGCTGTTGGCGGCACACCGGGCATGACCCCGGCGGCCGCAAGGCCGCCGAAGCCAAAGCACCACCCAATATCCAAACCATAAATCGCTGAACACGATTTCATGTTTCTGAACCGCAAACGCATCTCTTCTGGCAGTGATCGGCAGGCCTGGCCCTGGCGTCGCTGGCGCGCCTCCCAACAGGCGTAAAGTGCGTTCGCGAGTCTCCTGACCGCCCCTTTCCCGCATCCCCGCGATGCATTTGCACCAGGATGGGGCCGGCCAGACCGGCAGGTTGCCGGACCTTCTCTGATTTTCCAGCCGCCCGACATCCAGCCCTTGTGCCGGTGTCATCCGAACGCGCTGCACGCCCACCCCGGCCGTGCGTGGACACTCGTCCGCGCCATGGTCTCTCCGGGGCGGGTCTGACGACCTTCCAGCCCCAAGTTGCCGACATCGCGACGTGCGCCATACTGCAATGACAGGCGCCGCTGCACAAGAGGATCGACATGACCGAACTGGAATTCAAATCGCTGGCCGAGCAGGGCTACAACCGTATCCCCCTGATCGCCGAAGCCTTCGCCGACCTGGAAACGCCGCTGTCGTTGTACCTGAAGCTGGCGCAATCGCAAACGCGCGGGGTCAACACCTTCTTGCTGGAATCCGTGGTGGGCGGCGAGCGCTTTGGACGCTACTCGTTCATCGGCCTGCACGCCCGTACGCTGCTGCGCGCCTCGGGCATGCGCACCGAAGTGGTCACGGATGGCCGCGTGGTGGAAACCCACGAAGGCAACCCGCTCGACTTCATCGCCGACTTCGAGAAGCGCTTCAAGGTGGCGCTGCGCCCCGGCCTGCCGCGCTTTTGCGGCGGCCTGGCCGGCTACTTCGGCTACGACGCGGTGCGTTATATCGAGAAGAAGCTCGCCAACACGCAAAAGCCGGACGACCTGAACCTGCCCGACATCCAGCTGCTGCTGTGCGAAGAACTGGCCGTGATCGACAACCTGTCCGGCAAACTCTACCTGATCGTCTACGCTGACCCGACCACGCCGGAAGCTTACGCCCGCGCCCGCCAGCGCCTGCGCGAGCTGCGCATGAAGCTGCGCCAGCCGGTGGACGTGCCCATCACCAGCCCCTCGGTGCAAACCGACGTCTACCGCGAATTCGACAAGGCCGACTACCTCGCCGCCGTGCACAAGGCCAAGGAATACATCATGGCTGGCGACATGATGCAGGTGCAGATCGGCCAGCGCCTGGTCAAGCCGTACCGCGACTCCCCGCTGACGCTGTACCGCGCGCTGCGCT
Organism: Cupriavidus sp. GW822-FHT03E04; assembly: GCF_058801495.1. Lineage (NCBI taxonomy): Bacteria > Pseudomonadati > Pseudomonadota > Betaproteobacteria > Burkholderiales > Burkholderiaceae > Cupriavidus > Cupriavidus sp. GW822-FHT03E04. The sequence goes on from NZ_JBXANI010000043.1 coordinate 8,715, forward strand.
CGCTGAACCCGTCGCCTTACATGTACTTCTACAACTTCGGCGACTTCCAGATCGTGGGCGCCTCGCCCGAGATCCTGGTGCGCCAGGAAACCCGCCGCGTGGGCAACAACGGCGACCAGCGCGAGGATCACATTGTCACCATCCGCCCGCTGGCCGGTACCCGTCCGCGCGGCAACACGCCGGAGAAGGACGCGCAACTGGCCACCGAGCTGCTCAACGACCCCAAGGAAATCGCCGAGCACGTGATGCTGATCGACCTGGCGCGCAACGACATCGGCCGCATCGCCGAGATCGGCTCGGTCAAGGTCACCGACCAGATGGTGATCGAGAAATACTCCCACGTGCAGCATATCGTCAGCTCGGTGGAAGGCACGCTCAAGCCCGGCATGAGCAACCTCGACGTGCTGCGCGCCACCTTCCCGGCCGGCACGCTGTCGGGCGCGCCCAAGGTGCACGCGATGGAGATCATCGACGAGCTGGAGCCGCGCAAGCGCGGCATCTACGGCGGCGCGGTGGGCTACCTGTCCTTCGGCGGCGAGATGGACCTGGCCATTGCGATCCGTACCGGCATCGTCAAGGACGGCAATCTCTATGTGCAGGCCGCCGCCGGCATCGTTGCGGACTCGGACCCCGAAGCCGAATGGAGGGAAACCGAAGCCAAGGCGCGTGCCGTGATCCGCGCCGCCGAGCAGGTCCAGGACGGCCTGGACTCGGATATCTAAGGTAAAGGGAACAGGGGAACCGCCATGCTGCTGATGATCGACAACTACGATTCGTTTACCTACAACATCGTGCAATATTTCGGCGAACTCGGCGCCGACGTGCGCACCTATCGCAACGACGAAATCACGCTGGAAGAGATCGAGGCGCTCAAGCCCGACCATATCTGCGTCTCGCCCGGCCCGTGCAGCCCGCGTGAAGCCGGCATTTCCGTGGCAGTGCTGCAGCACTTTGCCGGCCGCATCCCGATGCTTGGCGTGTGCCTGGGCCACCAGGCCATCGGCGAAGCCTTCGGCGGCAAGGTGATCCGCGCCAAACAGGTCATGCACGGCAAGGTCAGCCGCATCGAGACCACGCAGGAAGGCGTGTTCGCCGGCCTGCCCAAGCACTTCGACGTGACGCGCTATCATTCCCTGGCGATCGAGCGCGAGACCTTGCCGGATTGCCTGGAAGTGACGGCCTGGACACCGGATGGCGAAATCATGGGCGTGCGCCACAAGACGCTCGCCATCGAGGGGGTACAGTTCCACCCCGAGTCCATCCTGTCCGAGCATGGCCATGCCCTGCTGGCCAACTTCGTCAAGGCGCCCCGATGAGACTGCTCGATACGCCTGACGCGCCCGTCCCTGGCGCGGCCCACACCAACGCAAAGACCGAGACCGCCATGTCCATCACGCCCCAGGAAGCCCTCACCCGCTGCATCGAACACCGCGAGATCTTCCATGACGAGATGCTGCACCTGATGCGGCAGATCATGCAGGGCCAGATGTCGCCGGTGATGGCCGCGGCCATCCTGACCGGCCTGCGGGTCAAGAAGGAGACCATCGGCGAGATCTCGGCGGCGGCGCAGGTGATGCGCGAGTTCGCCAACAAGGTGCCCGTCAAGGACCGCGAGAACTTCGTCGACATCGTCGGCACCGGTGGCGACGGCTCGCACACTTTCAACATTTCCACCGCGTCGATGTTCGTGGCGTCCGCTGCCGGCGCGCGTATTGCCAAGCACGGCAACCGTGGCGTGAGCTCCAAGTCGGGTAGCGCCGACGTGCTGGAGGCGCTGGGCGTGAACATCATGCTGACACCGGAGCAGGTCGGGCACTGCATCGAGCAGACCGGCATCGGCTTCATGTTCGCCCCTACCCATCACCCGGCCATGAAGAACGTCGCCCCGATCCGCAAGGAAATGGGCGTGCGCACCATCTTCAATATCCTGGGCCCGCTGACCAACCCGGCCGACGCGCCCAATATCCTGATGGGCGTGTTCCACCCCGACCTGGTCGGCATCCAGGTACGCGTGATGCAGCGCCTGGGCGCGCGCCATGCGCTGGTGGTCTACGGCAAGGACGGCATGGATGAGGTCTCGCTGGGCGCCGCCACGCTGGTGGGCGAACTCAAGGACGGCGAAGTGCGCGAGTACGAAGTCCACCCCGAGGATTTCGGCCTGCAGATGATCTCTAACCGCGGCTTGAAGGTGGCCGATGCCACCGAGTCCAAGGAAATGCTGCTGGAAGCGCTCACCGATGTGCCCGGCACCCCGCGCGAAATCGTCACGCTCAACGCCGGCACGGCGCTGTACGCGGCCAATGTGGCCAGCTCGATCGAGGACGGCATCCAGCGCGCGCGCGAGGCCATCGCCAGCGGCGCGGCGCGCGAGAAGCTCGACCAGTTCGTGCGCGCCACGCAGCAGTTCAAGTAAGCCAGAGCCATCCAGCCCCGCGAGAGAATTACCGCATGTCCGATATCCTGCAGAAAATCCTGGCCGTGAAGGCCGACGAAGTGAACGCGGCGCGCAAGAAGCGCGACCTGCCCAGCCTGCGTGCCGAGGCCGAGAGCCTGCGCGCCGAGCCGGGCCTGGCGCCGCGTGGCTTCGAACGCGCGCTGCGCGAGAAGATCGCCGCCGGCAACGCCGGGGTGATCGCCGAGGTGAAGAAGGCCTCGCCCTCCAAGGGCGTGCTGCGCGCGAACTTCGTGCCGGAGGCCATTGCCGAGAGCTACGCCACGCATGGCGCGGCCTGCCTTTCCGTCCTGACGGACGTGAACTTCTTCCAGGGCCACGCCGAATTCCTCAAGCGCGCCCGCGGCGCCTGCCCGTTGCCGGCCTTGCGCAAGGACTTCATGATCGACCTGTACCAGGTCTATGAAGCGCGCTGCTGGGGCGCTGACGCCATCCTGCTGATCGTGTCCGCGCTGGACCCGGGCCTGATGGCCGAACTGGAAGCCTGCGCGCATGAGCTGGGCATGGACGTGCTGGTGGAGGTGCACGGCGGCGAAGAGCTCGACGCCGCGCTGCGCCTGAAAACGCCGCTGCTGGGCGTGAACAACCGCAACCTGCGGACCTTCGAGGTATCGCTCGACAACACGCTGGACCTGCTGCCGCGCATTCCCGACGACCGCCTGGTGGTGACCGAATCCGGCATCATCGGCCCGGACGACGTGCACCGCATGCGTGACGCCAATGTGCACGCCTTCTTGGTGGGCGAGGCCTTCATGCGCGCGCCCGACCCGGGTGTCGAGCTGGCCCGCCTGTTCGCCTGAACGGAAACATAAAATCACAATGGCCCAGGAAATCGAACTCAAGCTGGCGGTGCCAGATGGTGCCATGCCGGCGCTGGCGGCCTGGCTGGATACACAAGGACAGGCGCGCGGCGAGCATACGCTGCTCAACGTCTACCTTGACACGCCCGCGCGCGACCTCGCCAGCGCCCGTGCCGCCCTGCGGCTGCGCCGCCGCGGCGAGCAATGGCTGCAGACGCTGAAGACCGCCGGCAAGAGCGAAGCCGGGCTGGCCGCCCGCCACGAATGGGAAACCAAGGTGGCGGCAGAAGCCATCGAGCTTGACGCCTTCCCGCCCGAGGCCCGTGCCCTGCTGGCGCCACTGGCCGCCACCCTGGCGCCGGTGTTCCGCACCGATTTCGCCCGGCGCACCTGGCTGGTAGAACAGGACGGGGTGCGCATCGAGGCCGCGCTCGACGTCGGGACGATTTCAGCGCCGGGAAGCTCCGCACGCGAGGCGATCCAGGAACTGGAACTCGAGTGGCTGCCTGGCGCCGCCGGCCATCCCACGCAAACACAGGCGGAAGCCGCACTGCGTGCGCTGGCGCTGCGCCTGCAGCACGTTGCGCCCCTCAAGCCGTCCGACCAGAGCAAGGCCGCGCGCGGCTATCGGCTCGCCGCCGGTGCCGGCCGCGCCTGAGCTGGCGCGCCTGCGCCCTCTCGCCCCTCCAAAAAAACCAGGTACTCCTCCCGCATGACCAAGCACAACAGCGCACAGGCCGACCTGTTCGCAGCCCCGGCCGCGGCCGCAGCCGAAACCGAAAACGCCACCGTGCCTGCCCCTGCCGCCGCCAGCCTGTCGGAGCAAGCCGCGGCGCTGCCAGCGGCCTGGCGCGCATTGCTGGCCCCCTGCATGAACACCACCGGCTGGCAGGAGCTGGCCGCCTTCGTCGACGGCGAGCGCGCCAGCGGCAAGCCGGTCTTTCCGCATGACGTGTTCCACGCCTTGCACCTGACACCGCCCGAGACCGTCAAGGTAGTCATCCTTGGCCAGGACCCGTATCACGGCACTGGCGTGGTCAACGGTAGCGAGATTCCGCAGGCGCATGGCCTGGCCTTCTCGGTGCCGGACGGCGTGCGCGTGCCGCCCAGCCTGCGCAACATCTTCAAGGAAATCGCCGCGGAGTATGAGGGCGGCGCTGCGCCGGCCTCCGGCAATCTCGAAGGCTGGGCGCGCCAGGGCGTGCTGCTGCTCAACACCGTGCTGACGGTGGAGCAAGGCCAGGCCGCCAGCCACGCCAAGCGCGGCTGGGAAGCGGTGACCGACTGCCTGATCCAGGCCCTGTCCGCCGCGCGCCCGAACCTGGTCTTCCTGCTGTGGGGCAGCCACGCGCAAGCCAAGAAGCCCTTGCTGGCCGGCACGCACTGCGTGCTGGAAGCGCCGCATCCGTCACCGCTGTCGGCACACCGGGGTTTCCTGGGCTGCGGGCACTTCCGGCTGGCCAACGATTGGCTGCAACAGCACGGCGCCGCGCAGGTGGACTGGCGCGCCACCTGAGCCGCCGGGCAGCCGCCTGCCTGCCGGGCACGTCTCAAGCGGTCGGCAGGCAGTCGAAATCCTCAAACTCACCTGCGCCGGGCAACGCCACTAGCGCGTTGACCTGCGCGTCCGGCGGCCCGCGCCGCATCCAGTTGCAAAGGGCCTCCAGCCGATCCGGCGGCCCATAGGCCATGACCTCGACCGAGCCATCGTGCCGGTTGCGCACCCAGCCGTTGATGCCGAGCGCCCCGGCCTGCCCCGCGCAGGCCACGCGGTAGCCCACGCCCTGCACCCTCCCCTTGACCACGATGTGCCATGTTTCCATCTGGCTTCCCCTTGCCGCGCGCGCGCGCTGAAACATCCGTTGAAACGGTTACGACACGCATAACAGGTAAACTAGACCGCCATGCAAAGCGTTACCAGTAAGGGCAGGCCAACACAGGTAACGTCCGCAGCACAACGACGCGCAAAGCGCGCCCTGTCGACAACCCGAAGACCCTGTTCACAACCTGAGCCAGCGCAGCGCAAGACGTCCACGCCCTGGCTGGCACCACCGATCCGATCCATCCAGGCCCCCGGAGCGCCCGGCCACATCCGGCCCATACGGCAACCGCAGCCAACGTTTCCACTGCCAAGATAATGCAGCAAGCCGAACACGACCAGGCCAGCTCGGTCACTTCCCGTGGCTACGCCAGCCAGCTGCTGACCGCGCCGCCGAACCGCTTCGACCTGGCGCTGCTGCCCATCATCCTGGCGGTGATCGTGCTGGTGGCCTTTGCCGCCCGTCAGATGAACGTGCCCTACCAGCCCGGCGAGCCGCTGGATGTGCACCTGGACATCGCCTACCTGCCCTACTACCTCATGCGCACCAGCATCCGCATGATGATTGCGCTGGGCGCCTCGCTGCTGTTCTCCTTTGCCTTCGCGGCGCTCGCCTCCAAGAACCGCACCGCCGAAAAAGTGATGGTACCGGCGCTTGACATCCTGCAGTCGATCCCGGTGCTGGGCTTCCTGTCGATCACCGTGACAGGCTTCATCGCGCTGTTCCCCGGGAGCCTGGTCGGGGTGGAATGCGCTGCCATCTTCGCCATCTTCACCTCGCAGGCCTGGAACATGGCGTTCAGCCTGTACCAGTCGATCCGCACCATCCCGAGCGACCTGGTGGAAGCGGCAGCCATGTTCCGGCTCTCGCCGTGGCAGAAGTTCTGGCGCCTCGAAGTGCCTTTCGCCATGCCGGGCCTGCTGTGGAACATGATGATGTCGATGTCCGGCGGCTGGTTTTTCGTGGTGGCGTCGGAAGCCATCTCGGTGTCTGGCAACGACATCCGGCTGCCGGGTATCGGCTCCTACATCTCGCTGGCGATCCAGCAGCAGAACCTGGCGGCGATCGGCTGGGCCATCCTGGCCATGCTGATCGGCATCATCCTCTATGACCAGTTGCTGTTCCGGCCGTTGATTGCCTGGGCCGACCGCTTCCGCTTCGAGACCATGGCGCAGGAGACCGAGCCGCAATCGTGGCTGCTCAACCTGCTGCGCCGCTCGGAATGGGTACGCGTGCTGCTGGGCCGCACGGCGGCGTTGGCCGAGCGCACGCTGGCCTGGGGATCCGGGCGCAAGGCGGTGGCACCGAAGGCCAACGATGGCCGGCGCGCCATATGGATCGAGCGTGCCGGCAACGTCATCATCATCCTGATTGCCATGCTGGCGCTGTATCGCGTGATGCACTTCGTGCGCACCGAGGTGGGTTGGGCGGAGGTTGGCCATGTGCTGTGGCTGGGCACGCTGACCATGGTGCGGGTGATCGTGCTGATCGCGCTGGCCGCGGTGATCTGGGTACCGATTGGCATCCGCATCGGCCTGAACCCCAGCGTGGCGCGTATCGCCCAGCCGGTAGCGCAGTTCCTGGCTGCCTTCCCGGCCAACCTGATGTTCCCGCTGGTGGTGATGCTGATCGTGCGCTTCGGGCTGAACCCGGAGATCTGGCTCAGCCCGCTGATGATTTTCGGCACGCAGTGGTACATCCTGTTCAATGTGATTGCCGGCGCGTCCGGCATCCCCACCGAACTCAAGCTGGCCGCGCGCAACTTTGGCCTGCGCGGCTGGCTGCTGTGGAAGCGCTTTCTGGTCCCGGCGGTGTTTCCCAGCCTGCTGACCGGCCTGGTGACCGCGGCCGGCGGCTCGTGGAATGCGAGTATCGTGTCCGAGTACGTCACCTGGGGCGACCGCACGCTGGTCGCCACGGGTCTTGGCAGCTATATCGCGGAGATGACCTCCAAGGGCGACTTCCCCCGCATCGCGCTGGGCATCGGCGTGATGGCGATCTTCGTGGTGGGCTTCAACCGCCTGCTGTGGAACCGCCTCTACCTGCTGGCGCAGGAACGCACGCGTCTTTGAGCCGCCATACGCCGTCCCTTGCGGCCATGCGCACCCAATACGCCACCCATTTGAAGCCCTGAATCTGAACGGAACTCCATCATGGCAAGCCCCACCGCAGACGCAACCGAATCCGTAGTAGAGCTGCGCGGCGTCTCGAAAATCTTCCGCACCGCGGACCGCTCGGACCGCGCCGTGCTCGAAGGCGTGGACCTGACCCTCAAGCGCGGCGAGATCGTCGCCATGCTGGGCAAGTCCGGCTCTGGCAAGTCCACCCTGCTGCGCATCATGGCCGGGCTGGTCGGCGCCGATCGCGGCGAGGTGTGCTTTCGCGGCCAGCCGCTGCGCGGCACCGCCGAAGGCATCGCCATGGTGTTCCAGTCGTTCGCGCTGTTTCCCTGGCTAACCGTGCAGCAAAACGTGGAGCTCGGGCTGGAAGCCCAGGGCGTGCATAAGGAAGAACGCGCGCGCCGGGCCGAGGCGGCGATCGACATGATCGGGCTGTCGGGCTTCAACAGCGCGCTGCCGCGCGAGCTCTCCGGCGGCATGCGCCAGCGCGTGGGCATTGCCCGTGCGCTGGTGACCGAGCCCGACCTGCTGCTGATGGACGAGGCCTTCTCCGCGCTCGACGTGCTGACCGGCGAGACCCTGCGCGACGAAATGCTCGACCTGTGGGAAGACGGCCGCACCAATATCAAGTGCATCCTGATCGTCTCGCACAATATCGAAGAGGCGGTGATGATGGCCGACCGCATCGTGATCCTGTCGAGCGACCCGGGCCGTATCCGCGCCGAGGTGAAGATCCCGTTTCCGCGCCCGCGCAATCGCGACTCTTCCCAGGTACGCGGGCTGATCGACGAGGTCTACACACTGATGACGTCGCCCGCGGCGATGGGCCCGCGCGTCACCGCGCTGGCGGCTGCGCGCGATATCGGCTACCGCTTGCCGGATGCCGACATCAGCCAGATGGAGGCCATTCTCGACCTGCTGTGCGAAGCACCCTTTTTCGGCAGGGCCGACCTGCCGCACCTGGCCGAGGAAGCCGGGCTCACCGACGATGACCTGCTCCCGGCCTGCGAAGCGCTGCACCTGCTGCAACTGGCCACCATCGAGCGCGGCGACATCAGCGCCACCGGCCTGGGCCGCGCGTACTACGAGACGGAACCGCCCGAGCGCAAGGTGCTATTCGGCAAGCAATTATTGCAACACGTGGCACTGGCCGCGCAAATCCGCCGCGAGCTGGAGCAGTCCGAGGACGGCGAGATCCGCGAGGAACACGTGCTGCGCGAGCTCGAAGCCTTCCTCAAGCCGGACGAGGCCGAACGCGTGCTGACGCTGGCAATCGAATGGGGCCGCTATGGCGAGGTGTACGAATACAGCTACAACAGCGGCATGCTGACGCTGCCCCGCGAGGAGCAGCCGGCGCCGGGCACGGGCACGCAGACCTGATTGGCGCGGCCCGGATTTCTTGGTGTCTTGGCGGCCGATTCAGCATGAAGCGAAGCGGTTCCGGCCAGGCGCGCCAGCATCTTTCGGAAACGGCCTCTTCGGTTCCTAGCGCTCGCGCATGGCCCTGCCGATCGCGCCGGTGCGCAGGGCGATCTTGGCGGTGTCCTCGCGCAGCGCGCGCAGGCGGCGCTCCAGGATGGCATTGGCGGTGCGCCCGGTGGAGCTCGCCGTGCTGGCGAAGTTGCCGGCTTCGCTGGCAGCCCGGCTCAACTCGCCCGAGGCCGCGGCCTGCACCAGCACATCGGCGCGGCGGCGGTCGGCCGAATCAGCCAGGCGGGCGCGACGCTCGCTGGCGTCTTCAGCCGCGGGCGGCGCGGTGAGCGCTTCCGTGGCGATGGCCGCATCGGCGGCGCGCACAGCCCGGGCATCGGACACCGCCGCCACGTCAGCACCACCGGCACCATCGGCAACACCAACGGCGACCGCCACGTTGGCCCCAACGCGATCGTTCGCGAGCCCTGCCGTCTCCGTGGTTTTCACCGGCGCCTTCGCCTTCGCCGGGTCCTTCACCGTGCGGATGAAACCCGCGCCCCGCCCGCCGGCACGATCGTCCTCGGCCAGCCGTTCGCTGGCCAGCTGCAGGCTGTTGGCTGCGGCATCGGTGGCCTGGCGGATGGCGGCTTCGGCGGCCGGCAGGTCCAGCTCGCCGTAGTGCTCGCGCACCTGGATGCGCGCCGCGGCCACGTGCGCCGCCACCAGGTAGTTCTGCACGATGAAGCGGTTCAGGTTGTCCACCGCGCGATGCCGGCTTTTAGGCTCGTCGAGCATGCGCTGGAACGACCCGATCAGCGCGGACAGGCTGTCCATGAACTGCTTGCGCTGCACCCGGTAGGCAAAATCGTCCTTGGCCACGCGCAGCAGCAGGTCGCGCGTGGCGGCAATGTAGCGGCGGTTGGCATGCAGCACGTTCTCCACCAGCGCGGGCAGCGCGCGGTATTCCCAGCTGGGCAGCACAAAGCTGAACACCGTGGCGATCACGCCGCCGATCACGGTATCGATCAGCCGCTCGCCCGCGACCGTGGAACTGCCCGGCACCAGCAGGTTGATCTGGATCAGCACCTGCACGCAGGCGGCAACAGCCGTGTAGCGGTACTTGATCGTGGAGAACGCCGTGCTGGCCACCAGCGCCAGGAACAGCACGCCCAGCAGGATCAGCGGCTGGTGCACGACCTTGAGCACGCCCACCGCAATCACGCAGCCGATCAGCGTGCCGATCAGGCGGTCGTTGTAGCGCTGCTTGGTCATGCTGAAATTGGGCTTCAGGATGACGATGATGGTCAGCAGGATCCAGTAGCTGTGCGACACATACGGCAGGTGCTCCGCAATCCACAGCCCCGCGCCCACCGCCATGGTGATACGCAGCGCAAAGCGGAACGCCGGCGACTTCCAGTTCAGGTTGTCGCGCAGCACCTTGAGCTCGTAGCGCTGGCGCGTCAGGAACGGTGTCATGTCCGGCCCGGGCAGCACCTTGCTAGGCTCCACCGGCGTGCGCGATGCCTCGTGCAACTGCTCCACCAGCACGATGGCGCCCTTGATCATGTCGAGCGTTTCCGCCGCCGCCGTCATCGCCGCCGGGTTGATGTGGTGGTAGCGCAATTGCGCGATCTCGTGCGCGACGGCGCGCAGCTCTTCCCGGTAATCCACGGAAGCGTAGGAGGGCCGGCCGCGGGTGATGTCGTAGGCGATCCCCTCCACGTCCTTGCACATCAACTGCACCAGGCGGCGCAAGTGATCGAGTACCGGCGTGCTGCCAAAGGTCTGGCGCAGCAGCGGGTAATCGGTATTGGTGGAGAGGATGTACTCATACAGGTCCAGCATGCGCATGTGGACCTGCACCAGCAGCCCGTCATGCGTAGTGCGGTTGCCGCGCAGCACCAGGTCACGCGCGGCCTGCTGGCGCTCCGCCACCACGATCTGCTGGCGCACCAACTGGTTGAACAGCGCCTCGTAGTCGTTGCCGGCATCGTAGAAGCCTGCCTTGATCTCGAGGTACCCGGCCATCTCGTACAGCGACTCGGCCAGCACCTGCTGCTTGGTGCGCCGCTGCGTGGCCCAGCTCACCGCCATCGCGTACGCCATATAGGCCACCGCGCCGATGCCGAACAGCAAGGAATGCTCGAGCGCGCGCCGCACCACGAAGTCCTCGTTGATGGTGAGCGTCATGACGAACAAGGCCGAGAACTGCAATGGCAAGGTCTTGTTGCCATACACCGTCATCATGCCGGCCATGAAGGTCACCAGCACCAGCACCAGCGGCATCACGCGCGGGAACGGCGTGGCCATGGCCACCACCAATGTCACCGCCGTGCACAGCAGCACGCTGGCCAGCATCTCGTTGAACTTGTGGTTGAACGGGCTGGGCAGATCCATGAGGCTGGTGCACAGCGCGCCCATCGACACCACCATGGCGGTGGGCAGGTCCGCGAACTGCAAGGCGATCAGCGTGGCGCCGATCACCCCGGTCGCGGAGCGCAGCCCGCGATACACATAATGCGAATAAACGAAGGTGCGGGCGTCGTGCGCGTATTGCATGTGGTGGCGATCGGCGGCGTTGGGGGCTATTCGGCCTACAGGCCCAGCCAGCGCGCACGCATGGCCTGGCGGCCGCCTTCGGCCGTCACGGTGTACTGCACCGCCGGCTCGCGCGCGAAGGTCAGCGGCAGCACATGCAGCTCATCGCGGCGGAACACATGGCACTCGGCGCTATCGCCGTCGCGGTAGCGCGCCAGCAGCTTGTCGAGCTGGCCAGGGGCTACACGCAGGCCGTCCACCGCGGCCAGCAGGTCGCCCGCCGAGATCCCGGCCGCCTGTGCCGCGCCGCCGTCGAGCACCTGGGTCACGCGCACCCAGCCATCCTCGGTCTTGGTCTTGATGCCGAGCGCGGCGTTGCGCTCTGGCTTGGCCGGCACCGCCTTGATGCCGAAGGGCTTGAGGAGCGCGGCGAGTTGCAGCTCGCCGGTGCCTTCGGTGAGCGAGCGCAGCAGCGCGCCCAGGCGCAGACCGCTGACCTCGTCGAACAAGGCGTGCACCTCGGCCTCGGTCACGCCGCGCTGCTGCGCGCCTGGCGCATAGAAGCCGCTGCCGTAGCGCTGCCACAGCGCGCGCATGATGTCGTCAAGCGAGCGGCGGTTGCGGGTCTTGGTGCGGATGGTGAGATCCAGCGCCAGGGCAACGAGCGAGCCCTTGGTGTAATAGCTGACGATGGCGTTGGGCGCGTTTTCGTCCTGGCGGTAGTACTTGGTCCAGGCATCGAACGAGCTATCGGCCACGCTCTGCTTGGTGCGGCCGTTGCCGCGCAGCACGCCGTTCCAGGTCTTGGCCAGCAGCTCCACGTACTGCTTCTCGGTGATGCGGCCGCTGCGCACCAGCATCAGGTCATCGTAATAGCTGGTGAAACCCTCGAACAGCCACAGCAGCGGCGTGTAGGTTTCCTCGCGCAGCCGGTAGGGCACGAACGCCGCGGGCTTGATGCGCTTGACGTTCCAGGTATGGAAATACTCGTGGCTGCACAACCCGAGGAAGGTGCGGTAGCCCTCGGTGGCGTCAGCCTTGCCGCGTGCCGGCAGGTCAGCGCGCGCGCACATCAGCGCGGTGCTGGCGCGATGCTCCAGGCCGCCGTAGCCGTCCGTCGTGACCATGGTCATGAACACGTAGCGGCGGTTGCAGTCGAGGAACGGCGCGGCCTCTGTCTTGGGCTCGAACAGGCGGATCTGCGCTTCGCAGATCTGCTTCAGGTCGCGCAAGACGCGCTCGAGATCGAGCTGCGGCACACGGCCCGTGAACACCACGTCGTGCTGGGCGCCGCAGGCGCGGAAGCTGCCCATGGTGAAGTTGCCCATCTCAACCGGGTGATCGACCAGTTCGTCGTAGTCGGCCACCTGGTAGCGGCCGAAGCCGTAGCGCTTGGCGCCGCCGCGGCCGGGCGCCTCGCGCATGGCCGTGGCGACCCGCCAGCCGGCATAAGCCTCGCCGGCGGGTGCATGGATATCGACCGTGCAGGGCTGGTCTTCCTGCCCTTCGGCGCAGAGGAAGACCGAGCTGCCGTTGAAGAAGCCGTGCGTGGCGTCCAGGTGCGCGGCGCGCACCGACAAGTCCCAGGCGTAGACCTCATAGCTGAGCGTAAGCGGCCCGTCCACCGGGGCCGCCTGCCAGCTCTGCTTGTCCAGCTTGGTCAGCACCACCCGCTTGCCGCCGGCCTGAGCACGGATGCGCACGATATTGCGTGCGAAGTCACGGATCATGTAGCTGCCTGGAATCCACGCCGGCAGGTAGAACTGCTGGCCGGCGGGATTGGGGGCGTCTACCGTGACGGTGACGGCGAACAGGTGCGCTTCCGGTTGAAGCGGGGCAATGGCGTAATGGATCGGCTTCATGAGCGTGATTGTAGCGCCATGCCCGCCCCGGACTACGCGCCGGCTCAGGCGTTGACGTTCACCACCACGCGGCCGCGCATGCCACCGTCGACGATCTTGCGCCCGGCCTCGATCGCCTCCGACAAGCCGATCTCGCGGGTGATCGCGCGCAGGCGATCCGGTTCCAGGTCCCGCGACAGCCGCTGCCAGGCCTGCTCGCGCAAGGCCATCGGGGCCATCACGCTATCGATGCCATAGAGCGTGATGCCACGCAGGATGAAGGGCGCCACCGAAGCCGGGAAATCCAGCCCTTGCGCCAGCCCGCACGCGGTGACCGCGCCGCCGTAGCGCACCTGCGCGCAGGCATTGACCAGCGTGTGCGAGCCAACCGAATCCACCACCGCAGCCCAGCGCTCCTTCTGCATCGGCTTATTGGGCTTGCCCAGCTCCGTTCGGTCGATCACCTCGACCGCGCCCAGCGCCTTGAGGAAATCCGCTTCGGCCGTCTTGCCGGTGGAGGCCACCACGCGATAGCCCAGCTTCGACAGGATGGCGATGGCCACCGAGCCCACGCCACCCGAGGCGCCGGTCACCAGCACCTCGCCATCGCCCGGCTTGATGCCAGCGCGCTCCAGCGCCAGCACCGACAGCATGGCGGTATAACCGGCAGTGCCAATGGCCATGGCCTGCTGCGTGGTGAAGGCAGCCGGCAGCGCCACCAGCCAGTCGCCCTTGAGGCGGGCGCGCTGCGCCAGGCACCCCCAGTGCGTCTCGCCCACGCCATAGCCGTTGAGCACGACCTTGTCGCCGGCCTTCCAGCGTGCATGCGTGGATTCCAGCACCGTGCCGGCACCATCGATGCCCGCCACCATCGGCCACTTGCGCACCACCGGCGAGCGGCCGGTAATGGCCAGCCCGTCCTTGAAATTGATGGTGGAGTAGTCGATGGCCACCAGCACGTCGCCCTCGGCGGGCAGGCTGGATTCGTCGAGCGCGGTGACGGCGGCCTGGGTCGCGCCGTCGGCCTGGGTCAGCAGCAATGCCTGGAACGTCATGGAGTCTCCTTCCGGTTCTTGATTGTTAACCAAAGACGACCGGCCGGCTCCGGCGCGGCAGCGCCGGGAAGGCCGCCGGCGCGACGTGCTTACTTCTTGAGGCTGGCGAGCTTGCGCTCGAGCGTGGCAGCGTCGGCGGCGCCGGGAATGCGGGTGCCGTCCATGAAGAACACGGCTGGGGTGCCGGTGATGTTCAGGCTCTGGCCAAGCGCCAGGTTGTCATCCACAGGGGTTTTGCAGCTGCCGTTGCCGGTCAGCGCCACATGGCTGATCATCCAGTCGCGCCACGCCTTGGTGCGGTCGGCCGCGCACCACACCTGCTTGGCCTTCACCGACGAATCCGGCGACAGCACCGGGTACAGGAAGGTGTAGACCGTGATGTTGTCCATCTGCTGGAACGTCTGCTCGATGCGCTTGCAGTAACCGCAGTTGGGGTCGGAGAACACCGCTACCTGGCGGCTGCCATCGCCCTTGCTCCACTTGATCGCGCGTGCCAGCGGCAGGTCCGACCACTTGATGCGGTTGATATCGGCCAGCCGCTCCTCGGTCAGGTTGGTGCCGGTCTTGGAGTCCACCATCTCGCCGTTGATGATGTAGCGGCCGGTGGCATCGGTGTAGACCACCTGACCACCGATGTTGACCTCGAACAGGCCGGGCACGGGAGTCTTGGCCACGCTCTTCACTTCAGCGCGCCCGCCCAGCATCTTTTGCACCGATTCCTTGATGCGGTCGGTGCCGGGCTCGCCCGCCGCCATGGCGTGCAGCGCGAAGCCGGCAGTCGCAATGCCGCCAACGATGGTGGCGGACAGGGCGGGACGGCGGCGCAGGAAATGCAACATGATGACTCCAGTAATTCGATGATTCGGTTCGCGCGAGCGAGCTCGGGATTCAGGGTTCAAGGGTCGGGCGCTCAGCCCAGCGCGCGGCCGATAAGAAAACGCTTGAGCAGCGACTGGCCGCCCACGACCCGCATGCCGGCATTGCGCACCGTGCGCGCCACGCCGCCAGGCAGGGAAAACAGCCGATGCAGGCCATCGGTAGCCGCCGTCAGCGACAACAAATCGGTGGCGCGCGCGCGCTCGTAGCGGCGCAGCAAGCGCAAGTCGCCTTCTGCGCGGAAAGACTCTTTGGCGGCCATCACGCGGCCAAGTTCCGCCACATCGCGCAAACCCAGGTTCATGCCCTGCCCCGCCAAGGGGTGCACCACGTGGGCGGCGTCGCCCACCAGCGCCACGTGCGGCTGCACAAACTGATCGGCGCGCTGCAGCACCAGGGGGAAGCCCTGCGCCGGCGTCATGCAGCGCAGCGCGCCAAACTGGCGTCCCACGGCGCCGCTGGCGGCCTGCATCACGGTATCGGCCAGCGCCTCGGGCGACAGCGCCAGCAGCTCACTTGCATGGGCATCGTCGGCCGACCACACCATCGACACGCGCCGGCCCGGCAACGGCAACAACGCCAGGATCTCGCCGTTAGCCGGCTCCTCGTCCGCCATCAGCTTGGGCGGCGTGCCCAGGAACCACTGCCAGGCCGTGTCCTGGTGCGGCAGCTCGCATTCAAAATTCGCCACGACGCCAAGCTGGCGATAGTGCCGCTTGGTGACCGGAATGTGGCATTGCTCGCGTACCCACGAGCGCGCGCCATCGGCGCCCACCACGCAAGCCGCGCGCACCTTGTCGCCACCGGCCAGGGTCAGCGTCACGCCATCATGGTCGCGCGCGAACGCCGCAGCGGTATCGTCATGCCAGTGCACCTGGGGCTGGAAGCGCAGCGCGGTATCGAGCACGCGTTCCACATGGCCGGATTCGATGATCCACGCCAGTTGCGCCACAGTGGCCGCGTAGGCCGAGAAATGGAGATCACCGGCAGCCGAGGCATTCGCCTGCGCCGCGCTCGCATCGCCGAACACGCGCATGTCGCACACCGGCTGCATCCGCGCCGGGTCCAGCGCCTCCCACACGCGCAACCGCTCAAGCAAGGCTTGCGAGCTCGCCGAGAAGGCGTAGATACGGCTGTCCCACTGGCCAGGATCCGGCGCGGCCGCGCCGGCAGGCAATCGCGGCGCGATCAGCGCCACCTGCATGCCCTGCTGGGCCAGCAACAACGCGCAAGCCTTGCCGACGATGCCGCCGCCAACCACGGCAACCTGGAAACGGGAGGGAGATGGACGAGTCATGCGTGGATTATAGCCACCCCGGCACGATGGCTTTGGTGCGCCCTCGCGCGCATGAAGCGGCGCCCAGGCGCCTGCGGCAAAGGGGCACACGCCCGCGAGGCGCACAAATTCAGCAGGCGGCAGGCGCGGCCGGCCGGTTCAGCGCAACGTCCGGCGAGGTTACAATAGCCATCTTTCTGATGGCACCCCAGCACAAAACCGGTGAGCAACGCCCCGCTTTGGCTGTGTTGTCTCGTGCTGAACCCTCCCCTCTGCGTCCCCATCGCTGCGCCATTCCATTGCGCCGGACGCACCCAGGGTGAACCGCAACCCATTGATTTTTAAAGGTTTACCATGAGCCTCAAATGCGGCATCGTCGGCCTGCCCAACGTCGGCAAGTCCACGCTGTTCAACGCCCTGACCAAGGCCGGCATCGCCGCCGAGAACTATCCGTTCTGCACCATCGAGCCCAATGTGGGCGTGGTGGAAGTGCCGGATACGAGGCTCGCCAAGCTGGCCGAGATCGTCAAGCCCGAGCGCATCCTGCCGGCCGTGGTCGAATTCGTCGACATCGCCGGCCTGGTGGCTGGCGCGTCCAAGGGTGAAGGCCTGGGCAACCAGTTCCTGGCCAACATCCGCGAAACCGACGCCATCACCCACGTGGTGCGCTGCTTCGAAGACGACAACGTGATCCACGTCGCCGGCCGGGTCGACCCGCTGTCCGACATCGAGGTGATCAACACCGAACTGGCGCTGGCCGACCTCTCCACCGTCGAAAAAGCCCACGCCCGCTACATCAAGCCCGCCCGCGCCGGCGACAAGGAAGCGCTGCGCCTGGTGGCCGTGCTGGAAAAAGCCCAGGCCGTGCTCAACGAGGCCAAGGCCGTGCGCACGCTCGACCTGTCCGACGAGGAATGGGCCGCCATCAAGCCGCTGTGCCTGATCACCGCCAAGCCCACCATGTACGTGGCCAACGTGCGTGAAGACGGCTTCGAGAACAACCCGCACCTGGACGCCGTGCGCGCCCACGCCGCCAAGACCAAGTCGCCGGTCGTGGCCGTCTGCGCCGCCATCGAAGCTGAAATCGCCGACCTCGACGACGAAGACAAGGCCGTGTTCCTGGCCGACCTCGGCATGGAAGAACCCGGCCTGGATCGCGTGATCCGCGCCGGCTTCACCCTGCTCGGCCTGCAGACCTACTTCACCGCCGGCGTGAAGGAAGTCCGCGCCTGGACCATCCACGTGGGCGACACCGCGCCGCAAGCGGCTGGCGTGATCCACACCGACTTCGAACGCGGCTTCATCCGCGCCCAGACCATCGCTTATGAGGATTTCATTGCCTACAAGGGTGAGCAAGGCGCGAAGGAAGCCGGCAAGATGCGCGCGGAAGGTAAGGAATATGTGGTGAAGGATGGCGACGTGATGAACTTCTTGTTCAACGTCTAAGCCGAGTATCGGACGTCGGCGAACTTCCTCCGACAACAAAAACCCCCGCCACCCCTTGAGGTGGCGGGGGTTTTTTATTTTTGGCCGTGGCGTCGGTTAGTTATGCGTGAGCGTCGGGCACTGTTGTGAGCTTCACGCCGAGCGCGTGCAGGAGTTTCATAATGGTGTCGAAGCGAGGCTTTGCGCCCGGAGCGAGTGCTTTGTAAAGGCTCTCACGGCCAAGTCCAGAGTCGGCAGCCACTCTGGTCATACCACGTGCCTTGGCAATGTCCGCAATAGCGGCAAGCAGCACTGCAGTGTCGTCCTCTTCCAAAGCAGCATTGAGGTACTCAGAGATCATTTCTTCGCTGTCGAGATAGTCCGAGGCATCGAAGCGTGCCACTTCGATCTTGTTCATGATGACTCCTTCTTGATCGTTTTCCACATTTCCTTAGCTCGCTTGATGTCGGCTTTCTGAGTCGACTTATCGCCGCCTTAAATAAGCAAGTAAGCCACAGCACCTTCGCGGCCGTAATAGATGCGGTAGCCAGGGCCGAAGTCGATCCTCATCTCCGACAGGCCATCCCCAATTGGCTCCGAATCGCCAAAGTTGCCTTGTTCGGCTCGCTTGAGGCGCACCAGGATCTTGGCCCTTGCCGTCAGATCCCTGAGGGTCGAGATCCAGGCGCTGAATTCAGCGGTGCGGTTAAGTGTGGTCATAACCCGCATCGTATCCGAATGGATACATCTGTCAAGGGCAACGTATGGCGCAGCGCAAAATCAGCGATGCAGGCGCCTGTATCCATCCAACCAGCATGAGCGAATACCAATACTACGAATTCGCGGCCATCGACCGGCCGCTCACCCGCGCCGAGATGGCGCAGCTGCGCGCCGTCTCCACGCGCGCCCAGATCAGCCCCGCGGGCTTCGTCAATCACTATGAGTGGGGCGATCTGAAGGCAGATCCGGCTGACTGGATGCGGCGATATTTCGACGTCTTCGTCTACACCGCCAACTGGTGCAGCAGCAGGCTGGCGCTACGCGTGCCGCTATCCACGTTTGGCAAAGCGGAACTGAAGCCTTTCGCCATCCGGCATGCCTCGACCATCGAGACACACGGAGAACACTGGATCATTGAGTGGTCACTCAACGAAGGCGAAGACTATGACCGCTACGGCATGCAAGACGGCAGCGGCTGGATGCGGCGCCTAGCCCCCCTGCGCGCCGAGCTGATGCGTGGCGACTTGCGCCCGCTTTACCTGGGCTGGCTGGCGGGATCCCATGACCTTTCGGACGACGCATTGGAGCCGGAGGTGCCCCCCGGCCTGGCGACACTGTCGCCGCCGCAGGAAGCGCTAGTCGAATTCCTGGAGATCGATCCCGACCTGCTGGCCGCCGCTGCGGCGGCGAGCCCCGACGTTCCGCCTGGCGATGCCGCGCAGGATGATCGCATCGATGCTTGGCTGCGCGAATTGCCACGCGAGGAAATGGCAGCGGTGCTGAAACTGCTAGCCCAAGGGCTGGTACTTCAAGCGGAACGCCAGGTCCGGTTGCGACATGCCGCCTGGCTGAAAGCGCAGCACGTTTCAACACCGCCTTCCACCGCGCGGCGCATCCTCGGACATCTGCGGGAACTCGCCGAAGCGGCCAGCATAGCGCGCCTGAAGCGCGAAGCAAAGGCACATGCCAGACAGGAGGCCGCACGCCGCCGAAAGCGCGAAACGCAACTAAGGCTGGTGATGAACGATGCAGACAAGCGCTGGGCAGCCATCGATGTGCAGGTACAGAGGGGCACGGCGTCGGCCTATGATGAGGCAACGAAGGCGCTGGCGGAGCTGGCGGACGGTTATGCGCTCACATCGAGCCGCGAAGCATTCGAGCGTGCGCTGCAGCAACTCCTGGCTTCCCACGCCAAGCGCGGCGCCCTGTTGCGCCGCTTGCGCGATGCAGGCTTGTGCGTGGCATGAGCACCCGTTAAGAACGAGCGGGACGGCGATTTCGCAGAGGGCCGGGAGGGTCGGCTCGATCGGGACCTGGCTTTGCCAGGTGCCGCAGGATGGGACCGCGACTTCCGTGCGAAGCGCGGCAAATAGGCGAAACGACTCGGCAGCGGGGTGAAAGTCCACTCTGATGCAAACAAACAGAAGCCCCGCGCGACAAAACGCCTGCGGGGCTTCTTATTTCACGAGACTGCTGACGCAGCCCGCTCGTACAAGCCCACCACAAGTTCATCCATCACGCGCGCCCTCCGAGTCCCGCAAGACCGCGAGTTCGCTCAACGCCAGCGCTTCGTTAGCGAGTGTCGCCGCCAGCGAGAGCAGGTGACCCTGTGTCTCGTCGGTCAAGTTCGCAAGGGTGCCACCGGCAGCGTTCTCGATAGCGACCGACAGCAGCGCATTGAGTTGGGCAGCCTTTTCGGCGGCTAGGCTAAGCGGGCTTTCGGATGCAGCGTGCGCGGTCACGAAGATATCGCGGCCAGTCTGTTCGGCGCTGATGTTGTACTGGGGGTGCTTACACATTGGGCACCCTCCGTTGGGATGCGCGCTGGCGCTGACAGATGAGAGGAGTTTTGGGAAATACAGATTGCCCGCAATGGGCAAGCGAAGACTGGGGCATGCAGATGCCTCCTACGTTGCGGTTTCAACTCCGCTCCCCGACGCCAATCGGGGTGGGCGGGCGCAAGGCAGGGTTGGCGTACCAGAACGTAGGAACCGGCGAGCCCGAAGGCTCCCCCGCCCAGGCCCGCCCATAGGGACGTGCGAAGGCGCGACGGATAAAACCGCCTGGCGGCGGTTATCCGCCTACGTTTTCGAGACGCCAATCCCGGTCGCTGTGGTTGCAGCGACTTAACTAGTATAGCGTCGGCAGCGATGCATTTGCGCATTCACGAGACATCGACTGCCGACTATACGAAGACGCGCAAGCAAAGCTTGGGGCTCTTCCCCGATAGACTTACGCCGGTCATTGCACCACTGAGAGGGCCCATACACGCCGTGGATTTCCTCGATGCTCGCGACAATCTCGATGCTGTCATCGACCAGAGCATGGGCGACGCAGACGCCGTCCTGATCGTCCGCCACGACGCACCCAATGCCGTCATCATGTTGCAGGCGCATTTCAACAGCCATATGGAAACGCTGCACCCGCCGTCTTCACTGGCTAGCGTTGCGCGCAGCTGGCCCGCTCAATCGGGCAATTGCAGCAGGACCGCGAGAGGGCTTGCCAAGCTGATTCGTAGATGAGGCGTTTAGGCGTTTCGGGAACAACGTCCCCGTCGTGCAAAAGCGACAGTCACGACAATTTACTCCGTTGTGTCGGTGGATTCAGCCTGCTCTTTCGCGAGCCGATATGGCCGCGGGGGAACTCCATCGCCTCGCCCTGCGTTATGACTAGCTCCAGCCGTGCCAGGCATCCCTGAGTGGCCTGACCTGGACATTCTCGTAGATGCTTGAAGCCTGCAGCCATTGTTCTACTGCTTGCCGTTGTTCAGGTGTGACCGACCCCCGCAACGCCCCTGAGATGATGAATCCAGCAAGCACGCCGTCATTGATACCGCCGCCCATCAGCAGCGCGTTGGCTTCGACCGCTTCGTCCAGAAAGCTGTCGATCAGATCATCTCGATCCAGAGCCAAGGCGTCACTCGCTAGTTCAGCCGAGAATTCGAAGCCCATCTCCTGGAACTCTCCCACGCGCAGCTTCTTGCGCTGCCGGCAGTTGTAGCGTTTCGCCCCTTTCATTCTTTCTCCGAGTATTCAAGGTTTTAGCCGTATGGCCCTGCTAAGCTGAGCCGCCACTCAGCGCCCCCCCTCTCACAGTGCCCCCAAATCCTCCCCCCGCAGCCCCACCAGCAGCGCTTGCCCATCCGGCCCCACGCGAAACTCGCCATAGCGCGCCTTCTCGAACCGCGCCCCCTGCCCTTCCTGGAAGAAGTACGCATCAGTGGACACCTGCGCCTGCGTGCCGCCCCAGCGGGCCGGCACGTTCTGGAAGCGCAGTAGTTGCTCGCCGCCGGCCAGTGCCTCGCCCGTGTACAGGCGCACGAAGGTGGCTTCGCCGCGTGCATCGCGGCGGATCACGGCAACTTGCTCGCGGGCGGGCTCGATGCCTTGCAGCTTGCCTGCCTGGCGGATGGACTCGGCGATGGCGAAGTTCAGCGCCATGTAGTCGCCTTGCATGAGCGAGCGCGGATCGACTGGCGCCAGGCGCAGGTAGACGGTGTCGCCATGCGCCAGCAGCCGTTCCTTGCCGGTGATGGCGAAGGCGGACAGGCCGAGCGTGAGCACCCATGCCAATAGTATCCAGCGTTTCATGCTTGTCTCCTTGCGCCATCGCGACGCAGCGCCATGCGCAGCAGCAGCACGGCGATGCCGGCGCCGGCGAGCGTGGCGGACTTGATCAGCAACGTCCAGTGCAGCGCGCTGTAGTACCAGATGAAACCGCTGCCGAGCGTGGCGACGGCCAGGCCCAGCCAGGGCAGCGAGCCGCGGCGCAGCGCCAGGCCGAGCGCAAGGGCGGCGGCGACGACCGCCGGCGCACCAGCGAGCAAGGCGCCAAACAGCACCGCGCCGACAAGCGCAGTGCCCCGCACCGCCGGGCTTAGCTGCAGCCGGCCTGCTTCGGCAAGGACAAACGCGGCTAGCACCGCGCCAAACAGCGCGCCGGCCATCCAGTAGTTGCCGGCTTGGCGCCCGGTATCAGCATCGAACAGCAATGCCTGAGGCTGGCTGAGGCCGGTCACCACCAAGGCCGCGCCCAGTGCGAACAGCAGCGTGGCATCCGCGGCCGGCTCGATCCAGTTGTGCAGCCCGGCGGCGCAGAGGCGCCGCTCCGCCAGCACGAAGCCGGTGAGCAGCGTCATGGCGAAGGGCGCGAGCCAGCCTAGCGAGAAGCTCATGGCTTGCCAGACGTGGCGCAGGCCGGGCGTCATGGCCAGGTGGAGCGCCAGGGCCACGCCGGTCCATACGCCCAGCGCGGCCAGGAAGCGATGGAGCCGGTTGCTGACGAGCACATAGAGCACGGCCTCCAGCAGCGCGAGCGCGCCCCAGAAGGCGGCCGATTCGAGCAGGCGGCCGCCGCCGTAGGCCTGGCTCGCGCCGTACACGAGCAGGCCCTGGCCGCTGAGGCTGATGGCCAGCGCGAATTGCTCGAGCGCGGTGGCGCCCGCGCGGCGCCGGTACAGCACCGCGGCCAGCGCGATCATGGCGGCGCCGCAGAGCGCCATTGCCGTGGCGTTGTCGCGCGCGGCCACAAAGACCGAGCCGAGCAGGAAGGCGAGGAAGAACACCGCACCAAGCCAGCCCGCAAGTCCCATCAGCAGCCTGACGGCCCATGGCGTGCGCCCTTGTGCGGCTTGCGGCTGCCCTTGCACCAAGCCGCGCGCGGCCAAGTCCTGCCACAACCTTCGTACTACGTGATGGTCGCTGGTCATGCCGGCTCTCCGTTGGGCGCGCCGCTTTGGGCTTGCCCGTGGTGTCGATAGGCGCGCAGCAGCCAGGCCGCCGCCGCGGCGGACAGGCCAATGGTCAGCAGCCCGAGGATCAGGAAGGCGCCGAACGCGTCCCGGCTGCCCTCCAGCAGTAGCCGGGCAACCCCGGTCACCAGCAGCACGATGACCGAGAAGCTGGCCAGGCTGAGCGCCACCACATCGAATGCCCGCAGCCGGAACCAGGCCAGCAGCCCGCCCAGCGTGAGCATGGCCACGCCGAACATGGCGGGGTCGAAGCGGTTGTGCAGGATGCTGGCGAGGCCGAGCCAGCCAGCGTAGGCGCACGCCAGCGTCGCAAGGATGCGCGCGCCGGCCAGCCCGCGAAAGCCGTAGGCCGGCGCCACTGCGCGCAGCGCGAACCACAGCACCAGTTGCACCAGCGTGGCCACCAGCAACGAGAGCGTGGTGGCGCGTTCGCCAGCCGCCCCAAACAGCAGGTCGAACATGCCGCCCACGCCAAGGCGCACGCTGAGATACCGCAGCAGCGCCACATTGGCCAGCACGATCACCACCCACCAGTGCGGCGCCGCGCGCGCGGCCAGCGCCCACGGGATCGCCAGCAGTGCCCACAGGGCGAACAGCTGCCACGCGTCAGCGCCGGTCTGGTACACCTGCCCGATCACGGCCAGCAGCACGCCGGCCACCACCTGGGCGCCGCAGAGCGCCGCCAGCCCCGCCATGTCGGCGGGCGGGCGCAGCCAGGCGAATCCCGCCAGCAGCGTCAGCGCGCCGGCCAGCAGGCCGAACTTGGCGAACTTGTGCAGGTCTTGCCAGTTGAAGGCGAAGAACACGATCACGCCGGCGCACAGCAGCGCGGCGCCCAGCATCAGCAACGTGCGATCGAGCCAGGTCCGCCACTGCGCCGCGTCGGGTTCGGTCCCTGGCCAGCCGGCGGCCACGCCGTCGGCGCCGAGCACGCCCTGCTCACGCCAGTCTGCCAGCGCCTGGCGCGCTGCCCGCCGGTCTTGAAAGCCCTGCGTTGTGGTTGCCTGCATCAATGCCCCATGTGATGGATACGCCAGCGCACTGTAGCAAAGGCGCCGCCATCTGCGCAGCTTTCCTTGCGTGAGCGGGAACATGCGACAGCGCTGCTTTGCCGCCCTGTCCCGGCCCGGTATGCTGTGCGTTTCTCCAACCCAGCCACGCCTCGCCATGACCCTTGGTATCCTCGCCGCCATCCACGATGAAGTCGACGGCCTGATCGCCGCCATGCGCCACGATGATGCCCGCGCCACCGTGCGGACGATCGGCATGCGCGACTATCACGTTGGCCATCTCTACGGCCAGCGCTGCGTGCTGGTGCTCGCGCGCATGGGCAAGGTAGCGGCGGCGGCCACCACGGTCACCCTGGTGCGCGAGTTCGGCGTGGATGAGATCGTCTTCACCGGCCTGGCCGGCGGCATCGGGGCCGAGACGCGGGTCGGGGACGTGGTGGTGGCGGACCGCACGCTGCAGCACGACCTGGACGCGCGGCCGTTTTTTTCCCGCCATGAGGTCCCGTTGCTGGATCGCGCTGAATTCCCCACCGACCCGGCGCTTACCGCCGCGCTGCGCGATGCGGTGGCAGGCTACCTGCGGGATGATCTGCCGACCTCCGTCCCGGCCGGCGTGCTGGCGCGCTTCGGGGTCAGCGCGCCCAGGCTGCATGAGGGGATGATCGCCAGCGGCGACCAGTTCATCGGCTCACCCGCCGCCGCGGCCGAGTTGCGCGAGCGCTTGCCCGGCGTGCTGGCGGTGGAAATGGAAGGCGCCGCGGTGGCGCAGGTTTGCCATGAGTATGGCGTGCGGCATGCGGTGATGCGCACGCTCTCGGATCGGGCCGACGATACCGCGCACGTGGATTTTGCGGCGTTCCTGACCGACGTGGCCAGCCATTATTCGAGCGGGGTTTTGAGACGGTTTCTGGAGCAGCGCGGGTAACCAGACTAAAGCGGCGTGAATTCGGGATTCGAGATTGGATGGCATTCATTCAATCTCACCGCCCTCTGGCCACGCCCCCGACGCCAACCAGCACGGCCGCGCCCAGGATGGCCGCGAACCAGCCTGCCATCTGCCCGTCGACAAACCAGTGCAGCCCACGGCCGCCGTAAAACGCGGCCAGCGCGCCCAGTACGCCGAACACCACCGCCGCAAACAGGCTGACCCGGCCCACGGGGTGCAGCCACCGCGCCGCCAGCCCAGCCAGCACCCCCACCACCAGCGTACCCAACATCACTTTCTCCCAAATTCCTGAATATGGCGCACTCCCCGGGGAGTCCCGTCAGCCGCCGCGCGTGGCCGCAACAATACGGTAAACCCGACCGCGCTCGGGCAAGATCCGCGCCGGGCGCTATAATGTAGCCCGGTTCGGCGGCGCTTTGCGCCGGAATCCGCGCTTGAATTCATGCCCGGATTGCACCTGACTCCCGCGCTGCAGCCTGCAAAGCCGCCGCCCGGAGCCCGGCCAGAGAGACATGCTCCCCACCATGCAACTGCTCGCGATCGGTATCAATCACACCACGGCGCCCGTCTCGCTGCGCGAGCGAGTGGCGTTTCCGCTTGAGCAGATCAAACCCGCCCTGGGCGCCTTGCGCACCCACCTGGCCGGCAAGAATGGCACCGAAGCCGCCATCCTTTCCACTTGCAACCGCACCGAGATTTATTGCGCCACCGATGTGCTGCTGTCGGGTTCGGAAGGCTTCGAGCACACGCTGCGCTGGCTGGCGCAGCACCATAACGTGCCGGCCGGCGAACTCGCTCCCCACCTGTACTCGTTGCCGCAGTCCGAAGCCGTGCGCCATGCCTTCCGCGTGGCCAGCGGGCTGGACTCGATGGTGCTGGGCGAAACCCAGATCCTGGGCCAGTTGAAGGATGCGGTGCGCACCGCCGGTGAAGCCGGCGCGCTGGGCACCTACCTGAACCAGTTGTTCCAGCGCACCTTCGCGGTGGCCAAGGAGGTCCGCGGCCAGACCGAGATCGGCGCGCATTCGGTATCCATGGCCGCTGCCGCGGTGCGCCTGGCCCAGCGGATTTTTGAAAGCGTCTCGACCCAGCGCGTGCTGTTCATCGGCGCGGGCGAGATGATCGAGCTGTGCGCCACGCACTTCGCGGCGCAAACGCCGCGCCAGATCGTGGTGGCCAACCGCACCGTGGAGCGTGGCGAGCGGCTGGCCGAGCAACTCGCCGGCCAGGGCCTGACCACCGAGGCCATCCGCCTGTCGGAGCTGGGCGCGCGCCTGCATGAGTTCGACATCGTGGTGTCGTGCACCGCCAGCTCCCTGCCCATCATCGGGCTGGGCGCGGTGGAACGCGCCGTCAAGCTGCGCCGCCACCGCCCCATCATGATGGTGGACCTGGCCGTGCCGCGCGACGTGGAGCCCGAAGTCGCGCGCCTGGACGACGTCTTCCTGTACACCGTGGACGACCTCGGCGCCATCGTGCGCGAGGGCAATGCCATGCGCCAGGCTGCCGTGGCCCAGGCGGAAGCCATCATCGAAAGCCGCGTGCAGAATTTCATGCACTGGCTGGAAACCCGCAGCGTAGTGCCGGTCATCCGCGAACTGCAGGTGCAGGGCGAGGCCATGCGCCAGGCCGAACTGGAGCGCGCGCGCCGCATGCTGGCGCGCGGCGACGACCCGCAAGCCGTGCTCGAAGCCCTGTCCGGCGCGCTCACCCGCAAATTCCTGCACGGCCCGACCCACGCCCTGAACCACACCCAGGGCGACGACCGCGAGACCTTGCTGCGCCTGGTGCCGGGCTTGTTCCGCCACAGCAGCCACTCCGAGCGCTAGCCGCGCTCGCCTCGACCGTGCGTGTCCTGCGCGCGGCCAGCTTTGCGTTGCCTGCGGCCATTGGCCATTGGCCCGCACGCATCCCAGCAGCAACATCCGTCTCCACCCGTTTCACCGCGCCTCTTCGGACCCCCATGAAAGCCAGCATGCTTGCCAAGCTCGACCAATTGTCCGAGCGACTCGACGAAGTCAACGCCCTGCTTGCGCGCGAAGATGCCACCGCCAAGATCGACCAGTACCGCAAGCTCACGCGCGAACACGCCGAACTGACGCCGGTGGCCGAGCAATATGCGCAGTACTGCCAGGCACAGGAGGACCTGTCCACCGCGCAAGCGCTGCTGGACGATCCCGAGATGAAGGAGTTCGCGGCCGATGAGATCACCGCGGCCCGCGAGCGGCTGGAAACGCTGGAAGGCAGCCTGCAGACATTGCTGCTGCCCAAGGACCCCAACGACGACCGCAACCTGCTGCTGGAAATCCGCGCGGGTGCCGGCGGCGAGGAAAGCGCGCTGTTCGCCGCCAATTTGCTGCGGATGTACACACGCTACGCCGAGCGCCAGCGCTGGCAGGTGGAGGTGATGAGCGAATCGGCGTCCGACCTGGGCGGCTACAAGGAAGTGATCATCCGGATCGCCGGGGATGCGGCCTTTTCCCGGCTGAAGTTCGAATCCGGCGGCCATCGCGTGCAGCGTGTGCCAGCCACCGAGGCCCAGGGGCGCATCCACACTTCGGCCTGTACGGTGGCAGTCATGCCCGAGGCCGACGAGGTGACCGAGGTGGAAATCAATCCGTCGGACCTGCGTGTGGATACCTTCCGCGCCTCCGGCGCCGGCGGCCAGCACGTGAACAAGACCGACTCGGCCGTGCGCCTGACCCACCTGCCCACCGGCATCGTGGTGGAGTGCCAGGACGACCGCAGCCAGCACCGCAACAAGGACAAGGCCATGAAGGTCCTGGCGGCCCGGCTGATGGACGCGAAGCTGCGCGCGGCCCAGGCGAAAGAAGCCAGCACCCGGCGCAACCTGATCGGCACCGGCGATAGAAGTGATCGTATCCGCACCTACAATTTCCCGCAGGGGCGCGTGACGGATCACCGTATCAACCTGACCCTCTACAAGATCGACATGATCATGGACGGCGACCTCGACGAGCTCCTGTCCGCCTTGTCCGCGGAACACCAGGCGGATCAACTGGCGGCGCTGGGCGAAGCGCATTAATCGCTCGGCAATAGCAGGTTATTGCGACGAATTACCGGTCATTAAGGCAGATTTTTGGATCGCGCTGCATAAATCGCGATTTCTTTACGAAAACCTTTGTATCTGTTGTAAATGCTTGCAACAGCACTGGCGCACCATTTTTCGCTGTCTATAATCGATTCCGACTGAGCCGCCATACAGAGGTCGGCGTGTCGCCACTCGAAAACGGACAAAAGGACGAAATCATGAAGAAATTGCTCGCGCTGTTGATGATCACCGCCGCCATGGCTGCCTGCAGCAAGAAGGAAGAAGCCCCCGCCACGCCGAGCGCCGACAGCGCCATGCAAAGCGCCGCTGAATCCGCCAAGGCCGCCGCCAGCGACGCCGCATCCGCCGCCAGCAATGCCGCCGATGCCGCCAAGTCCGCTGCCAGCAGCGCTGCCGCCGACGTTTCCGCTGCCGCCGAAAAGGCCAAGGTCGATGCCGGCAATGCCATGGAAAAGGCTAAGGACGCCGCCAAGGATGCTGTCAACGCCAGCGCGGACAAGGCCAAGGACGCCGTCAACAAGTAATTCGCACGCCACGGCGGCAAGACACTGGCGCATCGCGCCCAGGCACCGCCGCCCAGGCAAGCGCGTTACACTGCAAACCCCGTCAGGGCACCTCCCGGCGGGGTTTTGTTTTTTGCCCTATCCATGCCCAGCACCACGTCCACCGCCACCTCCCCCAGCCCCAATGCCACCACGCCGGTCTCGCTGCCTGAGACGGCCACGGTACGCGACGCCCTGGCCGTGGCGGCGGCAGCCGGCTTGCCAGCGCTGGAGGCGCGACTGCTGATCAGCCATGTCACCGGGCTCACCCGCACCCAGCTGATCACGCGCGACGACGAAACGCTTGCCCCGGCCCAGCGCGACAGCGTGGCCGCCTTGCTCGGGCGCCGCCTGGGCGGCGAGCCGGTGGCCTACTTGCTGGGGGAGCGGGAATTCTTCGGGCGCGCCTTCCGCGTGACCCCGGATGTGCTGATTCCGCGCCCGGACACCGAAATCGCCGTAGAAGCGGCCCTGAAGCTGCTGGCGCCGCTGGCTGCCCCCCGGGTGCTCGACATGGGCACCGGCTCCGGTGCGCTGGCCGTCACACTGGCCTGCGAACGGCCCGACGCCGAGGTCTGGGCGACCGATATCTCGCCCGGCGCGCTGCAGGTGGCGCAAGACAACGCGCGCGCCCTGGGCGCCGGCAATGTGCGCTTCCTGGCCTCCGACTGGTACGCCGCGCTGCCCGCTGGCCTGCGCTTCGACCTGATCGTGAGCAATCCGCCCTATATCGCCGCCGCGGACCCGCACCTGGGCCAGGGCGACCTGCGCTTCGAGCCGATCGATGCGCTGACCGATCATGGCGATGGCTTGTCGGACCTGGGGGCAATCGTGGCCGGGGCCGCCGCGCGCCTGCATGCGGGCGGCTGGCTGCTGATGGAGCACGGCTACGACCAGGGCCAGGCTGCCCGCGACCTGCTGGCCGCCGCCGGCATGGCCGAGATCTTTACCGCGCGCGACCTGGCAGGCCATGAACGATGCAGCGCAGCTCGCCTGTCGGCGCAGGCCGGGGCGGCCGCCTGAAGCCGGCAGCCGATTCCGGTAAAATCAAATACTTGATTGCATCAAGGCGCACGCATCACGCGCGCCTTTCCGATTTCCCGATAGCGGTGCTGGCCAGTGCCTGCACCGCGAGCAACTGAAAAGAGACATCATGAGTGACGTGCAGCAAAAGATCGACCAGATCGTCAAGGGCAGCCCGGTGGTCCTGTTCATGAAGGGCACCGCCCAGTTCCCGATGTGCGGCTTCTCCGGCCGTGCGATCCAGATCCTGAAGGCCTGCGGCGTCGACGCGCCGACCACGGTCAATGTGCTGGAAGACGACGGCATCCGCCAAGGCATCAAGACTTACGCCAACTGGCCGACCATTCCGCAGCTCTACGTGAACGGCGAGTTCGTCGGCGGCTCGGACATCATGATGGAGATGTACCAGAACGGCGAACTGCAATCGCTGCTCAAGGCCTGAGCGCGACATGACCGCAGCGGGTGCAGCGGCGGGTGCAGCGGGTGAGGGCAAGCCGCGGCGCATCGTCGTCGCGATCACCGGCGCCACCGGCGCGGTCTATGGGGTCCGTCTGGTACAGATACTGGGCGCCGCGCCTGGCGTGGAGGCCCATCTGCTGATCTCCGCGGCGGGCGTGATGAACCTGCAGCACGAACTCGACATCAGCAAGGCCGAGGTGGAGGGCTTTGCCCAGGTGGTCCACAACGTGCGCGATATTGGCGCCACCATTGCCAGCGGCTCGTTTGCCGCCCATGCGATGGTGGTGGCGCCCTGCTCCATGCGCACGCTCGCGGCCGTGGCGCATGGCCTGTCCGACAATCTCATCACCCGCGCCGCGGATGTCACGCTCAAGGAGCGCCGCAAGCTGGTGCTGATGGTGCGCGAAACGCCGTTGAACCTCGCGCACCTGCGCAACATGACCGCCGTCACCGAGATGGGCGGCATCATCTTTCCCCCGGTACCCGGCTTCTACCAGAAGCCGCAGAGCGTGGCGGAACTGGTCGACCATACGGTTGGCCGCGTGCTGGACCTGATCGACGTGCCGCAGACGCTGGCGCCGAGCTGGGCCGGGCTCAACGGGCAGGCCTGACAGCCCGACAAACGCGTTTAACCTCGTTCTACCCCTGCTAGCCCGTACTATCCCGTGCTACCGCTCTCGCTTCAATGCCAGTAGCGATAGCGGCGGCCGCCGTAGTAGCCGCCGCGATAGCCATAGTAGCCACCGTAAAACCCAGGGGCCACCACCACCGGCGGCGCAGCGTAGACCGGCGCCGGCGCCACTGCGACCTCGCCACCCCCATAGCCATAGCCGGGATAAGCCGGGTAGACCGCACAACCGCCAAGCATGGCGGCGCCAACCATCGCGAGTCCCATCATCAACGTTTTCATCTCATCGTCCTTGTGGCTTGTTTAGCCTTGGTCTAGCCATAAGAACGTTATACGGGGCGGTTTAGTAATACAGGGTCAACCTGCTGTAACCCTTGTTACGAATCGCAACGTTTGGGTGAACGTAAAGGACTCGGACCTCAGGCCTCAGACATCAAACCGCACCCCCTGCGCCAACGGCAGCGCATCACCATAGTTCACGGTATTGGTAGCGCGCCGCATATACCCCTTCCAGGCGTCCGAGCCGGATTCACGCCCGCCGCCAGTCGCCTTCTCACCACCGAACGCACCGCCAATCTCCGCCCCGCTGGTGCCGATATTCACATTGGCAATGCCGCAATCGCTGCCGCTTGCCGACATGAAGCGCTCCGCCTCGCGCAGCGACTCGGTGAAGATGCAAGACGACAAACCATGCTCCGACGCATTGTTCAGCGCGATGGCTTCGTCCAGCGTGGTGTACGGCATCACGTAGAGAATCGGCGCGAAGGTTTCGCTCAGCATCATCTCGTGCTGGCGATCGGTCAGCACCAGCGCGGGCCGCACGTACTCGGCATTGGGGTACTTTTCGGCCAGTACGCGCTCGCCGCCGTGCACGGTATTGCCATGCTCGCGGCAGCGCAGCAGCGCGGCGGCCATGGCGGCGCCCGCGGCGCCATCGATCAGCGGACCGACCAGCGTTGTCTCGGCCAGCGGATCGCCCACCGGCAGGCGGCCGAACACCTGGATCAGGCGCGTGGTAACGGCCTCCAGCACGTCGACATGCACGAAGGCGCGGCGCAGCGACGTGCAGCGCTGCCCGGCCGTGCCCGCCGCCGAGAAGGTCATGGCGCGCACAGCGAGTTCGAGATCGGCCGAGGGCGCGATGATCGCGGCATTGTTGCCACCAAGTTCCAGGATGGCGCGCTTGAACCGCTCGGCGCAAGCGATGCCCACGGCGCGGCCCATGCGGGTGGAGCCGGTGGCGCTCACCAGCCGCACAGCGGCGTGTTCCACCAGATGCTGGCCTAGCGCCGGGCCACCCGAGAGCACGGTGGCGATGCCAACGTGCTGTGGCGCGGCAATCTCCAGCACGCCGTCAAGCAAGCTCTGCATGGCCAGCGCGGTGAGGGGCGTTTTTTCCGACGGTTTCCAGATCACGCCATTGCCGCACACCAGCGCCAGCGCCGCGTTCCAGGCCCAGACCGCCACGGGAAAGTTAAAGGCCGAGATCACGCCGCACAGGCCATAGGGATGCCAGGTCTCGCGCATCGCATGCCGTGGCCGCTCCGAGGCGATGGTAAGGCCATGCAACTGGCGCGACAGGCCGACGGCGAAGTCGCAGATGTCGATCATCTCCTGCACCTCGCCGAGCCCTTCCTGCAGGATCTTGCCGGCCTCCAGCGAAACCAGTTCACCAAGATGCTTCTTGTGTTCGCGCAGCACTTCGCCAAAGCGCCGCACCACCTCACCGCGCACTGGCGCGGGCACCAGCGCCCAGCTGGCTTGCGCCACGCGAGCGCGTTCGATGCGCGCATCGGCCTCGGCGTGGCTGCAGGCGGGCAGGTGCCCGAATGCCTCGCCGTCGATCGGCGAGTGCACCGGCAAGGCGCCGGTGGGGCCTTCGCCGTCGCGCCACGGCGGCGTCAGCCCGATGGCCTGCCAACAGGCCGCGAATTCCTTTGCTTTCATACCGTTGCCTCTTGAAGCGGATGACGGGTGTAGTGTCGGCCAAAACGGTTGGCCAGGAAAACGTCCAGCGGCATCGCCTCTTGCGCAACGAAGCCGGCCTGTGGCAACTCGCCATTGGCAACGAGGTCCAGCGCGGTGCAGATGCCGGCCGCCGTGGTGAGCTGGATCGCATTGACGTGGCCGGCAGCCGTTTGCGCGCCGCCAATGCGCACCGAGAACGACGCCTGTGTCAGCGGCCCGCGCCCGCCTTTGCCACCGCTGGCGGCATAGCCAGTGGCGTTGGCGAACACGATCACCACGTCCTGCTGCGTGGCGGGGATCGCGCTCTCGAAGATCTCGCGCATCCAGTCGCGGCGCTCGCGCAGGCGCAGGTCGTTGAGCAGCAGCTTCATCACCGCGCAGTGGCCCGGATAGCGGATCGACTTGTAGTCCACGTCGCGCGCCCGGCCCGCCAGCGTCTCGGGCAAGGTCCCAAGCCCTCCTGAAGTATTAAAGGCTTCGTACTCGATGCCGTCCAGCGCAAAGCTCTCCAGCCCTTCCAGCGCCGGCACTTCCACGCGGCGGCCATCGACGATGGCCTCGCACGGGTTGCAGTATTCGTTGATCAGGCCTTCGGTGCTCCAGGTCAGGTTGTACTTGAGCGCATTGCTCGGGTAGCGCGGCAGCGCGCCAACGCGCATCTTCAGGTCGAGCAGTTCGCCACCGCCGCGCAGGAAGCGCTGGGCGAGGTCATTGCCGACCACGCCGATAAAGCCGGGCGCCAGCCCGCATTGCGGCATCAGCACGGAGCGCGCACCCTCGGCCAGGCGGCGAATGGCGTGGGTGGCGGCAACGTCTTCGGTCAGGTCGAAGTAATGCACGCCAAGGCTGGCCGCTACCGTGGCCACGCCAACCGCGGCGTGGAATGGCAGTGCGTTGAGCACGGCCTGCGCGCCGCCGAGCAGCCGGGCGCAATCCTCGGTCTGGTCCGGGTCGCCGATGCGCACGGCGATGCCCTCCGGCACGCCCTCGAGATGGGTGGGCTCGCGGTCAACCAGGGTCACGCGGTAGTCGCCACTGTCATGCAGCATGATGGCGATGGTGCGGCCGATCTTGCCCGCGCCCAGCACGACCACGCGCATCGGCGTCTGCCTGGTTTGGGTGTTCTGTCCAGTTTGGTCCAGATGGCCGGTTGGCGTAATGCAGGTCATGATGTCCCTCATGGAAGTGATTCAGCGGAGCAAGCCCATAGCTGAAGTATGGTTGCGGGCACAGGCAGAATGAAGGAACAAGATTGACGAAAAGGCCTCACAATCGAACGATTCGGCAAGATCAACGGTCGAATCGACGAACCACGTGCTTTTGACCTGCCCGCCGCCCCTAGCCCGCCACTAGCCCGCCCATGACCGAACTCGACCAGACCGACCGCCACCTGCTCTCCCTGCTGCAGGCCAACGCGCGCGAGAATGCCGCCAATCTCGCGCGCAAGCTCGGCATTGCCCGCACCACCGTGGTGGCACGCATTGCGCGGCTGGAGCGCGATGGCGTGATCGCCGGCTACGGCGTGCGGCTGGGCAAGGAAATGGAAGACAACGCTATCCTGGCGTTCTGCGGCATGTCGGTGATGCCCAAGAGCGCGCCCGCGGTGGTGCGGGCGCTGCAGCGCTTTCCCGAAATCGAGGAGCTGAACTCGGTTAGCGGCCCGGTGGACTACATGGCGGTGATCCGCTGCGACACCCATGCCCGGCTGGACAAGCTGCTGGACGAAATCGGCGCGCTGGATGGTGTCAATCACACCACCACCTCGATCGTGCTGGCGCGCAAGATCGACCGGCGCCGCGCCGCGGGCTGAGCCAGCGCCGCGCGCGCGAAAGGCTTATGCTGCACAACCTGGCAGCCAGCCCGGCGCGGTTTGGCACCCCGGAAACCATCCAGATCAGGAGAGCAAGACGATGAGCAATCGCATTCGAGTCGCCGTAGGCGGCGTGACCGGCTGGGCCGGCGGCGAACTGGCGCGCGGCGTGGCGCACGCGCACGACATGACGCTGGTGGCCGGGCTGTCGCGCGGCGCGGCCGGCCAGGCCCTGGCGGCGCTGACCGCGCACAAGGGCACGCCGGGCGTGGCAGTGGCCAGCATCGACGAGCTGGCGCAAGGTGCCTTCGACGTTTATGTGGAATACACCAAGCCGGACATTGCCAAGCGCAACATCCTGCAGGCGCTGGCCAAGGGCGCGCACGTGGTGGTGGGCGCCTCCGGGCTATCCGACGAGGACTATGCCGAGATCGATGCCGCCGCGCGCCAGGCCGGGCGCGGCGTACTGGCCTGCGGCAACTTTGCCATCACCGTGGTGCTGCTGCAGAAGTTCGCCGAGATGGCCGCGCGCCACCTGGAGCACTGGGAAATCATCGACTACGCCAAGGCCGGCAAGATCGACGTGCCCTCTGGCACCGTGCGCGAGCTGGCATATCGGCTGGGACAGGTCCGTGAGGCCAGGCAGGTGGTGCCCATCGACCAGGTCAAGGGCCCGAAGGAAGCGCGTGGCGCGACGATGTCCGGCAGCCAGGTGCACGCCGTGCGCCTGCCGGGCTATCAGTTGGGCGTGGAGGTGATCTTCGGCGCCGACGGGCAGCGCCTGCACCTGAAGCATGAGTCCGGCGACGGCTCCAAGCCCTATGTCTCGGGCGCCCTGCTGGCGATCCGCAAGGTGCATACCTTGACCGGGCTGGTGCGCGGGCTGGACAAGGTGATGGAAGGACTTTGAGGGCCTTTGCGGCGCGCGGAGCGCCGCAAAGCCACAAACGCTACCAGCTGCCTTCCTTGCCCTTCTTCTCCGCGCCCTTGCCGCCGGCGGCCGCTTGCGGGGCGGACGCCGCCTTGGGGTTGAGCTGTTGCGCCATCGCGTTGTCCTGGTTGGCCATCAGCATGCGGGCCTGGGGCAGCAGCAGTTCGATGGTGCCGGTATTGGGATCCTCCGGAATGGCGTAGAGCTCCACGGTCAGCGGCTTTTTCATCCAGCCGGCGTGCACACTGGTGATGGGCTGGCCGGCCTTGTCCTTCATCTTCACCTGCTCGGAACGAAAGGGCTTGCCGTAGCGCGCGGTCAGGCTGTCCACCACGGCTTTCTCGGAGCGCACGCCGTCGGTCGGCACGATGACGCCGACCAGGGCGCTGCGGTCGACAAAGGCCACCACGTGGGGACCATCCATGAAGGCAGGTCGCTTGTCGCGCGGCACGCCAACCTGGCGCATCACGCCGTCGCCGCGCACTTCAACGCACAGGGCGGTCACGTCGCGGCCGTCAGGGGTGCGCTTGTCAGCGCAATCGGGCAGCGTGGGCAGCGGGCTGCCGATCTCCAGGCTATCCATCATCGGCGCCAGTTTGTCGGCGGCACCATCGTTGGAGGCAGCACCGGCCCAAGGCGAAATCAGCAGCAGGCTGGCAACAGCCAGCCCGGCGAGGGGGTATTTCATCCAGACTCCTGAGATAAGCTCCGGGTTGGAGCGCCCCCTACGCGCGTGGTTCCTGCCACCCGCCACAAGATGGCATGCAGGCACACTGCCGGGGGTTAATGCGTCATATTCATCACCGCGCTGGTCATCACCGCCAGCACCATCAGCAGCAAGCCCCACAGCAGCAGGCGCGGCACCCGGCTGGGCGGCAACTGCCGCCGCAGCGAGCGTGCCGATGACGGTAGCGGCGCGCGCTGGCGGGTATGGCCATGCAGGCCACGCGTGTGCCACACAGTGTCCGGCCCGAGGTCGCGTAAAGCCGTGCCTTCCTTGCCCTGCGGCTTGCGTGGGCTTTGCGACTGCGGCTGCGGGCGCGGTGCGCCGTTACTGCCCGGCGGTCGTTTTGTGGCCATCTGTGCTCCCCGGTTCGTCGTGCCGGCGCGGATCCTCATGTGCCGCCGGTACACAGCGCCGGGTACATGGCCCGGGCGCCGCTCATGGTAAGACAAAGCGGCAACGAGCACCATGGCCATGGCCTGCGCTTATGCGGCGGGAGCCACTTTCCGCGTGGCTGCAAGCGCCTCGCGCCGGAAAGCATGGCCCACTTGGTGATAGAACGGGTGCGGGCAGAACTGGCGTGCCAGGAACGAAGCCAGCAGCGACGAGGCCAGCAGGAACAAGGTGAGGTCCTGCGAGCGCGTCATCTCCATCACGATCACGCTGGCGGTGATGGGAGCCTGGGTGGCGGCGGCCAGGAAGGCGGCCATCGACACCAGCGCCAGCACGCGTGGCTCGGCCATGCCACCGAAGAGGTGGCCGACCCAGTCCGCCACATTGGCGCCGATGCCGGCACCGATGGCCAGCGACGGCGTAAAGATGCCACCGGGAATGCCGGCAAAATACGAGACCACGGTCGCCGCCAGCTTGGCCAGGCCGAACCACAGCGTGGCGTGCGGCTCGCCATTGATCAGGCCGGCAGCCTGCCCGTAGCCGGTGCCGAAGGTGGCGCCCCCTGTGGACCAGCCGATCGCCGCGGCCGCCAGGCCGCACAGGAACGCCACCTGCACGGGATGCTGCAATGGCCAGGCGCGCAGCCGTGCCGGCATCAGCGCGGGCACGCCGCCGGTCAGCAGCTTGGCAAACAGGCCGCCCAGCGCGCCGTTGACCAGGGCGCACAGCAGTACCGGCCCCCAGGCATCGTGCAGCGCGAGGATCGGCGTCTTGACGCTGAAATAGGGATTGTTGCCAAGCACCGCCAGCGAGAGAAAGCCGGCGGTCAGCACCCCTGACAGCACCAGCCGGTCCCAGCGCACGGCGGTGCCGCGGCCAAGCTCCTCAATGGCGAACACCACGCCCGCCAGTGGTGTATTGAAGGCGGCGGCAAGGCCCCCGGCAGCGCCGGCGGCGATCAGCGCGTTAGGATGAAAGCCGATGCGAAAGCGCAGCTTCTCGTGGCACCAGCGCCCCCAGGCGAGCATGGCCGCGGCGCCAACCTGCACCGATGGCCCTTCGCGGCCGATGGAGGCGCCCGCCAGCAGCCCGCCGGTGGTCAGCAGCACTTTCCACATGGACTGGCGGAACGACACCAGCAAGCTCTGCGCCGGCCCCGCCGGGGGCAGGCCGAACGCGGCGATCACCTGCGGGATGCCGCTGCCGCGCGCCTGCGGCGCCAGGCCGATGGTGAGCCAGCGCAGCGCGGCCAGCCCGAACGGCAGCAGCACAAAGGC
Source organism: Cupriavidus sp. GW822-FHT03E04 (assembly GCF_058801495.1). NCBI lineage: Bacteria > Pseudomonadati > Pseudomonadota > Betaproteobacteria > Burkholderiales > Burkholderiaceae > Cupriavidus > Cupriavidus sp. GW822-FHT03E04. The sequence continues at coordinate 46,585 of NZ_JBXANI010000043.1, forward strand.
CAGCCAGGGCGTGGCCGCTGTCAGGTGCGCGTTCCAGCGCAGTGCCACCTCGGCAATCCAGGCGAAGATCAGGGAGAACAGCGCCACGCAGCCGGCGCCGCACATGAAGACGGCGTAGCGTAGCGTGGTGCGGGAGATACGCCACATCTGGCGCGACTTGCGGCCCGCTGCCATGCGGGCGCGGCGGCGCAGCGCGCGCAGCCGGTTGTGGTCGGAGGCCCGCCCGGAAACGTCTTCAGGACCGGACGGCTCGGGATCTTGGCTGCGATTGGGTGTGACGTCGTTCATGGAGCGGCAGGCGTGGGCGAAGAAACGCCGTGACGAGCCCGAGGGCCGGATTCATCACGGCGTGATGGAACTATACGCCGATCGCCGCCGGGCATGCCGCGCACAAAGTGCGCGCCAGAGGCCCCTGGCTCAGTCCAGGCTGATGTTGTTGGCGCGAATGACCTTGCCCCAATGCTCGCGATCCGCCTCTACGTAGCGGTCGATCTCGGCCTGGGTGCGCGGCGGCTGAATCACCAGTCCCAGTGCGCTGAAGGTCGCCCGGAAATGCGGATCCTTGAGGACCTGCGCGGCTGCGGCCTGCAGCTTTTCCACGACGTCCGGCGGTGTCTGCGCCGGTACGGCGAGCCCGAACCAGGTTGCGGCCTGGAAGTTGGGATAGCCGCTCTCGGCCACGGTCGGCACGTTGGGCAGCACTTCCAGCCGGGTGCGGCCGGTTACCGCCAGCGCGCGCAGCTTGCCGCCCTTGATGTGGGGCAGCGAGGTGCTGACCACATCCACCATCAGTTGCACATCGTTGGCGAGCAGCGCCGAGAGCGCCGGCGCGCTGCCGTTGTACGGCACATGGGTGACCGAGATCCCGAGTTCGGTCTTGAGCATTTCGGTAGCAAGCTGCAGCGCGTTGCCCAGGCCGACCGAGGCGTAGTTGAGCTTGCCGCCGCTGGCCTTGGCGTAGGCAGCGAACTCGCGGATATTGGTGGCCGGCACCTGGCTGTTGGTCACCACCACCAGCGGCGCCTCGGCGCCAACGGTGAAGATCCGGAAGTCGCGCGGCGGATCGTAGGCGATCTTCTTGTAGAGCATGGGATTGAGCACCATGCTGCCATTGGTGGCAAGCACCATGGTGTAGCCATCGGCGGGTGCGCGCGCCACGCTTTGCGTGCCGATCATGGTGGCGGCGCCGGGGCGGTTCTCCACCACCACCGTCTGCTTGAGCACGCGGCTCATGCCATCGGCCAGCCCGCGCCCGAACTGGTCGGTGGAGCCGCCCGGCGTGTAGGGCACCACCAGCTTGATGGGGCGGTCGGGATAGGCGGCAGCGGCCAGTTGCGAACAGGCGAAGACGGCGGCGCCGGCCCAGGCGCGCCATCCGGTTTTCCAGCTATGCATTGTGTAGTCTCCTTGGCGTTTTTTGACGTCTGGTGTTCGGTACTCGGTACTCGGTACTTGGCATTCGGTGCCCGGTGCGGCTCAAACCCGCCGCGTGCGCCCTTCCCAGTACTTGTCGCGCAGGCGGCGCTTGGCCAGCTTGCCGGTATCGTCGCGCGGCAGCAACGCCTCCACCACGATGGTGCGCGGCACCTTGAAGCCGGACAGGCGCTGGCGCAGCCATTCGATGATGGCGCCCTCTTCCAGCGTGGCGCCCGCCACCGGTTGCACCATGGCCAGCAGGCGCTCGCCGTATTCGTCGTCGGGCACGCCGAACACCACACAGTCGGCCACGCCGGGATAGCGCACCAGCTCGTGCTCGATCTCGGCCGGGTAGATGTTCACGCCGCCGGAGATCACCATGTCGGAGGCGCGGTCGCAGATAAAGAGGTAGCCGTCGGCGTCCAGGTAGCCCATGTCGCCCAGGCTCACCAGGCCGTCGCGGTCGATGGCGCGGCGCGCTGCCTCGTTGTTGCGATAGGTGAAGTCCGGGTAGGCGGGCTGGCGCACATAGACCAGGCCGATCTTGCCGGGGGCGCAGGCAACGCCCTGCTCATCCAGGATGCGCACTTCGCCCTGGTCAACCGGGCGCCCCGCCGTGCCGGGCTTGGCCACGGCGTCGGCCGGCGTGGCCACGGTAATCATGCCGGCCTCGCTTGAAGCATAGGTTTCATGGATCACCGGGCCGAACCAGTCCAGCATGGCGCGCTTGACCTCGGGCGCGCACGGCGCCCCGGTCGAGGCGACAAAGCGCAGCGAGGACAAGTCATAACGGGCGCGCACGTCGGCCGGCACCTTGAGCATGCGCACATACATGATCGGCACCAGGTAGAGCACGTCGATGCGGTGCTTCTCCACCAGCGCCAGCACCTGCTCCGGATCGAAGCGCGCGCACAGCACCAGGCGCTCCCCAAGCTGCAACGCATTCTGGATGAACACGCCCGGTGCGCTGTGGTACAGCGGCGCGGCCATCAACGCGCGCGTGCCCTGCACGATGCCCATGGTCTGCGCCACCACCGAGCGCATGCGCGCAAGCTGCTCGTCCAGCGTGGCCAGCGGCGGCGCGGCGCGCAGCACGCCCTTGGGGCGGCCGGTGGTGCCAGAGGTGTAGGCCATGTGGCCGCGCGGCGCCACGCGCGGGCCATCGTAGGGCTGCTGCTCTGCAAGCCAGCTTTCGTAGCCGGTGGTGCCAGCGGGGCTGTCCTGGCCCGGCGCCGCCACGGCCAGCACCTGCACGCCTGCGGGCACCACGGCGCGCACGCCGTCCAGCAGGTCGGCGCTGACGATCAAGGCCCGGGCGCCGCTGTCGGTCAGCAGGAAGCGGATTTCTTCCGCCGTGAAGTGCCAGTTGATCGGGCAATAGTAAGTGCCGGCCGTGCGGCAGGCATGCACGATATCGGCAAAGACCGGGTCGTTGCGCAGCAGCACCGCGACCACGTCGCCTTCGCCCAGGCCAAGCGCGCGCAGGCCGCCGGCCAGGCGCGCGCCGCGCTCACTCAGTTCGGCGCCGGTACGGTGGATGTCTTCAAACAGGAGGTCAGCGGCCATCAGTTGTCTCCAGCCTGGCTAGGCTTGGTGGTAGAGCGGGTCGGGGTCGGTGCGTTGACGGTGCGCCCGGCACGATCGGCGGCGTTCGTGGCCGCGATGCGCTCGCGCGCGGCTTGCCATTCGGCATCGCCCCAATCCAGGTACTGCTTGAAATAAGCGCCGTTGGCAAGGTAGTCGCCGCCATCCAGCGCAATGGTCTGCCCGTTGATCCACGCGTTGTCGCGAGCCAGCAGGAAAGCGGCCAGGTTGCCGATATCCTGCGGCTGGCCGATGCGGCCCGTGGGGTTCTGGCCGCTCATCGCGTCTTGCTGCGCATCCTGCGGACGCAGGCGCGAGCCCGCGCCTTCGGTGGGGATCACGCCCGGCGCGATGGCGTTGCAGCGGATGCCGTGGCGGCCCCACTCCACGGCCAGCGACTTGGTCATGGCGTCCACGCCCGCCTTGGACATGGCGGACGGCACCACGAAAGGCGAGCCGGTCCAGACCCAGGTCACGACGATGGACAGGACCGAGCCGGGATGGCCGTCGCGGATCCAGCGCTTGCCCACGGCCTGCGTGGTGTAGAAGGTACCGCGGAAGACGATGTCCGAGATGGCGTGAAAGCCGTTGGGAGACAGATCCTCGGTGCGGCTGATGAAGTTGCCTGCGGCGTTGTTGACCAGGCAATCGAGCGGGCCGTGCCCGCTCCAGATGGTCTCGATCATGGCGTCGACGGCAGCCGCGTCGCGGATGTCCACCGCGTGCGTCACGACCTTGGTGCCGTGCTGGTGGCGCAGCACCTCAGCGGCCTCGTCCAGCACCGCCAGCCGGCGCCCGCACAGGTGCAGCTCCGCCCCCAGCCCCGCCAGGCGCTCGGCCATGATCAGGCCCAGCCCGGTGCCGCCACCGGTGATCAGCACGCGCTGGCCGGCGAAAAGATCGTTCTTGAACATGGTGTCTCCTGCTTGTTTCAGGGCGGTGTCGCGCCCGCCTGGCCCTGCCTTGGCGATCCCGCAGGGCATGGTCACTGTAGCCTCGGCTCCCCGTATCGACAATTCCCTCGCAGCGACTCACAATGTTGCGCCATACGCGACAATTCTCCATGGAATCCCGGATGGACCTCAACCTGATCCAGGCCTTTGTCGATATCGTCGAAGCCGGCAACTTGTCCGAGGCGGGGCGGCGGCGCGGCGTCACGCGCTCGCAGGTCAGCCGCCAGCTGCGCGAACTGGAGCACCAGGCCGGCGCGCAGTTGCTGCGCCGTACCACGCGCCGGCTAGAGTTGACCGAGGCGGGCCGCGCGCTTTACCAGCACGGGCTGCGCATCCTGCAGGAAGTGGCGTCCGCCCAGGCGGAGATCGACAGCCTTGGCACCACCCTGCGCGGCCACGTGCGCGTGAGCGTGCCGACCGGGCTGGGCGACACCTTCCTCGCGCCGCTGCTGCTGGAATTCACCGGGCAGCATCCCGGCATCTCGCTGCGCGTGTTTTTTGCCAACCGCGTGGTGGACCTGATCGCCGCGGAGATCGACGTGGCGCTCAAGGTGACTTCGCAGCCGCCGCTGGACCACGTAGCGCGAGACATCTGCGCCATCGACTGGCAGCTCTGCGCCTCGCCCGGCTACCTGGCCCGCCACGGCCCGCTGCAAACCCCGGCCGACCTGGCGCGCTGCCAATTCCTGTGCCCGCCCTATCCCGCCCGGCGCTTCGTGCTCACGCTCAACCGCGGCGAGCAGCGCGAAGAGGTGGAACTGAGCCCGCACCTGCAGTCCGAGCATTTCCCCTTCCTGATGCGCGCGGTACGCGACGGCCACGGCGTGGGCCTGCTGCCGGTCTACGCCGGCTGGGACGATGTGCGCGAAGGCCGGCTGGTGCCGGTGCTGACCGAATGGAAACCGGAAGGATTGGGCAGCCGGCTCTACATCATCACCACGCCCAACCTGCATCCGTCGATGGCCACGCGCACCTTGATCGACTTCCTGCGCGCGCGGATTCCGGCGCTGGATGTCTTCAGCGCCCCGGGTGGTACCGCTTTGTGCGCACCGTAGTCCCCGCACGCCGCTTGCAGCTCGCCAGCAAACTTTCAAATTGCAAGTTAAGATGCGCCGAAACCCTTGGCTTGCAAAACGAAAGTAAAAACCCGAGCCGACCCTGCAAGCCGCGCGAGAGGAGACCATGGGACATACCGACTTTGCCAGCATGCCTTGCCCGATTGCCCGCTCGATGGCGGTGCTGGGCGAGCGCTGGGCCATTCTTTTGCTGCGCGAGGCGTTCTACGGCAGCACCCGCTTTGATGAATTCCAGCGCCACCTGGGCATCGCGCCCAACATCCTCAGCGCACGCCTGAAGACGCTGGTGGAACACGGCATGCTGGAGCGCGTGCCGGCGCCCGACAGTGCACGGCATGCCTACCACCTCACAGAAAAAGGCCGCGACTTCTTCCCCGCCTTCGTGGCGCTGAAGGCCTGGGCCGACCGCTGGATGACCGACGAGCGCGGCCCGCTCACCTTGCTGCAGGACAAGCACACCGGCGCGGAGATCGCCACGCCGGCGCTGGCCCGCCCGGACGGCAGTCCGCTGACGCTGGACGACCTGCGCGTGGCGCCAGGCCCTGGCGCGGGCAGCTATCTGCGGCGGCGCTTTGGCGCCGCTGCCGGCCTGCAAACCGCGGACGAGCAACCGACAGACGAAACGGAGTCCAGCCATGAATGAGCCGCAAGCCAATCCCATGGCCGGAGCCGCGATGGCGCCAGCCGCAGCCGCATCCATTGCCACCCACGCACACCCGCTGATGCGCGAACTGATGCGCCGCATCCTGCTGCTGGCCGCGCCCACCAGCCTGATCGCCTTCCTGCAGGCAGGCGCGCAACTGATCGAGACCTGGCTGGCGGCGCGCCAGGGCACGGCGGCGCTGGCGGGCTGGGCGGTAGTGCTGCCGTTTGCCTTGCTGCTGCAGCAGATGTCCACCGGCGCCATGGGCGGTGGCGTGGTGGCGGCCATCGCCCGCGCGCTGGGCGCGAACAAGCGCGAGGAGGCCTCGTCGCTGGTGCTGCACGCACTCATCATCGCGGTCACGGCGGGGCTGGCGTTTGCCGTGGCGATGGCCGGCTTCCCGCGCGCCGTCCTGGGCGCGGTGGCGGGGCAGACCGCGGCGGACGCGGCCGCCACGTATGCCATCTGGCTGTTCGGCGCCGGCGCGGTGCCGGCCTGGCTGGCCAACACGCTGGCATCGGTGCTGCGCGGCGGTGGCCGCCATGCGCTGGCGGCGCGGGTGCTCTCGCTGATGTGGATCGTCTTCCCGGCGCTGGCCTGGACGCTGGCCGAGCCGGTGGGCATGGGCCTGGCCGGTATCGGCGCGTCACTGGCGGCGGTGTCGTGGGCGGCGGCGCTGGCCATGGCCTGGGTGGTGCTGCGGGGCGGCGCGGGGTTCGTGCCGATGCTGCGCATCCGTCCGTCACGCGCGCTGTTCACACGCATCCTGTCAGTGGGGCTGGTGGCCTGCGCGCTGGCCTCGGTGGCCAACCTGTCCACGATCCTTGTGACCACCCAGCTGCGCCACTATGGCACCGCCGCGGTGGCCGCATACGGCATCTCGGCGCGGCTGGAGTTCCTGATGATCCCGCTGGCGTTCGGCGTGGGCTCCGCGCTAACCGCGCTGGTGGGGCGAGCAGTCGGTGCCGGCGACTGGGCCACCGCACGCCGCACGGCCTGGGCCGGCGCGCTGATGGCGCTGGCGGTGGCCGGCGCGGTGGGTGCGGTGGTGGGACTGGCGCCGGATGCCTTTGCCGGGTTCTTCACCAAGGATGCCGAAGTGGCGAGCATCGCGGCGCGCGCGCTGTCCTGGGTCGCGCCGGCCTTCGGCGGCTTCGGGCTGGGCATGGCGCTGTATTTCGCGTCGATGGGCGCTGGCCGCATGGGCTGGCCGATCGCGGCCGGCATCTCGCGCATCGCGCTGGCCGCCGGCGGCGGCTGGCTGCTGGCGAACGTCGCGGGCATGGGCCTGGACGGGCACTTCCTGGGCGTGGCGCTGGGCATCACCGCTTATGGCATGGTGACGGCGTTTGGCGTGCGCGGCGCCAACTGGTCGGCGCGCTGAGCCTGAGTGGGCGGCGCAAGCGACCCACTCAGCGCATCACGGCGTGCGCGTTGCCGCTCAGCCCGGCATCCCTGACCTCGGTCGGCACCGCCGGCCATCCACCGCCCAGCGACTTGTACAAGGCTGCCGTGCCATTCAACACATCGACCTGTCCCTGAATGGCGGCGAGCTGCGCATCGAACACCTTCTCCTGCGCGGTGGTGACTTCGAGGTAGCTGGAGTTGCCGCCCTTGTAGCGCGCCCGCAACACGTCGGCCGCGGATATCCACCGCCTGACTGCTCTCCGTCTGTTCGACAAACTCGAAAGTGACCGGCGATTCCTGTGCCGCGGTCTTGATGATCTGCTCTGGCACCGCCCGCAGCGCCGCCGGCGGCACCTCGTGCTAGCCGCAGGTGGCCAGCAGCCACAGCAACGTGAGCGACAGCGCGCCGCCCCACAGCCAACCCGACGGGTTCATTTGCACCTGCGGCGGCTGCCGCAAGCATGCGCAACTGTTCATGCAAGTGGAACCACTGAGGTGGTGCAAGTAATTCAATCTGTCTTGCAAGCGACTTAAGTGCTTTCGGGCGCAGCTCACGCCCCTTGAATCTGCGGGCCGGGGGCCTCACGTACACCATCGATGCGCAAAACGGAAAAGCGGCTCAGCGCCGACAATTCCAGGACGCCCGCCACACTGTCACAGCGTCGCGGCGTCGCCGAAATGCTCTAAAACAATATCAATGCTGGAAGCATCCGGCCCCGACTCCCACACCCTGGAGGTGGCATGCCCCCTCGCACCACCGTTTTCGTCGCCGCCCTCGTGGTTGGCCTGCTCCACGGCTATATCGGCTTGCGCCTGTTACCCGACATGCCGGTATCCTTTGCCATCAAGGCGCTGGCCGTAGCGTGGCTGGCGCTGTCCTGGCCGCTGATTCCCGCAGGCCTGCTGGCGCGGCGCCTGGACCAGCCGTGGTCCGACGCGCTGACCTGGGTGGGCATGCTGGCCATGGGTTTCTTCTCTTCCTTGCTGATACTGACGCTGGCACGCGACGTCGTGCTGCTGTTGAGCGCGATGGCCGGCTGGCACCCGGCATGGCTGCTGCCCCGCTCCGCCGCCACGCTGCCGGTGCTGGCGCTGCTGGTCACCGTGATGGGATTTTTCAATGCGCGGCGGCTGGCGCAGGTGGTCGAGGTGGAAGTCCCCATCGCCGGCCTGCCTGACTCGCTGCACGACTTCACCATCGTGCAGATCAGCGACATCCACGTTGGCCCCACCATCAAGCGCGCCTACCTGGAGCGCATCGTCGCCCGCGTCAACGGGCTGGCCCCGGACGCCATCGCCATCACCGGCGACCTGGTCGACGGCACCGTGCGCGAGCTGTCCCGGCACACGGCCCCGCTAGGCAACCTGAAGGCCCGCCATGGCACCTACTTTGTCACCGGCAACCATGAGTATTACGCTGGCGCCGAGCCGTGGATCGCGGAGCTGCGCGGACTGGGCCTGCGCGTGCTGATGAACGAGCATGTGGTGATCGGGGAAGAGGAGGAAGCGCTGGTGCTGGCAGGCGTGACCGATTTTTCCGCCCACCGTTTCGACGAGAGCCACCGCAGCGACCCGGCGCGCGCGCTGCACGGCGCCCCGGCGGTGGTAGCCGCGCGCGTGCTGCTAGCGCACCAGCCGCGCACGGCGCCGGCTGCATCCACCGCGGGCTTCGACCTGCAGCTCTCCGGACATACGCATGGCGGCCAGTTCTGGCCCTGGAACCTGTTCGTGCCGATGCAGCAGCCTTATACCGCCGGGTTGAACCGGCATGAGGCGATGTGGGTGTATGTGAGCAGGGGGACCGGGTATTGGGGGCCTCCTAAGCGGTTTGGGGCGCCGTCGGAGATTACTAAGTTGAGGTTGGTGAGGAAGTGAAGGGGGGCTGCGGTTGCAGCGGCTTGACGTTGAGGGCTACGGCTTAACGTCAACTTCAACTGCAACCGCAACTACAACTGCAGTTTCACCACCCCTGCGGGGCGGCGACCTACTTTTTTGTCTTGCCAAAAAAGTAGGCAAAAAAGGCGCG
>NZ_JBXANI010000044.1:0-55381 GCF_058801495.1 Cupriavidus sp. GW822-FHT03E04
GGCAAAAAGAGCGGCCGGGACCCAAACTCGCATCGCCTTAAGGCGATACTCAGACATGGGTCCCTCTTTTCCGCTCTTTTTGCCTGCCGACGAGGCGCCCCATACGGCCTGGTACACCTACGCCGCTCGCTTCGCATCGCTGCTCTTGCGCGGTTTTCGGGGCTGTTGCTGGGTCTGGATTTACTTCTTGATATCGGCCTCTGCCAGCACCTTCAGGTCGTCGCCGGCCAGCAGTTCCTGCAGGGCCTGCAGCGCTGCCACGCCTACGGCGGTGTCCTGCTCGCCGTTGCCGCCGCTCAGGCCGATGCCGCCGATGACTTCGCCGTTGACCACGATCGGGAAGCCGCCTACGAACACGGCGAACTTGCCTTCGAAGCTCCACTGGATGCCGAAGGCTTCATTACCCGGCAGCGCGGGGCCGTTCGGCGCCTGGTTGAACAGGTGGGTCGAGCGCTTGTGGCCGGCGGCGGTGAAAGCCTTGTTCCAGGCGATCTGCGGGCCGGTGATGCGCGCGCCGTCCATGCGCTCCAGCACCAGCGGGTAGCCGCCGTCGTCGACCACGCAGATCGATTCCAGCACGCCGATTTCCTCGGACTTGCGGATGGCTGCCGCCACCATGTGACGGGCTTCCTTCAGTTCCAGCTTGATGGCTTTTCTCATGTCCTGCTCCTGCTCGATACGTGAATGCTGCGTGAATGCCCGTTGGTTTGCGGGCGCGCTGGTTCAGCAGCCGCGGTAGACGGTCTTGATCTGCGTGTAGAACTCCAGCCCTGCCCGGCCCGACTCGCGGAAGGTGGAAGTGCTGGATTGCTTGAGGCCGCCGAACGGCGCGTTGATCAGGTTGCCCGTGGTGGTGCGGTTGATCTTGACCGTGCCCGACTGGATGTCATGCGCGAAATCATGCGCATAGCGTGGGTTGCTGGTCACGATGGCGGCCGACAAGCCGTACTCGGTGTCATTGGCCTTGGCGATGGCGTCGGCGTAGCTGCTGACCTCGATGATGGCGATCACCGGCCCGAAGATTTCCTCGCGAGCAATGCGCATCTGCTGGGTAACGCCGGTGAAGACGGCCGGCGAGACATAGAAGCCCTTGTCGTATGCCTCGCCGCCCAGGCGGTCGCCACCGCACAGGTGCGTGGCTTCGGCCTTGCCCGCTTCCACATAGCCGAGCACCGTTTCGAGCTGCTTGCGGGTGGCGAGCGGGCCCACGTCCATGCCGGGCGTCATGCCGCTGCCGATCTTCAGGGTCTTGACCTTGGCCAGCAATTTCTCCGTGTAGGCGGCCTTGACCGAAGCCATCACCAGCACGCGGCTGGTGCCGGTGCAGGCCTGGCCGCTGAGCGACAAGCCACCCTTGATGGTGAGGTCCACCGCGCGATCCAGGTCGGCGTCTTCCATCACGATCAGCGGGTTCTTGCCGCCGAGCTCCATCTGCGTGCGCGTGCTCAGCGACACCGAGCGATGGATATGCTGGCCAGCCGCCGTGGAGCCGGTAAAGGAGATCGCACGCACCGCTGGGGCTTCGGTAATGGCCGCACCCACGTCGCCGGCACGGCCGGTGATGAAATTGAGCACGCCCTTGGGGATGCCGGCGTCGACAAACGCCTGCGCCAGCCGGTAGCCGCTCAGCGGCGCGTCCGACGAAGGCTTGAACACCACGGTGTTGCCCGCGATCAGCGCCGGGGCAATCTTGCGCGCCGGGATCGACACCGGAAAATTCCACGGCGAGATCACGGTCACCACGCCCAGTGGCTCGCGCTGGCTGTAGACGATCATGTCGGGATCGTCCTGGGGATAGGTCTCGCCGGAGAAAGACTGTCCTTCCACAGCATAGAAGCGGATGGTCTGCGCCGAGCGCAGCACTTCATCCTTGCTCAGGTTGAGTGCCTTGCCTTCTTCGCGGGTCAGTTCCTCGGCGATCTGTTCAGCGTTGGCTTCCAGGTAATCGGCGGCGCCGTTGAGGATCTTGGCGCGTTTCGAGATGGGGGTTTTCTTCCAGGCGTCGAACGCGGCTGCGGCAGCGGCCACGGCGGCCTGCGCGTCATCCGCGGTCGAGGCCTGGAAACGGCCGACGATATCGCCGGTATCGGCCGGGTTGACGTTGTCGAAGGTGCGCCCGCTGGCGCTCTTCGACCATTCGCCGTTGATGTAGTTGTTGAATTCGTCTGTCTTTGCCACTGCCATGATGTCCAAGCCTTTCATCCGGTCAGGCCCCGGGCGGGGCCGTCAATACCAATGCAATGCCGCGATTCCGCCCAGGGGCAGGCTCAGGCAGCCATGTCCAGTTCAGGCAGGGGAATTTCCTGCGCGACATAGTCGTGATAGAGGGCGGTGGTGTAGAGCAGGCGCATCTGGGCACCGATCTCGCAGATCTTGAGGCAGCGCTGCTGCAGCTCCGGGGTGTTGGCGTGTTCCAGCACGATCTGGTAGCCGCGTTCGCCGTGGATTTCATCCGAGACGATATGCAGGTCGAAGAATTCGACTTCTTCGTCGGTGAAGTTGTACTTGTCGCGCAGGGTGGGGGTCTGCTTGCGGTAGATCGACGGCACCTGGGATTCCAGGCCAACGACCAGTCCGGCGACGGCCACGACGGGGTCTTCGCGCATGGCCACGGCGTAGCACCAGCTTTGCAGGCCACGGGTGGTGGGTGACATGTTGTCGGGGTCGACCACGCGCTCGCGGGTGGTGCCGCAGGCTTCGGCAAAGCGGATCAGGAGGTCGGTGTGGCGGTCGCCACCGATTTCTTCCTCATACATATTAGCCAGCAGGAAGTCCTTGGCTTCGGTGAAGCGGTCGGGGGTGCGGGCGTAGATGTAGGCGAGGTAGTCGGCGAAGGGGCCGACGTAGTGATAGTGGTTCTCGGCCCAGCGGGCGAGGTGGTCGCGGGAGAGCTTGCCGCTGGCCCAGGCTACGCTGAAGGGGGCTTTGTTGGCGCTCTTGCCCTTGATGGCATTTTCAAGGGCGGCGCGGAAATCATCACGGTTCATCAGTTCGGCCATCGGGGGCTCCTGGGGGAACGAGTTCAGGGTTGTGGGGACTGCGTAGCGTGGTCCGGGTGGCTTTAGCCGTGCCATCCGATACCTTGATGTAGATTGTATACTATCTACTGTTTTTGTGAAGAGAGTATTCGCGCTTCAGGAATAAAAAAGCGAGGCACGGATGGCCTCGCTTCTTGCCGCTCAGTGCGACAGGTTCAGCGCCAGAGGAACATGGCGCAAACGGTGGATACGCACAGCCCGATCAGCACCGGCAACAGCAAGGCGCGCACCGCATCGAGCACCGGCACCCGGGCAAATCCGGCCACCGCAATCAGGGAGGACCATGCGATCAGCGTGCCGCCGCCCGTCCACACCGCGCCCATCTGCCCGATTGCCGCCAGCGTGGCGGAATCGAATCCCACCACCGGGCCCAGCGCGCCGGCCAGCGTGCCGGTCAGCGGCAAGCCGGCAAAACCCGAGCCGTCGATGCCAGTGATCATGCCCACCAGCAGCACGCCGAACGCCACCAGCACATGGTTATCCGGAATCATGTGCTGGTAAGCCTGGATCAGTTCGAACAGCAGGCTGGGGGCTTTGTCGGCGCTGACGCCCAGGATCTGCGCCGCGGTCTCGCCGGCGCCGACAAAGAAAAAGCCGGCGATTGGCAGCACCGAGCCCATGGCCTTGAAGGCGAAGACAAAGCCATCGGTGATGTGCTCGGGGCACACATCGAGCATCTTGCGCGGGCCTTCCGCCGCCAGCGTGGCCAGCATCATCAGCAGCGCCGCAACGCCGCCAACCAGCGCGGCCGCATCGCCGCCCTTCAACTCCGGCAGGCCCGAACCCATCTTCGGCAGCACCATCACGGCCACCACCGCCAGGAAGGCCAGCGGCGTCACCACCGCGAAGCACTTCGACCACTTGACGCGGCGCAGCGCCACCATGGCCAGGCTGCGCTCGATATTGGCATCGGTGACGAGTGGCTCGTCGTGCTCGGTGCCGCGCGCGATCTCGGCCTTGTCGAAGGTGCCTGCGTGCTCGGCCTTTTCCACGGCGCCGCCCGCGCGCGCTTGCCAATTGGTCAGCAAGGCGCCGCTGGCAGGCACGATGTGCTTGCGCATCGACAGATAGGCCAGGGTCAGCGCGATGGCGCCGGTAATGATCGACAGTACCAGCGCGCGATCAGCGACCACCACCGCGCTGACCGCGGCGCCGGCTGCCTTGGCGCTGATCCCCGGCGCCACGCCAATCACATAGTCGGACGACAACGCCATGCCCTGCCCCGCAATCGCGATGGCCATGGCGCCCGCCAGCGGCGGCAGGCCAGCCGCGATCGCTGCCGGCAGCAGGATGGCCGAGACCAGCGGCACCGCCGGCGTGGGCCAGAAGAACAGCGAAATCACGTAGGTAATGCCGGCCAGGATGAAGAACGCGGAATGGCCGTTTTTCATCACCACCCGGAACGGCTCCACCATGCGGATATCCGAGCGCAGCGTCTTCAGCGAGTTGAGCAGCGCCGTCATGAAAGCGATGACCAGGAAGATGTTGAACAACTCCTTGGCCGCCACCAGGCTTGCCGAAAAAATGCCTCCCAGCGCCGAGACCGGGCTACCGGTCAGCGCGAACACCACCAGAAACGTACCCAGAATCGACGGCACGACCACATTGGCTCGCAGGATCATGGTCAGGACGATCACCGCCACGCCCGCCAGGTAGATCCAGTGTGCTGCGCCAATCACCGCTTCGTGTTGCATGTATTCCCCTTGGATCTTTATCTGTAGAGACCATCGTTTTGTCTTGCGGGGCTATGGCTGCCCCATGAACGTATACTATATTCTTGATCTGCATCAAAACAAGCGAAATCTACCGGGACTAGGGAATCCACCCAATCTGGTGCAAACCCTTATTTTTCGCGCTAAAACGGGGATGTCAGGCACCTTTTGCGAGCCAGCGGCGTCCATTCTGCCTATTCAAGATGTCTTCCACTTGAATTTTATGTAGACTGTATACCAAATCATCGCACCATCAAGATGCCATCGCCGATGGCGCAGCGTGCGATCCCTGACTTCAATCCAAGCCGCCATGACACTTTCCACCCTTCTTCCCGCCGGCACCACCGCCTGGCAATTCGGCCTGATGGGTGCGCTGATCCTGTGCGGCGCCTGCCTGCAAGGCGTGGGCGGGATCGGCTTCTCGATGGTGTCGGCGCCGGTGGCCGTGCTGTTTTTCCCGCAACTGGCCCCGGGCCCCTTGCTGGCCATGGGCGGGCTGGTCTCGTTGCTGGGTGCGATACGCGAGTTCCGTGCCATTGCCTGGCGCACGGCGGGCAATGCGCTGGCTGGCCGTGCGGCGGGCACGGTGGTGGCGGTGGCGGCGATGACGCAACTGCCGGCCGAAGTGCTGGCGCTGGTGTTCGCGCTGTCGATCCTGGCTGCAGTGGCGCTGAGCCTGCTGGGCTGGCGGGTGCAGGCATCCGGCCTGAACATGGCGGTGGCGGGTGCCGCCTCCGGCTTCATGGGCACGGTCACCTCGGCGGGCGCGCCGCCCTTTGCCATCGTCATGCAGCACCTGCCGCCGCCGCAATTGCGCGCCACCATCGGCTGCATCCTGTGCGCCGGTGCGGCGTTTTCGCTAGCCATGCTGGCTGCCGCCGGCCGTTTCGGGCTGGTGGACCTGTGGCTCAGCCTGAGCCTGTCGCCCATGCTGCTGATCGGCTTTGCGGTGTCCAATCACCTCAAGAACCGCTTTTCGGCCAAGGCCGTGCGCAAGCTGCTGCTGGCGCTGTGCACGGCCGGCGCCATTGGCGTACTGGTCAAGCTCGCCCTGCCCGCCTGACGCCACACCTCGCCTCACCTTAGACCCTACGCTCCCCTCCATTCCCGCTACGCCAGGAAACAGACCATGCTGCATATCACCGATGAGATGATCGACCGCCACGTCAGCCCCGCTGACGCCCAGCAAGTGATGCTGGACGCTTTCCGCAGCTTCGGCCAAGGCAAGGCCGCCATGCAGGAGCGTATCCGTACCGAGGCCGGCGGCGTCAAGCTGTCCACGCTGGGCGCGGTGATTCCCGAGCAGCAGGTGGCCGGCGCCAAGGTCTACACCACCATCAAGGGACAGTTTTCCTTTGTCATCCTGATCTTCTCCACCGAGGACGGCCGGCCGCTGGCATCGTTCGATGCGGGCGCGATCACCCGGCTGCGCACCGCTGCCTGCTCGGTGCTGGCCGCCCGGCACCTGGCGCGGCCGGGAGCCGAAGTGCTGGCGCTGTTCGGCGCCGGCACGCAAGGCGTGCAGCATGCCCGGCAGCTCGCCGCCGCCCTGCCGCTCAAGCGCATCCTGCTGTCCGACCCGTATGCCGATGCCGCCATGCCCGAGCGCCTGGCGCGGCACTGCGGCATCCCGGTCGACCTTGCCGAGCCGGACCAGGCCGTGGCCCAGGCCGATATCGTGGTCACCGCCTCGCGCTCTACCACGCCGTTGTTCTCTGGCCATTCCCTCAAGCCCGGCGCCTTCGTCGCGGCCATCGGGTCGAGCCTGCCGCACACCCGCGAGCTGGACGACGTGGCGCTCTCCCGCGCGGCCCGGCTGGTAGTGGAGTGGCGCCCCCAATCCATGCGCGAGGCCGGGGACATCGTGCTGGCGGATCCCGCCGTGCTGCCGGCCGACAAGGTCGTCGAGCTAGCCGATGTGGTGACCGGCAGCGTGAAGCCGCGCGGCAATGACACGGACATCCTGATCTACAAGTCCGTGGGCGTGGGACTGGAAGACGTGGCGCTGGCGGGCTTCGCCTACCGGCAGATCGAGGCCGCGGGTGAAGCCAGAGCCGCTTGATTCACGTTACGTGGGCCTGCCGGCATGCGGCCTGCATATTGTCACCATCGACCACTACCCCTTTCTTCTAATTGTAGATAGTATACAATTATCAAAACGATGACCGGTCAAGCAGATCGCTTCCGGACGATGCTACGCAGTCCCCCACAACCCTGAACTCGTTCCCCCAGGAGCCCCCGATGGCCGAACTGATGAACCGTGATGATTTCCGTGCCGCCCTTGAAAATGCCATCAAGGGCAAGAGCGCCAACAAAGCCCCCTTCAGCGTGGCCTGGGCCAGCGGCAAGCTCTCCCGCGACCACCTCGCCCGCTGGGCCGAGAACCACTATCACTACGTCGGCCCCTTCGCCGACTACCTCGCCTACATCTACGCCCGCACCCCCGACCGCTTCACCGAAGCCAAGGACTTCCTGCTGGCCAATATGTATGAGGAAGAAATCGGCGGCGACCGCCACACCGACCTCCTGATCCGCTTTGCCGAAGCCTGCGGCACCACCCGCGAGCGCGTGGTCGACCCCGACAACATGTCACCCACCACCCGTGGCCTGCAAAGCTGGTGCTACGCCGTGGCCATGCGCGAAGACCCCGTCGTGGCCGTCGCCGGACTGGTCGTTGGCCTGGAATCCCAGGTGCCGTCGATCTACCGCAAGCAGACCCCCACCCTGCGCGACAAGTACAACTTCACCGACGAAGAAGTCGAGTTCTTCGACCTGCACATCGTCTCGGATGAAATCCACGGCGAACGCGGCTACCAGATCGTGCTGGAACACGCCAACACCCCGGAGTTGCAGCAGCGCTGCCTCAAGATCTGCGAGATCGGTGCCCAGATGCGCCTGCTCTACACCACCGCCCTCTATCACGACTATGTCGCGCAGGAAATCCCCCTGCCTGAACTGGATATGGCTGCCTGAAGCAGCCGCCAGATCGTGCGATGACGCGCGGCCGGTGCGCATCCGCCCGGCCGCCCCTGACAGACCAGACCGCTTGCGGAAACGTTGTATGCCTAAAGTTGTATTTCACAAGAACGGCCAGACCTTCGAGGATGAGGTCAAGCCCAGCACCAACCTGGTGGTGCGCGCCGGGATCAAGCAGTTTCCGTATCCGAACCTGCGCTACGAGTGCGGCATGGGCAAGTGCTCCAAATGCGCGTGCCGCGTGATCGCCGGCGCCGAGCACCTGCCGCCGCCGAACTGGAAGGAAAAGAAGCAGCTCGGAGAACGGCTGGAGCAAGGCTATCGCCTGACCTGCCAGATCTGGCTGGAGCATGACATCGAGCTGATCCAGGACGAACTGCCAGTGCAAAGCGCAGCCACCGCCAGCGGCGGGGCCAATGTCCTGCAAGCCAGCGTCCCGGGCAACGCGCAGTAATCCATCAGCACCCACCAGGCAGCGCAGTCATGTACGTAATACTCAGCAGCAAGCCGGGGCAGTTTCGCACCGAACTGGTAGAGGGCCTGGTGGCCGTCGAGGCTTACGACTATCTCTTCTACGGCCGCAGGACGGCGCACTTCGTCATCGCCGAAATGGCGCACCCGGTAAAGGTGAAGGTTGTGGAGGAGTTCGGCGAAGACGTCGATGCCGCGAGCCGCCCGGCCCCCACCATCAACTACGTGCCCTCCAAGTTTCTCGAGCAGTTCGACACGCTGCAGGGCGCACGCGACGAGCTCACGCGCCTGGCCACCTTCGGCAGCATGGACATCACGCTGGTCAAGCGTGATGTCCATGCGCGTGACTGGCGAGCGACCGACTGAATCCACCGAGTATGACCGGCACAGCGCCGGGCAGCCCCCTCATGCCATCGGACCGTTTCCATGATTGAAATCACCTTTGTCAGCAACGACGGCAAGGTCGTCAGCGCCCCCGAGAACAGCAACCTGCTGCGCGTTTCCCTGCGCGAGAAAGGCGGCATCCCCTTCAAGTGCGGCGGCGGCCTGTGCGGCACCTGCAAGTGCAAGATCGAGCGCGGGCTCGAGTTCACCGACGCCATCAAGCCAAAAGAGCGCAAGCACCTGTCGGAGGCGCAATTTGGCGAGGGCTACCGCATGGCCTGCCAGACCTTCGTCACCGGCGACATCGCCGTGTCCTGGGAAGCCCAGGCGAGCCCGGCCAAGGCTGCCGTTCCGGTCACCGGGACGGTGGCCGGAGCTGCGGCCGAATAGGTCCGCGGCGCCAGGCCTGCTACGGCGCTGCTTCGGCGCGGACCGGCAGGCCTGGCGGCATCGACGGCGTGCGCGGTGGCCTTGAGGCGCTGCGTTGCCGCTCACGCACGCCATTTTGTCAAATCCGATTGATCTGATCCTCCTGGAGCGCCACGCATGACAACCACAGCTTGCGCCAGCCGTGCCAACACCACCGAGGGCGTGCGCGCGCCGCACTGCATGGTCGCCACCGGCCACCCGCTCGCTGCCGAGGCCGCGCTGCAGGTGCTGCGTGAAGGTGGCAGCGCCATTGACGCGGCGCTCGCGGCCGATGCCATCCTGGGCGTGGTGGAGCCGATGGCAACGGGCATCGGCGGCGACATGCTGGCGATGATCGTCGAGCCCGACGGCCACGCGGTCAGCTACAACGGCACCGGGCGCGCGCCGGCCGCGTTCCCCATGCATGCGCTGGCGGCCCTGCCCGGCCAGCGCATTCCCGAGCGCCACGCCCTATCGCTGACCACGCCCGGCGCGGTGCGTGGCTGGGAGGACCTGCACCGCCGCTACGGCCGGCTGGAATGGAAACGGCTGTTCGCGCCCGCCATTGCGCTAGCGCGCGACGGCTTTGCGCTCGCGCCGGTAGCCGCGCGGGAATGGGCGCTGTTCGACCGCGTGCTGCACCATGACCCGGTCTGCGCCGCGCTCTATCGCGCCGGCCGCCCACCTGCGTCCGGCGAGACCTTCAGCAATCCGGAGCTGGCCGCCACGCTGGCCGCCATCGCCGCCGAGGGTGCCGATGCGTACTACCTCGGCCAGCCCGCCCAGGCCGCCGAAATGGCGAGCCGCATCGCCGGCGGCGCGCTGGCTGCCGCCGACTTCGCCGCCCACCGGGGCGATTTCTGCACGCCCGTATCCACGGATTTCCGCGGACTGACGGTGCTGGAATGCCCGCCCAATACGCACGGCGTGGCCATCCTGCACGCGCTGGACGAACTCGGCGAACTCGATCCTGCCATGCTGGCCGAGGACGATCCCGCAGCCGTGCTGCGCACGGTGCGGGCCATGGGCCGCGCCATGCAGTACGCCAAGGAAACCGTGGCAGACCCGGCCGGCAACACCGTATGCACCGTGGTGGTGGACCGCGACGGCCTGGCGGTCACGCTGATGACCAGCATCTTCAAGCGCTTCGGCTCGGGCATCGCCGTGCCCGGCTGCGGCTTCGTGCTGCAGAACCGCGGCTTCGGCTTTGCCGGGCCGGGCCATATCAACAGCCCTGCTCCGGCCAAGCGCCCGTATCACACAGTAGTGCCCGGCGCGGCCCTGCGCGGCGGGCGCTTCCACGCGGGCTTCGGCGTGGTGGGCGGGCTGATGCAGCCGCAAGGCCAGTTGCAGTTGCTGGTAAGGCTGGCGGCCTGGCAGCAACCCCTGCAAGCCGCGCTGGATGCCCCTCGCTGGCGGCTGGAATCCGACACCGCCCTGGCCATCGAAGCCGGCATGCCGCCGGCCATCGTGCAAGCCCTGCGCGATGCAGGCTACAGCGATCCCGCCGGCCTTGGCGAACTGGGCGGGCGCAGCGACTTCGGCGGCGCCCAGATCGTCATGCGCAGTGCATGCGGCGACCTGCTCGGCGCATCGGACAAACGCAAGGATGGCATTGCGCTGGGGGAGTAAGCCCTGCCGGCGTTGCCCAAGCCCTACAGCGGAAACCTCTGCATGTAATACGCCTGCCACTCATGCAGGTGCTCCTGCATGGCGCGGCTGGCGGCGTCGCCATCGCGCGCGGCCAGTGCGTCGAGGATCTTGCGGTGCTCGGCCAGCGCCTGTGGAATCAGCTCGGCACGCATGCGCAGCTGGTTGAGGCCGTGGTGCAGCAGGCGGTAGCGCAGGATGTCCTCGCGCAGGCGCTTGCTGCCGCAAGCGTCTGCGATAGCCAGGTGGAAGTTGTCGTCGAAATCGGCCCAGCGCACCAGTGCCTCAGCATCGTCCACGCTGGTGGCGGCGCCGGCATCCATGGCGTCGGCCGCGTCGGACAGCGCCTTGAGCGTGACGCGGTCCAGCTGCGCGGCGGCGATGCGAGCCGCCTCGCTCTCCAGCAGCTTGCGCATATCGAACACCTCGCGGATATCTTCGCGCGAGAAGCGCGCCACCACCGGGCGCCGGTTCGCCTCCTGGGTGATGAGCCCATCCTTGACCAGTTCGCGAATCGCCGTGTGTACCGGCGTGCGGCTGACGCCGAGCTCCTGCGCGAGCCGGATTTCGTTGACCACCTCCCCCGGCTTTAGCTGCCCGCTGATGATGGCCGACAACATGGCCTGGTAGACCCGTTGCGAAAGCGGCTGGTCGTCCTGGTCCGGCGGGAGCGCGGGCAATTCCTGTGACATCTCTGCGATCGACATTTCTGGTGGGAAGAAGGCCCGGCATCGCTGCCCTTTGCGGGCGGTTGGACCGGACTGGCGAAAGCATTATGCAGCAAAGCCCAATGGCTGCGCATTTTTCGCCAGTTGAATGCCAAACCAAATAATTGCATGCATTTTTTTGATATGGCGTGTAATATCGACTGAATGCTGAGGCTTGCCGCACGGAAACAGCACGACAGAGTGCTCAAAAAACCATATTTCACCGGGATACGGCAAACCAGCAAGTGAGACAGGCAGGGGCGCAGGAGACACCATCCCCATGCCTTCCCCCTTGATTCATCAAGCTCAGACCCATGCCAACAGCCGTGCCCCCACCAAGGTTCGCCGCCGTGCGCATCGTTGCCGACGATCTTTCCGGCGCGTGCGACAGCGTGGCGGCGTTCGCCGGCAATGGCAGCGGCGAAGTGCGGATGCGCGCGCAAGGTGCGGCGGCCGGTGCGGCTTGCGCGGCATGGGACGGGCGGATCCAGGCGCTCGATGCCCACTCGCGGGCACGCCCCGCCGCCGAGGCCGCGCAGGTGTTCGCCCAGGCCTTTGCCGATGGCTTCGGCCCGCTCAGGCCGGATAGCGCAGCGGCCATGGACTGCCTGCATTTCCACAAGCTCGATTCCACGCTGCGCGGCCATATCGGCGCCGAGCTGGTAGCGGCGCGCAACGCCGTTGGGGCCGCTGGCCCGATCTGGGTCTGTCCGGCGTTTCCGGCGCAGGGCCGCACGCTGCGCGAAGGCCGGGCCTACCTGGATGGCAGGCCGCTGTCGGGCACCAGGCTGTGGTCCACGCTGGGCCTTGCCAGCGATCACCTGCCGACGCTGCTCCGCACGGCCGGCCTGCGGGTCAGCGTGCTGACGCTGCCGGCTTTGCGGGCACTAGGCAACGCCGGTGCCGCACCGCTTGGCCTGGATCACGCATGCGACGCACTCGTGTGCGATGCGCAAACCGACGACGATCTCGCGTTGCTGGCCACGCTGATCGCGTCCCGGCCCGGGCCCGTGCTGGCCGCTGGCTCCGCCGGGCTCGCGCGGCAACTGGCCGCGCATGTGGCGATGCCGCCCGCGGAAACAAACCCCGACAGCACACGCGTGGCCGGCGCGACGGCGCCGGCAACCACTGGCCGGCTCGCTGTCATCGGCAGCATGTCGGCGCTTGCCGCCGAACAGGTCCAGGCGCTGTGCGCCACCTGCCTGCCGGTGCCCTGCTCGCCGCGCCTGCTGGTTGACGGCGCGGCATCCAACGCCTGGCTCGCGCAGCGCCAGCAAGCCGCTAACGCGCTGGCGCTGGGCCGCGATGTGGTGATCCACGTCGAAGGCCCGGCCGACCCGGCATTGGACGGCAGCACCTTGTGCGCCGCGCTGGCCCGCTTTGCCGCCCCGCTGGCGCAGGTGGCGACGGGGCTGGTGCTGTCTGGCGGGGAAAGCGCGCGCGCCGTGCTGGAGATGCTGGGCGTGAGCCAGCTCACCAACGTGCGCGCACTGGTGCCCGGCGTGACCAGCGCCCGCGCGCAGCTGCGCGACGCAACGGGCACGGCAGGCGCGGCAGGCCTCGATCACGACAACAACACGGTGCCGGTCTGCATCAAGGCCGGCGCCTTTGGCCAGCGCGACACGCTGCTGGCCTGCATGGCGCACCTGCGCCAGACCACCGCGCCGGCGTCTCCTGCCGATGCCATGCGCGCCAGCCCCACGCATCCGGAGCAGGCCGGCCCTGCCAACACCCGCCTCAGCGAGCCCTCCATGTATCGACCGAGAATTGCCATCACCATGGGTGACGCCGCCGGCGTTGGCCCCGAGATCATCGTCAAGTGCCTGGCCGACGGCACGCTCTATGCGCAATGCCGGCCTTTCGTGGTGGGCGACGCCGCGCGCCTGGAAGACGCCTGCCGCCGCACCGGCACCGAGCTGCGCATCGCGCGGGTGACGGACCCCGACGAAGCCACGTTCGAGCCCGGCACCCTCGCCTGCATCGACCTGGCGCTGATCCCCGCCGACACGCCTTACGGCAAGGTCTCGGCCATCTGCGGCGATGCCGCCTACCGCTATATCGCGCGCGCCGTCGAGTTCGTGCAGGCCGGCATGGTCGATGCGATCTGCACCGCGCCGCTCAACAAGGAGGCCCTGCACCTGGGCGGCCACCGCTACCCCGGCCACACGGAGATGCTGGCCGCGCTCACGGGCACCGAAGAGGTCTCGATGATGCTGCTGGCGCCGAACCTGCGGGTGATCCATGTCACCACGCACATCGGCATCCTGGATGCGGTGGAGAAGATCAACGCTGGCCTGGTCGAGCGCACCATCGCGCGCGGCGTGCAGGCCTTGCAAAAGAGCGGCATCGCCCAGCCGCGCGTGGCGGTGTGCGGCATCAACCCGCACGCCGGCGAGAACGGCTTGTTCGGGCGCGGCGAGGAAGCCGGGAAAATCGCCCCTGCCGTGGCAGCCTGCCGTGCACGCGGCTGGCTGGTGGATGGCCCGCTGCCGGCCGACACGCTCTTCTACCGCGCCACCCGCGGCGACTTCGACCTGGTCGTGGCGATGTATCACGACCAGGGCCACGGGCCGGTCAAGGTGCTGGGGCTGGAAGCCGGCGTCAACGTCACTATCGGCCTGCCGGCGGTGCGCACCTCGGTGGACCACGGCACCGCGTTCGACATTGCCGGCAAGGGCGTGGCCGATCCGCGCAGCATGACCGAAGCCATGCTGCAGGCGATCGCGATGGCGCCAAAGCCGCAGCAAACAGCCTGAAAAAAACCAAAAGAACAAAGGAGACAACCATGCTGCGCAAATGGATCACCCTGCTGGCGGCCGCATCGCTCACCGCGCTGGCGCTGCCGGCCAGCGCCGATGGCCCCGCGCCCTGGCCGCAGCGCCCGGTGCGCGTGGTGGTGCCCTATGCGCCGGGCGGTGCCTCCGACGTGCTGGCCCGCCTGCTCGGCAGCAAGCTGCAGGAGACCTGGAAACAGCCCGTGGTGGTGGAGAACCGCACCGGCGCCGGCGGCAATATCGGCACGGACAACGTCGCCAAAAGCGCGCCCGATGGCTACACCCTGCTGCTGGGCGACCTGTCCAACTTCGTGATCGCGCCGGTGGCCTACAAGAACCTGCCGTACGACGTGATCAAGGATTTCAGCGCGGTGGTCACGCTGACCTACTCGCCCTACATGCTGCTGGTCTCGCCGCAGACCAAGGCGAGCTCGCTCAAGGAGCTCGTGGACTACGCCCGCGCGCATCCGGGCAAGCTCAACTGGGCCACCACCGGCATCGGCAGCGGCCCGCACCTGGCCGGCCTGCAGTTCGCCCGCAAGCTCGGCATCGACTGGCTCTACCTGCCCAACAAGGGCGGCGCGCAGGCCAATCTGGACGTGATGGGCGGGCAGGCCGACCTGATGTTCAACAGCATGGTGGCCAGCGCGTCCTACGTGCGCGGCGGCAAGCTGCGCGTGCTGGCCTTCACCAGCCGCGAGCGTAATCCCGAATGGCCTAACGTGCCGACCGTGGCGGAGGCCGTGCCGGGCTTTACCGCCGGCGGCTGGCAGGGCATGCTCGCGCCCGCTGGCACCCCGCCGGAGGTGATCCGCAAGATCAACGCCGATGTGGTGCGCATCCTGCAGCAGCCCGAGATCCGCCAGCGCCTGGCGCAGCTCGGCGCGGAGCCGGTCGGCAATACGCCCGAAGCCACGCAGGCGTTTGTCCGCGAAGAGAAAACACGCTGGGCCGACCTGATCCGCGAGAGCGGCCTGAAGCTGGACATGTAGGCGCGCACGCCAGCACGCCAGCACGCCAGTACAGGGCCGCACCTTCAACAACCGACCCCCCGGAGACTTTTCATGCAACTTCCCGTCAACGCCTTCAAGCAAGCCATTCTCGCCGACCAGCCGCAGATTGGCCTGTGGTGCTCGCTGTCTTCCTACCAGGTGGTGGAACTGGTGGCGCGCTCGCAATTCGACTGGCTGCTGCTCGACATGGAGCATGCTCCCAATGACATCTCCACCCTGCACACGCAATTGATGGCCACCGAAGGGACCAAGAGCCATCCCGTGGTGCGCCCGCCCTGGAACGACATGCTGTGGATCAAGCGCTGCCTGGATATCGGCGCGCAATCGCTGCTGCTGCCCTATGTGCAAAACGCCGAGGAAGCCGCCAATGCCGTGGCGTGGAGCCGCTTTCCCAAGGGCGGCATGCGCGGTGTGGCCAGCGGCACGCGCGCCGGCGGCTTTGGCCGCATCAAGGATTTCCTGCATAACGTGCAGGAGCAGACCTGCGTGCTGGTGCAGCTCGAATCGATGGAAGCCATCCGCAACGTCGACGCGATCTGCGCGCTGGACGGCGTGGACGGCGTGTTCATCGGCCCGAGCGATCTCTCCGCCGACATGAACCACCTCGGCGACATCCAGCACCCCGAGGTGCAGGAAACCATCGCCGCCGCGATCCGCCGCATCCGCGCCAACGGCAAGGCCGCTGGCATTCTCACCACCGAAGCGCAGGGCCAGCAGTACATCGACATGGGCGCGCGCTTTGTCGCGGTGGGGACCGACATGACCCTGCTGCGCCTGGCCACCGACGCGCTGGCGGCGCGCTTCAAGCAGGCGCAATAAGCCGGATAAGCCAGAACCGGCCACAACAGGCCCCCACCGCATTTATTTCTCTCCTGGAAGATTCGAGATGTCTGACTTCAAGATGCAATACCGGCGCCTGGGCGCCAGCAACCTGCAGGTGTCCGCCCTGTGCCTGGGCACCATGATGTTTGGCGACCAGACCGACGAGGCCGAGGCCGGCCGCATCGTCGACAGCGCCCGCGCGCATGGCGTCAATTTCATCGATACCGCCGACATGTACAGCCTGGGCGGGTCGGAAACGATGGTGGGCAAGCTGCTGGCGGGCGATCGCCAGGACTGGGTCCTGGCCAGCAAGCTGGGCAACCCGATGCAGGCCGCCCCCAACCACTCGCACTACTCGCGCGTCTGGATCATGCGCGCCGTGGAAGACAGCCTGCGCCGCCTGGCCACGGACTATCTCGACATCCTCTACCTGCACCGCGACTACGCCGGCGAGAACCTCGAAGAAGCCGTGCGCGCCATGGGCGACCTGATCCGCGCCGGCAAGATCCGCTACTGGGCCGTGTCGAACTTCCGCGGCTGGCGCATCGCTGAGATCGCGCGCCTGTGCGACATGCTCAACGTGCCCCGCCCTGCGGTCTGCCAGCCTTACTACAACCTGCTCAACCGCATGCCCGAAGTGGAGATCCTGCCGGCCTGCGAGCATTTCGGGCTGGGCGTGGTGTCCTACAGCCCGATCGCGCGTGGCGTGCTGACGGGCAAGTACCTGCCCGGCCAGCAACCGCCGCGGGACTCGCGCGCCGGCCGGGCGGACCGCCGCATGATGGAGACCGAGTTCCGCGAGGAGTCGCTGGTGATTGCGCAGACGCTGAAGCAGCATGCGCAGGCGCGCGACCTCAAGCTGGGCCAGTTCGCCACCGCCTGGGTGCTCGCCAACCCCATCATCAGCTCGGTGATCGCCGGGCCGCGCACGCTGGCCCAGTTCGAGGACTACTTCGGCGCCGTGGGCGTGGCGATCTCACCGCAAGAGGAAGCCATGGTCGACGCCCTGGTGCGCCCCGGCCATGCGTCCACGCCGGGCTACAGCGACCCCAGCTATCCGCTCACGGGGCGGCCGGTGGCGGTATCGGAAGGCTGATCCCCTTGGGCACTGGCTAAGGCAAAAAGTGCAAAAAGCGCAAAAAGCGCAAAAAGACAGACCTGACCCACCCTGGCAACGGGGGAGGAGACAAGATGACTGCAAGACGATTTCCCGCATTGGCGGCAGCGGCGCTGGCCACGGCCGTCACCGCCCTCGCTTTGGTGCCGGCCGCCGCCCGCGCCGATGACTACCCCAACCGCCCGATCAAGCTGATCGTGCCCTTCCCGCCCGGCGGCGGCAACGACAATGTGGCGCGCCCGATCGCCCAGAAACTGTCCGACGCGCTCGGCCAGCAGGTGATCATCGACAACCGCCCCGGCGCCGGCACCATGATCGGCGCGGAAGCCGCGGCCCATGCCGCGCCGGACGGCTACACGCTGTTCCTCGGCTCGATTGCATCGCACGCCATCAGCCCCAACCTGTATGCGCGGGTGCCCTACGATCCGATCAAGGATTTCGAGCCGGTATCGCTGCTGGCGTCGGCGCCGACGCTGCTGGTGGTCAACACGCATACGCCCTACAAGACCTTGAAGGATGTGCTGGTGGCCGCCAAGGCCAGCCCCGGCAAGCTGACTTACGGCTCCGCCGGCAGCGGCACGCCGCCGCACCTGTCCGGCGAGATCTTTCGCGGCCAGGCCGGGATCGACCTGCTGCATGTGCCCTACAAGGGAGGATCTGGGCTGCTGCCTGATGTGATCGCGGGCCGGGTCGACATGATCTTCGATACCGCGGCATCCGCCATGCCCCACGTGCGCAGCGGCAACCTGCGCGCCATCGCCATTGCCCGCGCCACGCGCCAGCCGGACCTGCCGGATGTGCCCACCTTCGCCGAACAAGGGTTTCCCAAGTTCCAGACCTCAGGCTGGTACGGCATCCTGGCGCCCGCGAAGACGCCCAAGCCGGTGATCGACAAGCTCTACGCCGCGTTGCAGAAAGCCATGGTGCAGCCGGAGGTGACAAGCCGGCTGAAGACGCTCGGGGTGGATCCCATCGTCAGTACCCCGCAGGAGTTCGGCACCTTTATCCGCGCGGAGCTGGACAAGTACAAGCAGGTGATCCGCCAGGCGGATATCAAGGAATGACGGCGTAATCGCACACAAGCACAATCACAATCACAAGCCAGCGAAGGCTGCCTAAGCGGCGGCCTTTTGCACTTCCTTACTTTCTTCCCTTCTCTCTTCCCTGCTCTCCTCCTTGCGCGCTTCCTTGCGCCCCTCCTTGCGCCCCTCCTTGCGCCGCCCATACCAGCCACCAATCACCAGCAACAGCGCCACGGCCACGATATCGCCACCCAGCGCGATCGGCCGCGACGGCCGGCCGCCGGCAATGCCATAGGTAAAGCCCTCGATCACCACCGACACCACCGCGCCAAAGACAAAGCAGAACAAGCTGTGGCGGCCAATCTGCACTACCGGCCCCATCACCGACGCCAGCCGCGCTACCCAGCCCGCGCGGACAGCCAGATAGCACAGCCAGGCCAGCCCGAGGAAACTCACGATGCGCAGCGCCGCCAGGCTCTTCTTGGGCAGCGGGAAAACCATGGCCGGCAGCCACGTGGGCAACCATGGCTCGTACACATGCGGACGCATCCACAGGTAAGCCAGCAGCACGCCGGCCAGCGTCACCGCCACGGCGAGCACCGTCACCACCCAGCGCACCAGCGCCTGGCGCGGCAGGATCACATCGGGGCGCAGGCGCGCCATCAGGCCCAGCCCAAACAGCAGTTGCCACGCGAAGGGGTTGAAGCTCCAGCCGTTGCCATCGCTGCTAGGCAGCAGCGGCGTGAGCATCGGCGCCATCAGCCACAGCAACCCGCTGGCGCCGACAAACGTCAGTGGCACCGCGCGCGCCATGCGGATCGCCAGCGGCGCAAACAGGATGAAGACTGCGTACATCGGCAGCACGTCCGACACAAAAGGCTGCCGCGCCACGCTGAACACCTCAATCAGCGTGCTGAACGGATGCGCCATGAAGATCGGCGCCTCCGTGGACCGGATCGCGGGCGCCGGCACCTTGGCCAGCGCCAGCAACAGGCCGAACACCAGCATCAGCACGCCGGTCAGTACGAACGCCTTGTAGATCTCCCAGCTACGGCGGATCAGGCGGTTCTGCGCGGCGGAGGCACCGTGCCGCGCCTCCATGGCGACGTAGGCCGCCCCTGCCGAATAGCCGGCCAGGAAGACAAAGATCTCCGCCGCATCGAAGAACGCGAAATTGCGGATGGTGTAATCGGCCAGCACGCTGCCGTTCACATGGTCAACCACGATGAAAATCAGCG
This sequence comes from Cupriavidus sp. GW822-FHT03E04, assembly GCF_058801495.1. Classification (NCBI taxonomy): domain Bacteria; kingdom Pseudomonadati; phylum Pseudomonadota; class Betaproteobacteria; order Burkholderiales; family Burkholderiaceae; genus Cupriavidus; species Cupriavidus sp. GW822-FHT03E04. The sequence continues at coordinate 19,333 of NZ_JBXANI010000044.1, forward strand.
CGATGCCGCGAATCAGGTCAACCTCAGTTCTACGCTGGGTTTCGTTCATGGACAAAAGCAACTCCTGCAATACCTGGCAATCCGGGCGCCCCGACAAAGCGTCCGGATGTCTCCGAGGCCACTTATCAGTGGCCTCTGTTTATTCAATGTGAGCAAAACCGCACCCAGGGGAGGCGATCTGGCGCCCGGCAGGCTGCCGGCGCACCTTGGCTTTGTCCCGGATTTCCTGAAAAAGTGCGATGGGGCACGCTCGCAGCCCAAAGACGGCAAAACGCCCGGCAGCGCGACGCCCGGGCGTGATGATACGGTATATTGGGGATTACCCTAGGAAGAGGTCGCCAGGGATTGGAAAGGAAAAAGCAAGCGGGCCTTGTTGCGGCCCCGGTCAGCGAATTCCTGGCTCCCGTTCGATGATGGGCGCCAGCGCGCCAGCACCCTGCCGCGGCGCTCGCGCGCGGCAGGATGGCATTGCCAATGCCTATTGCGCCGTGGCACCCGAAGACACAGCGGCGCTTGTGGCCGTTGTCATCTGCTCCATAAACAACGCCGCGCGCAGTTTCGAGGTTGCAGCCCGCGTGCTCGCGTCCACCGACTTCATCAGGTTGCTATATTCCGGCGCGTCATCCCATTCGCCGGTCACGGGCGTGTTGACTGTCACCGGCTCGTACCATTGCAGCCGATTGGTATGCAGATCGATCAACTGCCCCACCAGCGATACATAGCCCTCCGGCGCTCCCAGCGGCATGAAACCATAGTAGCTGCGCGAAGTGCCCAGCCAGCGCGACGCCACCAGCAGCAACCGATCCGCGCCATACTGCTTAGCCAAAGGCCGGTAGTCCATCTCCGCAATACCGTCACCGGAACCTTCCGTGAACTTCTTCAACTGCTCCGTATCCACGGGAGCCGCCACCAGCACGACCTTGACCTGGCGGGACTCCAGCCCCTTCGCCAGTTCCTGCGGCAGCCCCTTTACCAGCGAGAAGTCTTGCCGCTGCAAACGCTCCACGATTGCCTGTGCATTGGCCTTGTTGATGGCGTAGTCAAGGATCCCCTGCGCCCCGATCATGTTCTGGTTAGGTTCTGGCAGCTTTTGCACTGCCACCGCGACCGTGCTCGTCCGATCATCAAAGAGCTTCGCGGAAGCAGGAATTGGCTTCTGCACGACCGCACAACCAGCCAACGAACACAACGCCAGGAACAGCCCGGCAAGACGGATACGACCCATGATTCTCCTGTTTTATCTAAGCCACAACTTACGGGGGCGATAAGCACGCCGCTGCCCCGCTTGGATAACGGCGGGAAACCAACTGCCCAATACCCCACCGAAGTCTGGCTTGACGGCTACCGCGCTCACTCGATGGCCCTTGCGGCTAGCTTGGGGAGCGCTGCGCTGGTTTTCCCCGGCATTCGCAAAACAGAAATTAATTCAATTACCAATAAATAATAATTTAATTATATTAAATTATTATTTTTGAAAATTCATTTAATAAATAGACACCCAGACCTACAACGCCAAATGTCTCGGTCGTTTACGAATGACTGTCGTTGCTTAGTTTTCCCCTACGGCCGCCCTCACCCAATCACCTCCCCCGCCAACTCCGTCTCCAGCCAGGCCCGGAACCGCTCCACCCCGGGCCGCACCACGCTGGACGTCACGATCTGATAGGTCGGCCCGTCAGCCACATGCTTTGGCAGCACCACCTGCAACTGCCCGCTCTTGAGCATCGGCAACACCATCGGCGTACGCCCTATCGCAATGCCCGCCTGTTGCGCGGCGGCATTCAGCACGTGCGCGTACTGCGAGAAGTACAGGCATGCCTGCTTGGACGAGCGCATCAGCCCGAGGCGCTGATACCACTGCGTCCATGACATCCAGTCAAAGCGGGCGCCGGGGTCATGGAACACCAGCAGCGGCGTATCGAGTATCTGCCGGGCGTCGGCAATGCGCGCGGCCACGGCAGGCGCGGCGACCAGCATCAGGCGCTCCTGCAGCAGCGGGCGCGGACCGTCGGGGTCCAGGGGCTGTGTGTTGAGACGGATGGCGAGGTCGATGCCCTCGCGCTCCAGGTTGAGCATGGGCTCGGAAGCATCGATGCGCACGTCGATGCCGGGCTCGGCGGCCTGGAAGCGGGCGAGCTTGGGCACCAGCCAGAGCGACGCGAAGGACGGCGTGGTGGTGACGGCGATGGATATGCGGTCAACGGCGAGCAGGCGGTCGATGGCCGCGCCGAGCTGGCCGATGGACAGGCGCGCCGCCTCGTAAAGCTGGCGGCCTTCCGGGGTCAGGCTCAGGCCTTTGCCGCCGCGCAGGAAGAGCGCGGTGCCGAGCACGTCTTCGAGGCTCTTGACCTGTTTGCTGACGGCGGACTGGGTGATGAAGAGTTCTTCGGCGGCGGTGGTGAAGCTGAGGTGGCGTGCGGCGGATTCGAAGCCGCGCAGGGCTTCAAGCGACATGGCGCGCAGCGCATTGGTGGAGGCTCGGCTCAGGATTGACATGACAGCCAGGCATACCCTTCATGAAAAGGCTTCCGGGCAGCGTTGGCTGTTCCCCGCAAGAATGCAAGCACCGTTGCAGAAATTGGCGGGCTAGCCAGGAGGCGATCGTGAGCACAAGACAAGGCAATTGGATCCTCGGCCCGGATGCGCTGCGGATCCCGCTCGGGTTGGGATCTTACCTGATCTGCGTGGAGGGCATCGTGTGGCTCACGCAGCAGTCGGCCATGCTGGAGGCGGCTTGCCGCGACACGGTACTGGTGAGCGGCGAGCGCTTTTGCGCCAGGCAGAAGGCCATTGTCTTTGTCTCCGGCTTTCGCGGCCACCCGGCGCGCATCGCCGTTCGGACAATCGACTAACCGCACCGGCAAGCCTTGCAAACAATCAGGACAACAAAACAACAAGACAACCAGGACCTACCGAAGATGAACAGCCTATCCGACATGACCAACGCAAACGACTTGGTGTGCTATGAACGATCCGGCCAGCATGCACTGCTGGTGCTGAACCGCCCCGACAAGCTCAATGCCCTGAGCTACGCGCTGATCGACGCGCTGATGGTCCGGCTCGATGCGATTGAGGCAGATCCCGCGGTGCGCTGCGTGATCCTGACCGGCCGCGGCTCGCGGGCCTTCAGCGCGGGGGCCGACATTGCCGGCTTCGCGCCTGACATCGCGGCCTCCCCCGAGCAGGCGCAGCGCCGCTTCCTGCTGCGGGGACAAGCCATGACGCGGCGCATCGAAATGTTTCCGAAGCCGGTCATCGCTGCGGTCAATGGCCTGGCCTTCGGCGGTGGCTGCGAGATCGTGGAGGCTTGCAGCCTGGCCATCGCGGCCGGGCATGCCACCTTTGCCAAGCCTGAGATCAAGCTGGGCTTCCCGCCCACGTTTGGCGGCACACAGCGCCTGCCGCGTCACGTGGGCCGCAAGCGGGCAAACGAAATGATCCTTGCCGGCGAGGCAATCGATGCCGACAGCGCATTGCGGTTCGGCCTGCTCAACGACGTTGTGAGCGCCGCCGACCTGCTGCCCGCCTGCCTGCGGCTGGCCGAACGGATCGCTCGGCATTCCGCGATTGCGGTCACCGCGTCGCTGCGCGCGGTCACGCGCGGCATCAACCTGCCCATCGATGAGGGGCTGGCGGTGGAGGCGATGCAGTTCATGATCGCCGCGGCGTCGCAAGACGCGCGGGAAGGCACCAGCGCTTTCGTGGAGAAGCGCCCGGCCATGTTTCGCGGCGCCTGAGTATCGGGCGAGGCGCCGGGGGGTGCCTGGCGGCTCGCGCCTCACACATGCGGGACTGGCGCTGGCGGCTTGCAAGGCATATATTGACCAGCACAAGCGCGCCCGCACAGGCTAGCCGACCTTTCGCGAAAGGCGGCGGATAGCCGGGACGTCGTGGCGAAGGAGACTGGCGATGCAAGCGGAAATGGCAGGCGCGGCAGTGCCTGGATCCTCAAAGCTGGGCGCGGTCCTGCGGGTTACCAGCGGTAACTTCCTCGAACAGTTCGACTTCTTCCTGTTCGGTTTCTACGCCACCTACATCGCTCACACCTTCTTTCCGGCAAACAGCGAGTTCGCCTCGCTGATGCTGACTTTCGCCGTGTTTGGCGCAGGCTTCCTGATGCGCCCGCTCGGCGCCATCCTGCTGGGTGCCTATATCGACAAGGTGGGACGCCGCAGGGGCCTGATCGTGACGCTGTCGCTCATGGCCTGCGGGACCATCCTGATCGCGCTCGTGCCGGGCTATGCCAGCATCGGCGTGCTGGCGCCGCTGCTGGTGCTGATCGGGCGACTGCTGCAGGGCTTCTCGGCGGGCGCCGAGCTGGGCGGGGTATCGGTCTACCTGGCCGAAATGGCCACACCCGGCCATAAGGGCTTTTATACCGCCTGGCAGTCGGCCAGCCAGCAGATCGCCATCGTGGTCGCGGCCGGGCTTGGCTTTGGGCTGAACCACTGGCTGACGACCGATGAACTGGGCGCATGGGGCTGGCGTATTCCGTTCTTTATCGGCTGCCTGATCGTGCCGTTCCTCTTCGTGTTGCGCCGCTCGCTGCAGGAGACCGAAGAGTTCCGTACGCGCCGGCACCATCCGAGCACGCGCGAAGTATTCGACTCCATGCTGCGCAACTGGCGCACGGTGCTGGCCGGCATGCTGCTGGTGGCAATGACCACGACCACCTTCTACCTGATCACTGTCTATACGCCCACGTTCGGCAAGACGGTGCTCAAGCTCAGCACGGCCGACAGCCTGGCCGTCACGCTCTGCGTAGGCATTTCCAACTTTATCTGGCTGCCCATCGGCGGTGCCCTGTCCGACCGCATTGGCCGCCGCCCTATCCTGCTGACCATTTCGGCCATCGCGCTGGTCACCGCCTATCCCGCGTTGTCGTGGCTGGCGGGCGCGCCGAGCTTCGAGCGCATGCTGATCGTGCTGCTGTGGCTGTCCTTCCTCTTTGGCATGTACAACGGCGCCATGGTGGTGGCCCTGACCGAGGTGATGCCGGTGGAGGTGCGCGTGGCCGGCTTCTCGCTGGCTTACAGCCTTGCCACGGCGGTGTTTGGCGGCTTTACGCCGGCGGTCTCGACCTACCTGATCGAGGTGACCGGCGACAAGGCCGCGCCGGGCTACTGGATGAGCTTTGCCGCGGCATGCGGGCTGCTGGCCACCCTCATCCTTTATCGCAAGGCGCGTCCCGTGGCATCGGCTTTTTGAGCCCCATCATCAACTTATTGCTGTATTTGGCGCCGCCAGCATCACAAAATTACCTGCATTGCCCTACAGATCCGCTTCACGAGTTCGTTAATTCCGGGTACCCAGGTGTGCCGTGCGCGGCCGCCTCCCGTGCGTTCGCGCACTACCTGAAGGAACAAATCCGATGAGCACGATCGATCCGGCGTCCTCCACCGGCGGCCAGTTTGCGGCCGCCACGGCCCTGGCCGGCGCAGCCAGCCTTGCCACCGCCAGCCAGGCAACGCCCGCCAGCCAATCGGGCGGCGGCAAGCCGTCCGATGGCATCCATGTCGATCTTTCATCGGCTGGCCGCACGCTGGCGTCAGGCAAGCCGGCCGGCTCCAGCGGCCGCAACAGTGATATCGACAACAGCAACCTGCCGGATACGGCCAAGGACCTGCTCAAGCGAATCCGTGAATTGCGCGACGAGCTGGCGCGCAAGCAGCAGGAACTGCAAGCCGTGGCCTCGGCCCAGAACCTCTCTGCCGACCAGAAGCAGGTCCGTCTTGCAGCGCTGAACCAGGCCATGAGTTCGCTTACCGGTGCCATATCCAGCGCCAGTGGCGCGCTGGCCAAGTCCATGGAAAAGACCTCGCCCGAGCAGCAGATGAGCGCGGCGGCCTTGGCCATGGGCTGATTCCGCCATAGGGTGGCTCCATCGAGGGCCACCCCGCACGTTGGTTTTCACTCCGTCTCCCCGCGCAGCGCCCCTCCCCTAGCTTGTCCCCTAGCTTGTCCCCTAGCTTGTCCCCTGGCTTGCCCCTTCCGCGCCATTTTGTGCGCCGCAACAACGATTCCCGGCAAGCCCCTCTTCCAAAAAGCCAAATTGTCGAACCCGGCACAAGGCGCGACACTCTTTCACAGCCGCGGCAGGCCGGCCATGAATGAGACACCCAAGCACACCCCAAGAGCCCAACGGCAGCCCTATGTCACCGACAAGCACTGACTTCACCCCTCTCGCCGCCCTCGTCGACGCCCAAGCCGCGCTGCGGCCGCGGCATCCGGCCGTGGTGCTGGATGAACGCAGCGTGGATTTCGCCAGCCTCAACCGGCTTGCCGACCGCGTTGCCGCCGCGCTGCAGCGAGACGGTGTGCCGGCGCAAGGCGCCGTCGCCATCTGCGCCGCGACGTCGATCGAATACGTTGCCGCCTTCCTCGGCTGCCTGCGGGCAGGCGTAGCGGTGGCACCACTGTCGCCCTCGCTCAACCCGCAGACGCTGCGCGGCATGGTGCAGGACTCGGGGGCGCGCCGGCTGTTGATCGATGCCAGCACGCGCCAGGCCCTGCACGGGCTGGAGGCCGAGCTCGGCATTCCCTGCATCGCACTGGACGACAGCCACGCGGGCCTTGCCTTTGGCCAGTGGCTGGCCCCCGAAGATGCCCGGCCGGCTCCGGTCAACGTGCAGCCCGACTGGGCTTTCAACCTGATCTATTCATCCGGCACCACCGGCGTGCCCAAGGGCATCATCCAGCCGTTCGGCATGCGCTCGTCGCATGTGCAGCGCGCCACCCAGGGCGGCTATGGCCCGGACACCGTGGCGCTGCTGTCCACGCCGCTGTACTCCAACACCACACTGGTCAGCCTGTTCCCCACCTTGTCGCTGGGTGGCACCGTGGTGCTGATGCGCAAGTTCGATGCCGGCCAGTACCTGGCGCTGGCCGCACAGTACCGCGTCACCCATACCATGCTGGTGCCGGTGCAATACCAGCGCATCCTGGCCCACCCCGACTTCGCCAGCACCGATCTGTCATCGTTCCGCTATAAGTTCTGCACCAGCGCGCCCTTTGCCGCCGCGCTCAAGGCGCAGGTGCTGGCACGCTGGCCCGGCGCGCTGATCGAGTACTACGGCATGACCGAGGGCGGCGGGCGCTGCGAGCTGCGCGCGCATGAGCACCCGGACAAGCTGCATACGGTCGGGCGCCCCTCGCCGGACACCGATATGCGGCTGCTGGACGATCAAGGCCGCGAGCTCCCCGCCGATGCGCCGCGCGACACCCCAGGCGAGATCGTCGGGCATTCCCCCGCGATGATGTCCGGCTACCACAATCATCCAGCGAAGACCGCCGAGGCCGAGTGGTTCGACGCCACCGGCAAGCGCTTCATCCGCACCGGCGACGTTGGCTACTTCGATGCCGACGGCTTCCTCATCCTGATGGACCGCAAGAAGGACATGGTCATCTCGGGCGGCTTCAACATCTATCCGAGCGACATCGAAGCGGTGCTGCTCGGGCATCCCGACATCGCGGACGCGGCGGTGGTCGGCGTGCCCTCGGAACGCTGGGGCGAGACGCCCGTCGCCTTCGTGGTGCTGCGGCCCGGCGCCATCGCCCAAGCCGCCGCGCTGCTGGACTGGGTGAATGGCCGGCTGGAGAAAATGCAGCGCCTGGCCGCGCTGGAGCTGTCGCAGGAACTACCGCGCAACGCCATCGGCAAGGTGCTCAAGCGCGATCTGCGCGAGCAATACGGGCGCGCACCTTGACACTCGCGGCACCAAACAAGAACACAGGACTTCGGTTATAGCCATAGTTCATAGGCCATAGTTCATAGGCCATATTCCATATTCCATAGTCATCACCGCACACCAACTTACCCGGGACAACAACTAGGGAGACCCATGAGCATCAACGGCAAGGCTTATATCGTCGGGGCCTACGAGCACCCGACCCGCAAGGCACCGGACAAATCCGTCGCGCAACTGCACGCCGAATCCGCCAAGGGCGCGCTGGAGGACGCCGGCCTCACCCTGCAGGACGTGGACGGCTACTTTTGCGCGGGTGACGCGCCTGGCCTTGGCGCGCTCAATATGGTCGATTACCTCGGCCTGAAGGTGCGCCACGTCGACTCCACCGATACCGGCGGCTCGGCGTATATCGTCCACGTCTCGCACGCCGCGCAGGCCATCGCCGCCGGCAAGTGCAATGTGGCGCTGATCACGCTGGCAGGCCGCCCACGCTCGGAAGGCTCGAGCGGCACGCAGGCGCGCAACTGGGGCGCGAACCTGCCCGACCAGCCGTTCGAGGCGCCGTTCAGCCCGGTGACCGTGAACCTGTACGCGATGGTGGCGATGCGCCATATGTTCCAGTACGGCACCACCGCCGAACAGCTTGCCTGGATCAAGGTAGCGGCCTCGCACCACGCGCAGCACAATCCCCACGCCATGTTGCGCGATGTGGTGACGGTGGAGGACGTATTGAATTCGCCGATGATCTCGGATCCGCTGCGCAAGCTCGACTGCTGCGTGGTGTCCGATGGCGGCGGCGCGCTGATCGTCGCCCGCCCGGAAATCGCGGCCAAGCTCAAGCGCCCCATGGTGAAGATCCGCGGCGCCGGCGAAGCCGTCAAAGGCCAGCTCGGCGGCATGGTCGACCTGAGCTGGTCGGGCGCCGCCATCTCCGGCCCGATCGCGTTTGAAGAGGCCGGCATCCGCCCGTCCGACATCAAGTACGCCTCGATCTACGACAGCTTCACCATCACCGTGCTGATGCAGCTGGAAGACCTGGGCTTCTGCAAGAAGGGCGAAGGCGGCAAGTTCGTGGCCGACGGCAACCTGATCTCCGGCGTGGGCAAGCTGCCCTTCAACACCGACGGCGGTGGCCTGTGCAACAACCACCCGGCCAACCGCGGCGGCATCACCAAGGTGATCGAAGCGGTGCGCCAGCTGCGCGGCGAAGCCCATCCCGCCGTGCAGGTCAAGAACTGCGACCTGGCCCTGGCCCAAGGCACCGGCGGCTACCTCGGCTCGCGCCACGGCAGCGCCACCGTCATCCTGGAACGGGAGTAATAAGATGAGCACACCTTACACCGCCACTCCCCTCAAAGCACCGCAGGTCGCCCCGGACAACACCGAGTTCTGGGAAGCTGCCCGCGCCGGCCGCCTGCTGGTCAAGCACTGCAAATCCTGCGGCAAGCCCCACTGGTACCCGCGCACGCTGTGCCCGTTCTGCATGGGCGAGACCGAATGGAAGCAGGCCTCGGGACGCGGCACCATCTACTCGTTCAGCGTCACCCGCCGTGCCGGCCCCACGCCCTTTTGCATTGCCTATGTGACGCTGGAAGAAGGCGTGACCATGATGACCAACATCGTGGATTGCGACCTGGATACCGTGCGCATCGGGCAGGAAGTGAAGCTGACGTTCACGCCGACGGACGACGGGCCGCCGGTGCCAACGTTCACGCCGGTTAGCGCCGCCTGAAGCCAACAGGAACGCGAGGGACATCGCAATGGCGAGCACCCGCCCTCTCCCCCGGCCCCTCTCCCACAAGTGGGAGAGGGGGGCCAACCGACGGCAAGATCAACCCATTGTGGTAGCCGTGTGAAGCGCCCGAAGGGCGGGCCACACCCCAACGCGATGCGAAGCGAGCCGTGGTGTGCCAAGGCCGTATGGGGCGCCTCGGGATTCGGCGAAAAGAGCGGAAACGAGGGACCCATGTCTGAGTATCGCCGTAAGGCGATGCGAGTTTGGGTCCCGGCCGCTCTTTTCGTCGAAGCCCGAGGAGGTAGTCGCCCCATCCGGCGCGCCTTCTTTGCCTACTTTCTTGGCAAGACAAGAAAGTAGGTCGCCGCCCCGCAGGGGTGGTGAAACTGCAGTTGCTTTTGACGCCCAGCCCACAACACCTCAATCGGGCCGACCAAGCGCCAGGCTGCCGGGCCGGCGTTTTTCGATATTCCATTTGAGCAGCGCCGCGCCGCGGTAGACGCCGTGCGCGAACTTGCCGTAAGGCAACGTCAGGAACAACGCCATCACCACGCCCAGGTGCACCGCCAGCAGCAGCGCCATGGCCTCGGTGTCGCGCCAGGCCAGCAGCGCCAGGCCCGTCAGGCTGGTGAAAAACAGCAGCGCGATAAAGCCGCGGTCCATCGGCTTCTGAGCGGCATCGCCGGTGCGCGGGTCGCGCTTCAGGTTGAGCCAGAGCAGGCCCGCCGGGCCGATCAGCAAGCCGATGCCGCCGGCCGTGCCCAGCAACACCGGCAGGCTGGTGGGCGCATACGGTGCATGCAGGCCCAGCAGGTAGTGGTACAGGGTGGCGACCGCCGTGGCGGCAAAGCACAGCATGAAGCCATAGAACGTGAAATGGTGGAAGCGCCGGCGCCACAGCGTGAACGTGTCGTCCGCGTTGTTGCAGCCCTGGCCGTGGCCGCCGTCCAGATAGCGCAGCCGCAATGCATCGTGCGCGGCGCCGCCGATGGCCGGGCCGCGCGCCTCGCCTTGCAGCTCGCCGGGCGAGACCCTGCGCCAGAAGCGCGTCACGCCCACGCCCAGCGCCAGCACCGCGCAGCCGAACACCAGGCCGAACATCGCCGCCAGCAGGTTGTGCGGGAAGATGGCGTAGAAGTTGCCGGCCAGCGGTGCGTGCAGCAGGCTGCCACGCATGGCAAGCACCATCGCCAGGAACAACGCCAGCCCGGCTGCCAGCGCCAGCGCGGTGGCCAGGCCAGCGCGGCGGTACAGGCTACCGAGCGCGGCGGGCCAGGCGTAGTCGGAATACGTCTGGACCCGCACCTTGGCCATGGCCTGCGGCACGTTGACCGCGAACTCGTGCGGTGGCGCGTACTGGCAGGCGTGATAGCAAGCGCCGCAGTTGTGGCACAGGTTGGACAAGTAGTGGATATCGGCCTTGCCGAACTCCAGCCGGCGCGTCATGGCGGGAAACACCGCGCAAAAACCTTCGCAATAACGGCAGGCATTGCAGATCTGCATGACGCGGCCCACCTCGGCCTCGTCCCCGCTGAGCGGCAGCGCGCCCTGGGCCAGTGCCGCCGCTTCGCGCGTCAGCGCTTCAAGATGTTGCATGCTGCTCTTCCTGGAATGCGTTGCGGTTTGGCCGCCCGAGCGCGGCGGCGGCGGCCTGGGTGCCGGCGATGCGCCCGAAGGCGGTGCCGATGGCCATGCCGACACCTGCCGTATAGCCCTTGCCGAGCACGTTGCCGGCCATCATCTCGCCGGCAACGAACAGGTTGGCGCTGGGCTTGCCGCCGAAGTGCACGGCGGCGTGCTCGTTCACCTTGATGCCGAGGTAGGTAAAGGTGATGCCGGGGCGCAGGGCGTAGCCGAAGAACGGCGCGGTATCGATCGGCCGCGCCCAGTGGGTCTTGGCCGGGGCGATGCCCTCGGTGTGGCAGTCGTCCAGCACGGTGTGGTCGAATGTGCCGACACGGCACGCCGCGTTGTAAGCCTCGATGGTGCGCATGAAGGTGGCCTCGTCCAGCCCGAGCTGGCGCGCCAGTTCCGGCAGCGTGTTGGCGCGCACCCCCGGAAACACGGGCGGCATGAAGCGGCCCACGGCCTTGGCGTCGATGATCGAATAGCCGATCTGTCCGGGCTGCTGCGCGACCAGCCGCCCCCAGATGGCGTAGCGCTTGGGCCAGAAATCCTCGCCTTCGTCGTAGAAGCGCTCGGCATTGCGGTTGAGCATCACGCCCAGCGAGACGCAGTCCACCCGCGTGCAGATGCCGCCGTCGTACAGCGGCGCGCGCGCGTCGATGGCCACGCAGTGCGATTGGGAAGGGTCGCCGATGGCGTCGGCGCCGGCTTCGATCATGAACTTGAGCAGCACGCCCATGTTGAAGCGCGTGCCGCGAATCAGGAAGTTGTCGGCCGGCCAGTCACCATCGGCGTTCTGGCCCCAGGCCTCGCGCAGCCATGCGCGGTTGGACTCGAAGCCGCCGGCGGCCAGCACGCAGCTGCGCGCCTCGATGCGCTCGCTGCCGATGCGAGCGGCTTTGAAGCGCCCGCCGTCCAGCTCGATGGCGTCCACCGGGGCGTTGTAGCGCACCTTGACGCCAAGGGCTTCGGCGCTGCGGAAGTACGCGTTGACCAGCGCCTTGCCGCCGCCCATGAAGAAGGCATTGGTGCGCGCCACATGCAGCGCGCCTGACAGCGGCGGCTGGAAGTGCACGCCGTGGCTGCGCATCCAGTCGCGGCAGGTCGACGAGGCGCGGATGGCCAGGCGGGCCAGGCGCTCGTCGGTCAGGCCGCCGGTGACCTTAAGCAGGTCTTGCCAGTATTCCTCTTCGGGATAGGCCTCGATCAGGACGTCTTGCGGCGCGTCGTGCATGCAGCGCAGATTGCGGGTGTGCTGGGAGTTGCCGCCGCGCCACTCGCGGGGCGCGGCTTCCAGCAGCAGCACGCTGGCGCCGGCTTCGCGCGCCATCAGGGCCGCGCACAAGGCGGCATTGCCGCCGCCGATGACCAGGACGTCGATCATGGGTGCGCGCCTCCGGCAAGGCTCGGGAGAGCCGGCAGGGGCGGCTCCAGGATTTGAATGATGGACAGCACGATGAGGGTTCCGGTGGGGATGCCCGCACTGTAGCGGCCCGCTAGCGTCCTGCTAAGCCCCCGGATCGCATGGGGGCATCACGAATCGTGATACCCCCCCGGGGCACGTGCATCATCCCTCCGGCCCAAGCAGCCGAGCCCCCCGCCAGGCGCCGGAGCGCACCAGTTCGCGGGCGCAGTCGGCCAGTACCACGCGCAAGGCCAGCGCGGCGGGCGATAGTTCGTCGTCGGAGAGGCTGCACAGCACGTTCTGGCGCCGCACCTTGGGGTCCGCGATCTCGGCCAGGTGGAAACGCGCTTGCGCATCGGCATAGCGCCCCACCGCGGCCCAGGGCTGCAGGGTGGCGCCAAACCCGAGGTCCACGGCGTCCATCAGCATGGCCAGCGAATCCACCTCCTGCACCACCTGCGGCACGATCTTCACGCGGGCGAAGGCGGCATCGAGCGTGCTGCGCAGCCCATGCAGGCCGGTGGGCATGATCAGCGGCACGTCCCGCAACTGCGCCATGCGCAGCCGAAGCGGCGCCTCGGCGTCAACCTCGGCCGGCAGCGCGCGGCGCGAGCGGATCAGGAACAGGGTTTCCTCAAGCAGCGGCGTCACGCTCCAGCGGCGCGCTACAACGGTGTCGAACAGCACGGCCAGGTCGAGCTGGCGGGCGTTGAGCATGGCGCCGAGGTGGCCGGACAGGCTCTCCACCATATGCAGGCGCACATCCGGATAGCGCTCGCGCATGGCGCGCATCAGCGGCACTCCGATGACCGAAGCCGTGGTGGGCGCCAGCCCCACGCTGACCGTGCCGGACAGCCGCGCATGGTGGGCGGCGCGCTTGGCCTGCTCGGCATGGCGCAGCGCCAATTGAGCCTCGCGGAAGAAGGCCAGCCCGGCCTCGGTGGGCGTCACGCCGCGCGTGGTCCGGCGCAGCAGCCGGGTGGCCAGCTCGCTCTCCAGACGGCTGATCTGCTGGCTCATGGCGGATTGCACCATATCGAGGTCGAGCGCCGCGCGGCTCATGCTGCCAAGCTCCACCACGCGGACGAAATACTGAAGCTGGCGCAGTTCCATCGGGTTCCCCGGCCTGGATTCGTGTCTGGATTTGTGTCTGCGACGCTTATACCAGATCGCGAACCGGCTGCGGCCGCCCGGTCAGGCCTCGTCGAAACCGCTGTACCAGTCCACGGTCTGGTCGGCGTACACCAGGCCCTTGGCCGCCAGCGCCTCGCGCATCTGGTACATGTCCAGCCCCAGCACGCCGGAGGCCAGCGTAGTGCGCTTACCCTCCTCCATGGCACCGCGCTCGGCGGCACGGCGCGCGGTCTCGGCAGCGAGCGGGCGCGGCACCACCACCACGCCGTCGTCGTCGGCCACGATCACGTCGCCGGGCCGCACGTGGGCGCCGGCGCAGACCACCGGCACATTGACCGCGCCCACGGTTTCCTTGACCGCGCCCTGCGCCGAAACCGCCCGCGACCAGACCGGGAAGCCCATGGCATTGAGCGTGGCCACATCGCGCACGCCGCCGTCGATCACCAGGCCGCGCGCGCCGCGCGCCTTGAGCGAGGTGGCCAGCAGGTCGCCGAACAAGCCATCGGTGCAGTCGCTGACCAGCGCCACCACCAGGACGTCGCCGGGCTGCACCAGTTCCACCGCGACGTGGATCATCCAGTTGTCACCGGGATGCATCAGCACCGTCACGGCGCTGCCGGCAATGGCGGCGCGGGCCTGGATTGGCCGCATGTATGGCTTCATCAGCCCGGTGCGGCGCTGCGCCTCGTGCACCGTGGCGACACCGGCGGTGCCCAGTGCGTCGATGTCCGCGGCGGCCGCGCGCAGGATGTTGCGATAGGCGATGGTCTTCATGACAGGCTCTGTGCTACCTGCGGGAACACGCGCGCATAGCCTTCTCCGTACTTCACCTTGCGATCGGAGTTGCGCGCGGCCTGCGCGCCGCGCTGCAGCGCCACGCGGGTGTAGTACTCCCACAGGTGCTCCTGCGCCGCCATGGTGGCGAAGGCGCGCTGCTTCTTTTCCCACACCGAGGAGATATCGAGCAGCACGTCGGGCTTCCAGTTGCATTGCTCAGGCTGATGCGGCTCGAACAGGAACACAGGCGGCGCGCCGATCACCGGCACCTCGGGCTTGTAGCCATGCGCCTGGGCGATGACCCGCGCTTCCTGCGCGACGTGCGTGGCGAGCGGATGGTCAAAGTTGTAGATGTCCTCGCGCGAGTGGCTCAACACCAGTTCGGGCCGCAGCGCGCGGTAGAGATCGGCCAGGCGTAGCAGCGCTGCGTCGGTCACGCGCATGGGGTAGTCGCCCAGGTCGAAGCACTCCAGCGTCGCGCCCAGGATGTCGGCGGCCTGCTGCGCTTCTTCATGCCGAGCCGCCTTGACGCGCTCGATGGTCATGCCCGGCTGGCGCCACATCTTGGCGGACTCGCCGCGCTCGCCAAAGGACAGGCAGACGATTTTGACGTTGTAGCCGCGCTCGGCGTACAGCGCGATGGCGCCGCCGGCACGCCAGACAAAATCGGCGGCGTGCGCGCTGACCACCAGGATCGAGGGACGCTGCGCGTCCGGCTGGGCTTGGGCTTGGATGTCGGACATGGGGACTCTCTTGGATCTTGTTAGGTCGTATTGGATCGTATTGGGTCGTGTCGGATCGTAGGATCGTCGGATGCGCGTGAGGCCTCAGTCGGCCGTGATGCCCGCCTTGCGGATGACGCCGTTCCAGGTGGCGGTTTCGCCGCGCACGAACTGGCCGAAAGCTTCAGGCGTGCCCGGCAGGATGGTTACGCCCAGTTGCGCGAGCTGTTTGCGCACATCGGGGTCGGCCAGCGCAGCATTGGCTGCGGTATTGAGCTCATGGATCACGGCCGGCGGCGTCTTGGCCGGCGCCACCAGCCCCCACCAGACCGAGGCGGTGAAGCCCGGCAAGCCTTGCTCGCGCGAGGTCGGCACGTCCGGCAGCAGCAGCGTGCGCTGGTCGCTTGCCACCGCGATGGCGCGCAGCGTGCCGGCGCGGATATGGGTGATGACTTCGAGCGGGTTGATCGGCATGAACGAAATGCGCTCGCCCAGCAGGTCGGTGATCGCGGGCGCGCCGCCCTTGTAAGGCACATGCAGCACGTCGATGTGTGCCGCTTCCTTGAACAGCTCGCCGGCGAGATGGCCCGAGCTGCCGTTGCCGGCCGAGGCATAGCTGAACTTGCCCGGCTGGGCCTGCGCCTGGGAAACCAGGCCCTTGAGCGACGTCACGCTGGATTTTGCCGGCACCACCAGCACCAGCGAGGCCTGTCCCACGCGCGCCACCGGCGTGAAATCCCGTGCGGGGTCGAACGGCAGCTTGGCGAACAGCGCCGCATTGGTGGCCAGGCTATTGGACGCCATCATGATGGTGTAGCCGTCCGGCGCGGCCTTGGCCACGGCCTCCATGCCGATATTGGTGCTGGCGCCCGGGCGGTTGTCGACGATGATGGGCTGCTTGAGCAGCACGCTCATCTTTTGCCCGACCGAGCGCGCCACGATGTCCACCGCGCCACCGGCGGCATAAGGCACGACCAGCCGGATGGGCTTGGCCGGGTAGGTCTGGGCGCTGGCGGCGCTGGCGGCCAGCGAGAGCGCGGCGGCCAGGAAGCCGGCAAGGTAGGGGCGGCGCAGCATGGTTGTCTCCTGATGGTGCAATTTGTCATTCGGCTCAAGGCCGCTTGCGTGCATTCTGGGCATCTGCCGTGATACTGTCCAATACGTTTTCAAACCCCTTGTTATTTCACTTCGATATAAGCAATGGATTTCCGCCAGCTCCGCTATTTCGTCGCCGTGGCCGAAGCGCTGAGCTTCAGCGAGGCCGCGCGCAAGCTCCATATCAGCCAGCCGCCGCTGAGCACCCAGATCAAGGCGCTGGAGGACGAACTCGGCAGCCCGCTGCTGGACCGGTCCCGCCACCATGTGGCGCTCACGCCGGCGGGCACGCTGTTCCTGGACAAGGCCAGGGCGGCGCTCGCCAACCTGGAGCAGGCCCGCGAGGTGGTCAGGCAGGTTGCCGCCGGCGAGGCGGGCGAGATCCGCGTGGCCTTTACCGCCTCGGTGCCGATGCAGGACGCGTTTCCGCGCGCGGTGCAGCAGTTCCGCGTGGACCACCCGCGCGCCATGCTGGAGCTGGTGCATATGTCCACCGGCCAGCAGTTGCAAGGACTGGAGAAAGGTGAGATCGACATTGGCTTCCTGCGACCGTCGCCCCAGTTCTACCCGCCCGCCAGCGTCACCGTGCACGAAGTGCTGGCCGACCGCCTGGTCGCCGTGCTGCCTGCCTCGCACGCACTGGCAAACCCGGTGGACGACGCCGGGATCGATATCGGCGCGCTGTCCGCACAGCCTTTCCTGCTGTTCCCCCGCGGGCTGGGCTGCGGGCTGTTCGACCACGTCACCACGCTTTGCAACCGGGCGGGTTTTGCCCCGCGCATCGGCCAGGAGGCGCGCGAGGCGACCACCATCATTGGTCTGGTAGCGAGCGGCGCCGGCGTATCGGTGCTGCCGGAGATCTACGCGCGCACCGGCATCCCCGGCGTGACGTATCGGCCACTGGCTGGCCAGGATGCCGCCAGCCGTGTGCTGGTGGCGCATCGCACCGGGGCGCTGTCACCCATCATGCGTCGGTTCCTGGCATTTTTTGAGGTTGGCGGCTGAGGTAAGGACGGTGCGGAAACTGAGTCCCGTTGCGCAATAGCGGCGTATTCACCACGCCGCGGGGCGCCGCCATGCACTAGTACGGCGAAATGTCTGCACATTGCCGTTTCAGCCCTACAGTTCCCCTCCAGCCTTCCGTTAGCCGGGGCATGCTGGCCGACAACAAAATTGTCGGAGGCCTTTTTTAACCACCGCCCCCTACCCAACGCGCATGCTTCTCTCGCTCCGTACACGCATTACGGCGACCTGTGTCGCCATCGTTGTCACCGCCTTGTCGGCATCCACCGGCATCACCTACGTAGTCACGAAGCACAGCGACGAACGCACGCTGCGGCAAAACCTCGCCACCATCACCCAAGGCAACGCGCAAGCCATCACCGAGTGGCTGACCGCGCGGGCCGACATGGTGCAAGCCGTATCCCCGGAGAGCCTTTCCACCGATCCCATGTCCGCAGTCACGCAGCTGGAAAGATCCGGCGGCTTTGTCGTGGCCTATGCGGGCTACCCGGACAAGCATGCGGTGTTTTCCCGCGACCTCGGCATCCCGGCCGACTACGATCCCACGGGCCGCCCGTGGTACCAGGCCGCCGTCAGCGCCGGCAAGCTGGTCATCACGCAGCCGTATGAAGATGTGGCGACCAAGAAGCTCGTGGTGACGCTGGCCCTGCCTGTGCTGGCCAATGGCCAGTTGAAGGCCGTGGTGGCTGCCGATGTGAACCTGGACGCCGTGACCTCCACCGTGAACGGCATCCACCCCACCCCGGCCAGCTTTGCCTTCCTGGCCGACAAGAGCGGGCGCATCGTGGCGCATCCGGACGCCAAGCTCAACCTCAAGCCGGCCACCGATCTGTCCGCCGACCTGACGGCGAACGCCCTGGCCAGCCTGTCGGATCCCGAGCAGCCCCTCGCAGTCAAGATCGCGGGCGCCACCAAGCTGCTGCATGCAGAGCCGGTCAAGAACTCCGACTGGGAAGTGGTGGTTGCCATGGATGAGGACGAAGCCCTGGCCGGCCTGCGCAATGTGCTGCAAGCCATGTTCATGACCCTGGTGGCGGTGGCCTTCCTCGCCGCGGGAGTCGGCTCGGTCATGACTGCCTCTGCGTTCCGGCGGCTGTCCCAGGTGCGCGAGGCGATGGACGAAATCGGCTCCGGACACGGCGACCTGACCAAGCGCCTGCCGGCCGACGGCAACGATGAGGTCACGCAGATCGCCCGCGCGTTCAACCAGTTTGCCGACAAGCTCGCCACGGTGCTGATCGATATCCGGGACAGCAGCGAATCGGTTCGCACGGCAACCGCCGAAATCTCACAGGGCAATATCGACCTGTCCTCGCGTACCGAGCAAGCCGCAGCCAGCCTGGAGCAGACAGCGGCTGCCATGGACGAGCTCACCGGCACCGTGCAAAACTCGGCCGAGGCCGCCGTGCGCGCCGGCGAGCTGGCGGCCGCGGCCTCCCAGGTCGCCAACCGGGGGGGCGATGCCGTCTCTCGCGTGGTGACCACCATGCAGGAAATCTCGACCGCCTCCGCCAAGATCCACGACATCATCGGGGTCATCGACGGCATCGCCTTCCAGACCAACATCCTGGCGCTCAACGCTGCCGTGGAAGCCGCCCGCGCCGGCGAACAGGGACGCGGATTCGCCGTGGTGGCTGGCGAAGTCCGCACGCTGGCCCAGCGCAGCGCGCAGGCCGCCAAGGAAATCAAAGGACTGATCAGCCAATCGGTGGCCAAGGTGGACTCGGGCGCGGAGCTGGTGCGGGACGCCGGCGAGACCATGAACAGCATCGTGGCCAGCGTGAAGCAGGTCGAGCAGGTGCTGCGCGAAATCTCGAATGCCGGCAGCGAGCAAAGCGTGGGCATCACGCAGGTCAACCAGGCCGTGAGCCAGCTCGACGGGGCAACGCAGCAGAATGCGGCGCTGGTCGAGCAAGCCTCGGCGGCCGCCGGTTTCCTGCATGAGCAAGCCAACAAGCTCGCCGATGCGGTAGGCCAGTTCCGCCTGGCCAGGGCGCATGGCGGCGCGATAGGGTCCGGGGCTTGAACCGCTGACGCAGCGGCGAGCCAGGTAAGCAAGGGGGTTCAGCGGCGGCTGAACCTCTTTTTTTTGTCAGGCGGGCGCCACTTGAAGAAATTTCCCAATTGCTGATATGGTTGATGTGGCACAAAATCCACATAGCGTCGCACCCGACGCGGACTGCCAGTAGTGCCGCTAGTGCCGCTAGTGCCGCTAGTGCCGCTAGTGCCGCTAGTGCCGCTAGTGCTTGTAACGCTTGTAATGCTTGAAACACCCGCATCACCCATCTGCAAGGAGAACTCCCCGCATGACTGTATTCCAAGGGACTGGCGCCCTTTTCACCCTCATCGCCATTTTCGGCGTCATCAACCACCGCTTCATCAAGCTGCCCGACACCCTGGGCATCACCGCCGTCGGGCTGGTGACCTGCCTGAGCGTGTCCATCCTCGGCTTCAACCACCCTGAAATGGTCGCGCAGGCCCGCAAGCTCGTGGCCCAGATCGATTTCTCCGACGTGGTCTTCCACGGCCTGCTCAGCCTGCTGCTGTTCGCCGGCGCCCTGCACGTCGACCTCTCACGCATGCGCCGCCAGCGCCGGGCCGTGGTCATGCTGGCCACGGTCGGCGTGGTGATCTCGACCGCCGCGGTCGGGTTCGGCTTCTTCTATGTCGCACAGTGGCTGGGCCACCCGGTCAGCCTGCTGTGGTGCCTGGTGTTCGGCGCGCTGATTTCCCCTACCGACCCGATCGCCGTGCTCAGCGTGCTCAAGAACGCGGGCGCATCGGAAAGCCTGGAAACCAAGATTGCGGGCGAATCGCTGTTCAACGACGGCACCGCGGTGGTGGCATTCCTGACCCTGGTGGGGCTAGCTACCGGCGCCACCGAATTCTCTGCTTCGCACGTGGCGCTCGCGCTGGTGCGCGAAGTGCTGGGCGCCGTGGTGCTGGGCATTGTGGTGGGCTATGTGGCGTCGGTGCTGCTGCGCGGGATCGACAGCTATCCGGTCGAGATACTGATCACGCTGGCGCTCGCCACCGGCGGCTACAGCCTGGCTGAAGCGGTGCACGTGTCCGCGCCGCTGTCGGTGGTCATCATGGGCCTGGTGATCGGCAACCATAGCACCAGCAAGTCGATGTCGGAGAAGACCCGCGAACACTTGTTCAATTTCTGGGGCCTGCTGGACGAGTTGCTCAACCTGGTGCTGTTTGGCCTGATCGGGCTGGAGATCATCGCGCTGTCGCTGCAGCTGCATATCGTCTGGCTGGGGCTGGCGGCGATTCCCGTGGTGCTGATTGCGCGCGGCATCAGCGTGGCCATCCCGCTGCTGGCGCTGCAGAATTTCCGCCGGCTCAATCCGCACTCGGCCACCATCATGACCTGGGGCGGCCTGCGCGGCGGCATCTCGATTGCGCTGGCGCTATCGCTGCCGGAGTTCCCCGGCCGCGAGATGCTGATCGGCGTGACTTAC
Source organism: Cupriavidus sp. GW822-FHT03E04 (assembly GCF_058801495.1). Taxonomy (NCBI): domain Bacteria; kingdom Pseudomonadati; phylum Pseudomonadota; class Betaproteobacteria; order Burkholderiales; family Burkholderiaceae; genus Cupriavidus; species Cupriavidus sp. GW822-FHT03E04. The sequence goes on from NZ_JBXANI010000044.1 coordinate 40,005, forward strand.
CTGGTAGTGGTGTTCAGCCTGCTGATCCAGGCCACCACGCTGGGCAAGCTGGTCAAGCACCTGAATGGGCTGAGCCCGAAGCCGTAGCGGATACGCCATCCGCAAGCGGGCGGCGGGACTCACCCGCCGCCTGCGCCTGGCTTACAGGCGGCTCTGGTAGATCTTGTCGAACTCGCCGCCATCGGCAAAATGCCGGCTCTGGGCCTGCGCCCAGCTGCCAAACACGTCGCTGACGGAAAACAGCTGGATCGGCCGGAACAGCGCCGCGTGAGTCTTGAGCACCGCGGCCGAGCGCGGCCGGTAGAACTGGCGGGCGATCACGTCCTGGCCGGCATCGGACCACAGGTATTGCAGATAGGCCGTGGCCACCTTGCGCGTGCCGCGCTTGTCCACCACCTTGTCGACCACAGCCACCGGCGCTTCCGCGATGATCGACTGGCTCGGATACACCACCTCGAAGCTGTCTCCCAGCTCCTTGCGGATCTGGTGCACCTCGCTCTCGAAGGTGGCCAGCACATCGCCAAGCTGGCGCTGCGTGAAGCTGGTGGTCGCGCCCCGGCCGCCGGTATCGAGCACCGGCACATTGCGGAACAGGCGGCCCACCGCATCGCGCGCCTGGGCCTCGCTGCCGCCCTTGCGGATAGCCGCGCCCCACGCCGCCAGGTACGTGTAGCGCCCGTTGCCCGAAGTCTTGGGGTTCGGCACGATCACCTGCACGCCAGCGCGGCCCAGGTCCTCCCAGTCCAGGATGCGCTTGGGATTGCCCTTGCGCACCAGGAACACGATGGTGGAGTAGTACGGCGCCGCGTTGTCCGGCAGGCGCTTCTTCCAGTCCTGCGCCACCACGCCCCGCTGCACCAGGATATCGATGTCGGTCTCCTGGTTCATGGTCACAACGTCGGCCTCCAGGCCATCGGCTACCGAACGCGCCTGCTTGCTCGAGCCGCCATGCGACTGGTTGATGACCAGCGTCTCGCCACTCGCCTGCCTCCAGTTAGCGACAAAGCCGGGGTTGATCTCACGGTACAGCTCGCGGGTGACGTCGTAGCCGGCGTTGAGAATGGCGGTGTCGGCCAGCGCGGAGAACGTGGCGCCGAGCAGCAGGCCAGTGGCAAGAATGCGGAGTAGGGATCGGGGTCGGGACATGAATGGACGCTGGTTGGATCGATCGGATTAATGTCTTGCCGAAAAGACAGGCATGACGCTCGTGATCCTCATTGTCCACAGCAGGGGCATCGCAGCGGAACGAAAGATTCCGCATGTCGATAGACGCGAGCCAAACGGAAGGCGGGTCACGATCTCCTCGCCTTCCGCCGCCTCTCACGCCACCTTCGGGAAATCGATCACCGTATCGTTGACGCGGTTGATCATATTGGTGAACAGGATCGCGCTGATGGCCTGGATGCTCTCGACGATCTGCCGATCGGTGTAGCCGGCTTCGCGCACATTGGCGACGACGCCGGCAGGCACCGTGCCGGAAGTCGTGGTCACGGCCAGTGCGAAGCGGACCAGCGCGTCGATCTTGCTGTCTTGCGGGTACTCGCCGGCGCGCAGCTCACGCGTTTGTTCGGCGGTATAGCCGGCCATCTTGCCGGTCATGGTGTGCGCGGCCACGCAATAGTCACAACCCGACGCTTCGCTGACGGCAAGGTTGATCGCTTCGAGCTCGCGGGCGCTGAGCGTAGCATTCTTGAGCAGCGCGCCGGTTTGCAGCGCGTGGGCCAGCACCTCGGGGGCATTGCTGCCAATCACCGCGTAAGCGTTGGGCACCTTGCCCACGGCGCCCTTGATGGCGGCGAACAGTTGGGCGGCCTGGCCGGTGGCTTCGGCGGGGTTGATGGTGTAAAGACGGGACATGACGGCACTCCTTTGCGGTTGGTTGATGGACCCGCGCTGTGTTTGTTGCGCTGCTTCCATGGACTGAAGTCTAGGCGCGCCATATGCGATTTACCGCATATAATCGTCGCATTATCTTGCCCTATCGTCTCAACACGCCGTATCCGTCTTGATGCCACCGTTCCCACCATGGATAGCTTGACCGAACTTGTGCGTATGCTTTCGCCCGCCGGCACCGTCGACCTGCACTGCCATTTCGCCGGCAACTGGCGGGTGGACAACGCGGCGGCGCCCGCCGGCCACCTGCCGTATCACATCATCCTGAAGGGGCAGGCGCGCGCGCTGGTGGCGCAGGAGGCCATCTCGCTCGATACGGGCGACGTGCTGCTGTTCCCGCATGGCAGCGCGCACACGCTGCGCAGCCTGCCCGATGGGACCGAGGGGGCCGAAGGTGCCGCCGGCGCGCACCGCGCCATGCCGGCCCAGACGACGCGCTTCAATGGCTTGCTGACCGAGGTGACGATGCCCGGCGACGCGCATCCGCTGGACATGCTGTGCGGCACGTTCGTGCTGGGCTTGCCGGGCACGGTGCTGTTGCGCAACCTGCCGCCGGTGCTGCGTGTGGCCACCGCGCGGCGCGCCGATTGCGCCTGGCTGCATGCGCTGATCGACATGATGCGCAACGAGGCGCAGGCGCCCGAGCCAGGTGGCGCGGCGGTCATCGGGCAGCTCTCCACCGCGTTGCTGACCCTGCTGTTGCGCGCGCTGATCGCGCAGGGCGGCGTCACGCATAGCCTGCTGGCGCTGATGGCCGATGCGCGGCTGTCCAAGGCGATCGATGCGGTGCTGCGCGCCCCGGCCGAGCCGTGGTCGGTGGCGTCGCTGGCGGCGGTGTGCAATGTGTCGCGCGCCACGTTCGCGCGGCGCTTCGCCCAGCTCAGCGGCGAGACGCCGCTGCAGTTCGTGACCACCTTGCGCATGGAAATGGCCGCCCGCCTGCTGACGCTGGACCGCGGCTCCGCGGCCAGCATCGGCGAGCATTGCGGCTATGCCTCCGAGGCCGCCTTCGGGCGCGCCTTCAAAGCGTACTTTGGCGTGGGGCCGGGCATGTTCCGGCGTGCGGCGCGGGAGCGCCGCGCGGCCGCCGCCGCGCAGGCGGCCTCGGCGCGTTAGGCCGCGGCGCGCTGCGCTTCGTAGACCTGCAGGTGGCTATAGGCGATGCGCACCAGCGGCACCGCATGCCCCAGCCGCGCGGCACGCTGCGCCATGTCGCCGACGATGTCGTACGCCTCCAGGCGGGGCGCGCCCTGCGCGATATCGCGCATCATGGAGGCGGCCCAGGCCGAGTTCTCGTCCAGCAGGCGCGCGGCCATGGCTTGGGCCACCGGCTCGGGCAAGGCGTGCCCGGACAAACGCGCCACCGCCGCGCATTCGTCCATGGCCTGCTGCATCAGCGCCCGGCCGTCCACCGTCCTGACGATCTCGCCGACGGTGCCGCGCATCAGGCAGGTCATCAGCGCACCAGCCGAGATCATCACCCACTTGTTCCATAGCGCCTGGTCGATGGCCGGTGACAACTCACGCGTGCCGGGCGTGCTGGCCGCAAGCGCATGGAAGGCGCTGGCCAGGCCCTGTGCCGACTCGACACGCGCGCCCACGATGAGCCTGTCGACCGCGCCTTGATGCACCACCGCGCCAGCGGCGTCCAGCGTGGTGGCAATGTACGACACGCCGCCAAGCACCCTGTCGCGGCCGTAGCGCGCGTCCAGCGTCTCATACGCGCGCAACCCGTTGACCAGCGGCAGGATCGCCGCGCGCTTGCCCCCGCTGGCAGAAAGCACCGGGCCCAGCGCGGCCATCGCGCTGTCCAGGTCATAGGTCTTGCATGCCAGCAGAACCAGGTCGTAGTCTGCCTTGGCGTGCTCGGCCAGCACCGTCTTCACGGCGGCGCGGATATCGCCAAGCTCGCTGCGCACGGTCAGGCCGTCTCTCGCCAGCGCTTCGGCGCGCCGTGGCCGCACCAGGAACGTGACATCCGCCCCCGCCTGCATCAGGCGAGCGCCATAGTAGCCACCCATGGCGCCAGCGCCCAGGACCAGAATCTTCATGACGTTCCCCGCTTCAATGTCCGACTTGCTTAACCGTGGTTAACTGCGGCCAACAGTGGCTAACAGTGCAAAGCGCCTACGGCAGGTCGCCGGTGAGCACCGCGTCGCCCGCCTCCCCGGCTTGCTCGGCGCCCCCGAGGAAGCCGGCGGCGGATGCCAGGCGCCGGCGCATGCCGTCCGCGGCGGCCGGGCCGGCCACCAGGGCATGCCGCTTGAAACTCAGCCGCTCGCCCGTGCCGGCATCCACCAGCACGGGATCGACCACCTTGCCGGTTTCCTTGTCGCGCAATTCCACGCTGGGGCCTTCCGGCGCGAAGTGCTTGTTGCCCCAGGCCAGCATGGCCAGCAGCACGGGCAGGAAATCCCGCCCGCATTGCGTCAGCACATACTCGTAGCGCGGTGGCTTCTCCGAGTACTGCTGGCGCTCCAGCAGCCCCTCCTCCACCAGCGCGGTGAGGCGGCGCGTGAGCATATTGGGCGCGATGTCCAGGTTCTTCTGGAAGTCGTCGAAACGCCGCGCGCCATAGAACGCCTCGCGCATCAGCAGCATGCTCCACCACTCGCCAACCCGCTCCAGCCCGCGGGCGATGGGGCATTGCATGTTCCTGAAGGTTTTTCTTTGCATGGTTGAGGACTCCGCTTCGGCATCTTGATACTTTCAACATGATAGCTGGATTGAAACGCCGCAATGCCGTCCCCGCCGGTGCCGTCTAGTCCAGTGCTTCGAGCGCCAGCGCAATGCCCTGCCCGCCCCCGATGCACAGCGTCACGATGCCCCGGCGTAGCCCATGCGCACGCATCGCGTACAGCAGGCGTGTGGTGAGCACCGCCCCGGTTGCGCCGATGGGATGGCCATGCGCGATCGCGCCGCCCTCCACGTTGATGATGTCGAGCGGCAATCCGAGCTCCCCAGCCACTGCCAGGGGCACCGCAGCGAAGGCCTCATTGATCTCGAGCCACTCGACATCGCCCAGCGCCCATTGCGCGCGCTGCAGCGCCTGGCGCACAGCCGGAACGGGCCCAAGGCCGAACAAGCCCGGCTCGACGGCGCCTACGCCATAGGCCACCAGCCGGGCCATCGGCGCCAGCCCGAGGCTCTCGGCCAGCGATCGTTCGGCGACCAGCATGGCGGCCGCGCCGCTATTGAGCCCCGGTGCATTGCCCGCGGTGATGGTGCCGTCCTTGCGAAACGCCGGACGCAGCTTGCTGAGAATCTCGAAGGTGGTATCCGGCCGGTTCGCTTCATCCACGTTGAACGTGGACGTGCCGCCCTTTGCCTTCACGGGCACACCGATGATCTGCTCCACGAAACGGCCTTGCTCCTGCGCGCGGGCAAAGCGGCTTTGCGAGCGTTCGGCCCAGCGGTCCTGTTCGTCGCGGCTGATCTTGTTGCGCGCCACCAGGTCCTCGGTATGCCAGCCGGAGTGCTCACCCGAGAATGCATCCACCAGGCCATCGCGCAGCATGCTGTCCTGCAGTGCCGCGTCGCCCATGCGGCTGCCCCAGCGGGCGGCGGGCATCAGGTAAGGCGCCTGGTCCATATTCTCCATGCCACCGGCAATCGCCACGTCGACATGGCCGAGCCAGATTTCATCGGCGGCACTGGCGATGGCCTGCGCGCCGGAACCGCACACGCGGTTGACCGTCATCGCCGGCAGCGAAACCGGCAGGCCCGCGCCGATGGCCGCCTGCCGGGCGGGATTCATCCTGTTGCCCGCCTGGATCACATTGCCAAAGACCACGCTGCCGATCCGCTCTGGATCGACGCCAGCGCGGCGCACCGTCTCGCGGATGACCGCCGCGCCCAGTTCGGTTGCCGGCGTGGCCTTGAGCGAACCGTTATAGGCGCCGATGGCGGTGCGAACGGGGTGGCATAACACAACTTCCCTGGTTTTCATCACAGGCTCCTTGGGGTGGTGGACGAAGCCGGCCGCGTAGCGGCCAGCCATGGCGCTTGCGCATCGCCAGCCGCCGCGCCCTGCGGCGCCTTGCAATAGCGGTTGTCGGCGCGGGCGCATCCCACGCCGGAGTCGCGCGGGCGCTCCGTGCCGGCGTGGACGGTTTGTGCCGCCATGGCGGCAAACAGCGCGGCACAGGCCAGCGCGCTAGCTAAACGGGTGTTCATCATTCATCTCCCGGGTGTGGAAGGCCTCAATGCGCATCGGCCGATGGCGCCATGGGCGGCCCCGCCTTGCGCAGCAGCGGCACCATGGCGGTGGCGATGGCAAAGCACACCATGATGACCAGGAAGGCATCGCCAAACGTCTGCGTCTGCGCCTCGCGCCAGGTCAGTGCCCACAGTTGCCTGAGCGCGGCGGACTGCGCATCGGCGACGTCATGGCCCAGCGCGGCCATATTGCTGCCCACCGCCTGCAGCAGCGCGCCCATGGCCTCGTTGCTGTAGTTCAGGTGCTCAGCCAGGCGCTGGAAATGCAGGTTGGTGCGGTCGTTCAGGATGGTCGCGCAACTGGCAATGCCGATCGCGCCGCCCAGGTTGCGCATCAGGTTGAACAGCCCGGACGCCAGCTTGAGCCGCTCCGGCGCTAGCGATCCCAGCGTGAGCGTGACCGCCGGCGCCACCGAGAACTGCTGCGCCATGCCGCGGAACGCCTGCGGCAGCAACAGTTCCTGCGCGCCCCAGTCATGCGTAATCGGCGCGAACTGCCACATCGAGAAGGCAAAGCAGCCCAGCCCGAACATCATCAGCCAGCGCAGGTCCACACGATTGGCGAAGAAGGCATAGACAGGGATCGACATGACCTGGAACACACCGGTCGAGAACACCGCCAGCCCGATCTGCAGCGCGCTGAAGCCACGCACGTGGCCCAGGAACAGCGGCGTGAGATAGATGGTGGCGAAGATGCCCACGCCGGTGATGAACGAGAAGAAGCAGCCGAGTGCGAAGTTGCGGTCCTTGAGCGCGCGCAGGTCCACCACCGGATGGGCGTAGGTCAGGCTGCGCCAGACAAAGCCGACGCCCGCCATGCCCGAGATCCAGGCCGTGGTGAGAATCACATCGTCGCCAAACCAGTCCCAGCGCGGGCCTTCTTCCAGCGTGTACTGCAGGCAGCCGAGGAACAGCGCCATCAGCGTCATGCCGAGATAGTCGGCGCCACGCACCAGCGACCAGTTGGGCTGGTCCACGCGCACCAGCAGCGGCACCGCCACCGTGATGAAGATGCCCGGCACCAGGTTGATGAAGAACAGCCAGTGCCAGGAGTAGTTGTCGGTGATCCAGCCGCCCACGGTGGGCCCGAGCGTGGGCGCCAGCGAGGCCAGGGCACCGATGGTGGCTGCGGCAATCACACGCTGCTTGCCGCCGAAAAAGGCGAAGGCGGTGGTGAACACCAGCGGAATCATCGAGCCGCCGAGGAAGCCCTGCATGGCGCGAAAGGCGATCATGCTCTGGATGTTCCAGGCGAGGCCGCACAGCAGGCTGGTTAGCGTAAAGCCCGCCGCCGAAACGGCAAACAGCCAGCGTGTGGACATCACGCGCGACAGCCAGCCCGACAGCGGAATCACGATGATCTCGGCGATCAGGTAGCTGGTCTGCACCCACACGGTTTCATCGGTGCCCGCCGACAGCCCGCCGCCGATGTCGCGCAGCGAGGCCGAGACGATCTGGATATCCAGCAAGGCGATGAACATGCCCACGCACATGGTAGCGAAGGCCAGCACCTTGGCGCCCGTGCTCATGGAGGCCACGGAATACGCCGGCGCGGACGGCTGCGCGGGCTCGGCTGGCTGCGTGGCCTGCCCGGGCTCGGCCAGGACGCTGCTGCTCATGGTTGCACCTGCGCGTCGGCGCGGGAATCGACTTGCGCCAGCACCGACAAGCCGGGCCGCAGCATGGCCAGCGCGGCCTCGTTGTCATCCAGCATGATGCGCACCGGCACGCGCTGGACGATCTTGGTGAAGTTGCCGGTGGCGTTCTCCGGCGGCAGCACGCTGAACTGTGCCCCCGTGGCCGGCGCCAGGCTGAGTACGCGGCCGTGGAACACGCGGCCGGGCAACACGTCGGCCTCCACGGTGGCACGCATGCCCGGGCGCAGATGCGCAAGCTGCCCTTCCTTGAAATTCGCATCGACCCACAGGCCGCGTGCCGGCACCACCGACAGCAGTTGCGCGCCGCCCGCGGCGTAGGCGCCCACGCGGGCGCGGCGGTTGCCGATGGTGCCGTCGATGGGCGCGCGCAACTCCGTGTAGCCCAGGTTCAATTTGGCGATGTCGCGCTCGGCAACGGCTTGCGCGAGCGCCGCCTGCGCTTGCAGCTTCTGCGTGGCAATCACGTCGACCTGGCGCTGCGCCGCGAGCAGGCTGGCCTGCGCCTTCTGCGTGTTGGCGAGAGCTTGCTTGTAGTCCGAGTCAGCCTTCTGCGAGCTCTGGACCGATACGGCCGATTTGGCAGCCAGGCTCTGGTAACGAACCTGGTCGTCGCGCGAGCGCAGGGTGTCGGCATTCACCGCGGTGACCGCCGCCCGGGCCTGGCCGATCACGGCTTCCTGCAAGGAGCGGGTGGCGTCCAGGTTGGCCAGCAGCGCCTGCTGGGCGGCCACCGCCCCTTCCGCCTTGGCCAGCGCGGCGCGGTAGTCGCGGTCATCGATGCGGGCCAGCAAGTCGCCGGCGTGCACCTGCTGGTTGTCGGTCACCAGCACTTGCGCCAGGTAGCCCGGCACCTTCGGCGCAATCACCGTGACTTCACCGCCGACATAAGCATCGTCGGTGCTTTGCAGGAAGCGGCCGTGCGTCCACCAGTGCTGGCCATAGGCGGCGGCGCCAAGGCCGGCGGCGATGAGCGCGCCGGTCATGATCAGCCGCTTGCGGCTGATGCGGGGCTTGCGGGTAACGGGGATGGGCGCCGGGCCTGCACGCTCGGCGGTGATATCGCTTGTCATGACGCTTCCTCTGGTTTTCGCTCTAACTTTTGCTTCAACACGCTAACGCTGCAGCGCTTTCACATATGGACAGTTGCCTGCGGGACATCGGGGATGGTGGCCGCGCGTGCCCGCGCCGACTTTTCGAGCTTGCGGCGGACGCCCTCGCTGGCGGCCGGGCCGGCCACGACCACGTGATCGGCATCGGTAATCGGATGCCCGGTCTGCGCATCCACCAGGATCGGGATAACGGTGGCGCCGGTCTGGCGGTCCACCAGCAGCACGCTCTCGCCCTCGGGCGAGAAGTGGCGGTTGCCCCAGGCCAGCAGCGCCAGCATCACCGGGCGGAATTCGCGGCCCCGGTCAGTCAGCAGGTATTCGAAACGCGGCGGCCGCTCGCAGTACTGGCGCCGCGCAAGCAGGCCCTCGCGCACCAGGGTTTCGAGGCGGCGCGCCAGCATGTTGGGCGCAATGCCCAGCTGCTTCTGGAATTCGTCGAAGCGGCTGTTGCCATAGAACGCCTCGCGCAGGATCAGGATGCTCCACGGCTCACCCACCCGCGCCAGGCTGCGGGCAATGGGGCAAGGCGCGTTGTCGAGCGGCTTTTTCTGCATGTTCGCCACCTCCGGGAAATCAGGTTGCTATCAAGATGAAAGTTAGTATAGAGTTGTAAATATCATCATGCAAGTAACTTGTTGAACAAAACCGCTGGGGCGGCGATCAAGCCGCTTCCTGGTTTCCCTGAATCCCTGAAGGAGATGGACATGAGCCGTACCCCGCCCCGCCCCGGACTCGCGCCTGAACAGCCGCGGCCGTACCAGCACCTGCGCCGGCACGCGACGCGGGCCACCGCGCTCTGCGCGGCAGCGCTGACGGCGCTGGGCCTGGCGGCTTGCGCCGCGGCAGGCCCGGACTACAAGACGCCCGCGGCCGACACCGCAGCCAGCTACCCGCATGCCGATGCGCTGGCTGCACGCGCCACGCGCCAGCCTGCGCCGCCGCTGGATACCTGGTGGACGGGATTCGACGATCCCGCGCTCACGCGCATCGTCCAGCGCGCGCTGGACCAGAACCTGGACCTGGCCGCCGCGTTTGCCCGCGTGCAGCAGGCGCGGGCCGCTGCCGCCGAGGCCGGTGCGCAGTTGCTGCCCCAAGGCAGTTTGTCGGCGCAGGCGGCCAAGGTGCATCAGTCGCTGGAAAGCCCGCTAGGCAAGATCGCGAGCAAGTTCCCCGGCTACGACCGCAATGCCGCGCTCTACGATGTGGGCGCGGGCGCGAGCTGGGAGATCGACCTGTTCGGCGGCCTGCGGCGTGGCGCAGAGGCGGCCGACGCCGAGGCGCAGGCCGCGCAGGCCAACCAGCTCGGCGCGCGCATCTCGGTGGCGGCCGAGGCCGCCGATGCCTACTTCCGCGTGCGCGGCGCGCAGCAGCGCATTGCCATTGCGCAGGAGCAGGTGACGAACAACGGCAAGCTGCTGGACCTGGTGCAATTGCGCTTGCACGACGGGCTTGCGTCCAGCCGCGAGGTAGCCCAGGCGCAAGCGCTGGTGGCGCAGGCGCGCGTCACCATCCCTCCCTTGCGGATCGAGCTGCAAACCCAGTTGAACCGGCTCGATGTGCTGATGGGCGCGCAGCCGGGCACCTACGCCGCCGAGCTTGGCCCCCTGCCGAACGGCGTGGCCGTGCCGGCCATCTCCGTGGCCCAGGGTCCCGCCGACCTGCTGCGCCGCCGCCCCGACGTGATCGCGGCGGAGCGCAGGCTGGCCGCCAGCAGCGCGCGCATCGGCGCGGCCACCGCCGAGTACTACCCCAAGCTGTCCCTATCCGCGCTGCTCGGCTTTGAGAGCCTGAGCGGCGGCAAGCTGTTTTCCGCTGCCGCGTTCCAGCCGGTGGCGGCAGCGGGCTTGCGCTGGCGCCTGTTCGACTTCGGCCGTGTGGATGCCGAGGTGGCGCAAGCCAAGGGCGCCAACGCCGAGGCGCTGGTCAACTACCGCAAGGCCATGCTGCGCGCGACCGAAGACGTCGAGAACGCCATCGTCACGCTGACCGAGCTGGAATCGCAAGGCAAGGAGCTGAGCACCGAGATCGACGCCCACGAACGCGCGCGCGGCGCTTCCGAAGATGCTTACAAGGGCGGGGCCGTGAGCCTGTTCGAGGTGTTGGATGAGGAGCGCCAGTTGCTGGCCGCGCGCGACCAGCAGGCCCGCGTGCACGCCGACAACGCGCGTGCCGCGGTGGCGACGTTCCGCGCGCTGGGCGGTGGGTGGTGATCGGATCAGGCCAGGCTTGGCGCGAGAACCCGTTCCCTCAGCAAGGCGGAAACATCCTCCGATGCGAGCGGCCCGGAGAACAAGTAGCCCGCGCCGAAATCGTCGATGCTGATGCACATGCTCAGGCCGCGCAGCCCTTTCTCGGCAAGGGCCTCGGCCTCCACGCGCGCCTTGCACACGCAGCCTGAGCACTTTGCCGGCAGCGCTCGCCGCACCACTGCCGTGCACTTGCACTCGCCAGCGGCATAAGCCGCGCCCAACTGGTGCGCGCCCAGCCCGGGCCAAGGCCGTTTTGCGTACAAAAACTGCACATCACGCTTGTATATCAGTCTGGCATACCTCTTGCGTCTGAGGCTGGCATGACTTTCGCCGCTCCCTCCATGCCAGCCTTCAGCGATACCGCCGGCCACGCCCGCGGCAGCACTTCCGCCGAGATTGCCGAACGCATCACGCAATCGATCCTGGCCCAGCGCCTGGCGCCCGGCACGCGGCTGGGCGAGCAGGCGCTGGCCGGGCTGTTCAGCGTCAGCCGCACGCTGGTGCGCGAAGCCCTGACCCGGCTGGCGGCGCGCGGCATTGTCACGGTGTCCGCCCGGCGCGGCTGGTTTGTGATCGAGCCGTCGCGGCAGGAAGCCCGCCAGGCATTTGCCGCCCGGCGCGCGATCGAGCTTGGCTTGCTGCGCTATGCGGCGCCGGTCTCCGCCGCTGCCATCGGCCGGTTACAGGAGCACGTGGCGCAGGAGCAGCGCGCGCTGAGCGCCGACGACACCGCCCTGCGCAGCTACCTGCTGGGCGACTTCCATGTGTGCCTGGGCGAATGCGTGGGCAATGTGCTGCTGGCCGACACGCTGCGCGACCTGACGGCGCGCACCACGCTGATTGCCATGCGCTACCAGTCCAGCCACCAAGCCAACGAGTCCTGCGCCGAGCATGTGCTGATCGTGGCAGCGCTTGCCGCTGGCGATACCGAGCGCGCCATCGCGCTGATGGACGCCCACCTGTGCCACGTCGAAGCCGGCCTGAGCGCCGCCACGCCGGCGGACCCGCCCGATCCGCTGCGCCAGGCGCTGAGCCCGCTGGGGCATGCGGCCTGAGCGCGCGGGCAACCGCTAGATAGCAACGACCTGCTTCTTCGATTTCGATTCTTTGAATTTCCACCCTAACGGCAAGCTAGCAAGGACCCTTATGAAGCTCTCCAAACTCCTCCTCGGCCTCGGTGCCGCTGCCCTCGCCTTCTCGATGCAAACCGCCGGCGCCGAAGCGCTGGACGATGTGGTCAAGGCCGGCGTGCTCAAGGTCGCGGTGCCGCAGGACTTTCCGCCGTTCGGCTCGGTCAACGCCGAGATGAAGCCCCAGGGGCTGGACATCGACGTGGCGGCACTGATCGCCAAGAAGATGGGCGTGAAGCTGGAACTGGTGCCCGTGACCAGCACCAACCGCGTGCCCTACCTGCAGACCAGGAAGGTGGACCTGGTGATCTCCAGCATGGGCAAGAACGCCGAGCGCGAGAAGGCCATCGATTTCAGCGAGGCTTACGCACCGTTTTATAACGGCGTGTTTGGCCCGGCCGACCAGAAAGTGACCGGTGCCGCCGAACTGGCCGGCAAGACCATCGGCGTGACGCGCGGCGCGGTGGAGGACCTGGAACTGACCAAGATCGCCCCGGCGACGGCCACCATCAAGCGCTACGAAGACAACAACGGCACCATCAGCGCGTTCCTGTCCGGCCAGGTGCAACTGGTGGCGACGGGCAACGTGGTGGCAGCCGCCATCCTCGCCAAGAACCCGCCCAAGAAGCCAGAGCCGAAGTTCCTGATCAAGAACTCGCCCTGCTTCATCGGCCTGAACAAGGGCGAGCCCAAGCTGCAAGCCAAGGTCAACGCCATCCTGGCGGAAGTGAAAAAGGACGGCGAGCTCAATGCGATCACGGTGAAGTGGCTGGGCATGCCGCTGCCGGCCACGCTTTGATGCGTTGATGCATTGATGCACTGACGGCCCAAGCCACGCGAAGCCGTGCCCGGCGGGCAGCCGCTGCGGCATGGCGTACTGCGCCAGCTCCGCGCTCATGAGCGCCCCAACCGGGCGCCTCCACCGATCGCTACCGCATGTCCTACCAATTCGATTTCCTCTCGGCCTTCGACTACGCCGGCGTATTCGCGCACGGCGTCAAAGTCACGGCTGAACTCACCGCCATGGGCGGCGTGCTGGGGGTGACCCTCGGCATCGCCTGCGCATGGGCGCGCACCCAGGGCCCGGCCTGGCTGGCGGCCGTCGCGGGCGGCTATGTGGAGCTGATCCGCAATACGCCGTTCCTGATCCAGCTGTTCTTTATCTTCTTCGGCCTGCCCAGCGCGGGCGTGCAACTGGGAGAAATGCAGGCCGCCATCCTGGCCATGGTGATCAATCTTGGCGCCTACAGCGCGGAGATTGTCCGCGCGGGCATCGCGGCCGTGCCGCGCGGCCAGCTTGAAGCGGGCGCCAGCCTGGCGATGTCGCCCTTCCTGGTGTTTCGCCACGTGGTGCTGCGCCCCGCCCTGAAGAAGATCTGGCCGGCGCTGTCCAGCCAGGTGGTGATCGTCATGCTGGGCTCGGCGGTGTGCTCGCAGATCGCGGTCGAGGACCTGACCTTTGCCGCCAACTTCGTCCAGGGCCGGAATTTCCGCGCGTTCGAGGTCTACCTGCTGACCACCGCCATCTACCTGCTGCTTGCCATCGGGCTGCGCCAGGTGCTGCGCGGCATTGGCGGCATGCTGTTCCGGAGGGCGTCATGACCGATTTTTCAACCTGGGACATCCTGCGCAACCTGCTGATGGCGGTGCGCTGGACCGTGGTGCTGTCGCTGGTGGCCTTTGCCGGCGGTGCCGTCATCGGGCTGCTGGTGCTGCTGATGCGCATCAGCCGGCGCGCGCCGCTGCGCCGCGCGGCGTGGGCCTTTATCGAAGTGTTCCAGGGCACGCCGCTGCTGATGCAGCTGTTCCTGGCGTTCTTCGGCCTGGCGCTGTTCGGCGTGGAGATCCCGGCCTGGCTGGCCGCTGGCCTGGCGTTATCGCTGTGGTCCGGCGCCTACCTGGCGGAGATCTGGCGCGGCTGCGTCGAGGCCATCCCCAAGGGCCAGTGGGAAGCCGCCGGCTGCCTCTCGCTGGGCCACCTGCAGCAGATGCGCTACGTGATCCTGCCGCAGGCGCTGCGCATTGCCATTGCGCCCACGGTGGGGTTCGTGGTGCAGATCATCAAGGGCACGGCGCTGGCGTCCATCATCGGCTTTGTCGAGCTGTCCAAGGCGGGCACGGTCATCACCAACGCCACCTTCAGCCCCTTTACCGTCTACGCGCTGGTCGCGCTGATCTACTTTGCGCTGTGCTGGCCGCTATCCCGCTACAGCCGTCACCTGGAAAGGAAGCTCAATGTCGCTCATCGCCATTGAAAACGTAAAGAAGCGCTTCGGCGCGAACGAAGTGCTCAAGGGCATCGACCTGAAGGTGGAGGCCGGCGAGGTGATTGCCATCATCGGCAAGAGCGGCTCGGGCAAGAGCACCTTGCTGCGCTGTATCAACGGCCTGGAGAGCATCGACGAAGGCAACATCACCGTGGCAGGCGCCAAGCTCGGCAGCAGCGAGCTGGAGCTGCGCGCGCTGCGGCGCAAGGTCGGCATGATCTTCCAGCAGTTCAACCTGTTCCCGCACCTGAGCGCGGGGCGCAACGTGATGCTGGCGCCCACCGTGGCGGCCGGCGTCAAAGAGCCGGAAGCATTGAGCCGCGCGCGCGAGTGCCTGGCCAAGGTGGCGCTGGGGGAGAAGTTCGACAGCTATCCCGACCAGCTTTCCGGCGGGCAGCAGCAGCGGGTGGCGATTGCGCGCGCGCTGGCCATGCAGCCACGGGCGCTGCTATGCGACGAGATTACCTCGGCGCTGGACCCGGAGCTGGTGGTGGAGGTGCTGAACGTGGTGCGCCAGCTGGCCAGCGAGGGCATGACGCTGCTGATGGTGACGCACGAAATGCGCTTTGCGCGCGAGGTGTGCAATCGGGTGGTGTTCATGCATCAGGGGCGCGTGCATGAGATCGGGCCGCCGGAGCAGCTGTTCAGCAACCCGGCTACGCCCGAGTTGCAGCAGTTCCTGGGAATGGCGGCCTGAGTTGGCCTGCTGACAAACCAGAGGCATTCGCCGAAGCCGCCGAATGGGCCAACGCCGAGCGCCATGACGAAGGCTGTTTTCTCCCTCTCCCCTCATGGGGAGAGGGCCGGGGAGAGGGGCGGTTTGGCTAGGAGCCACTTGAAGCGAAGCCAACGG
>NZ_JBXANI010000045.1:0-54409 GCF_058801495.1 Cupriavidus sp. GW822-FHT03E04
CGATACTCAGACATGGGTCCCTCGTTTCCGCTCTTTTCGCCGAATCCCGAGGCGCCCCATACGGCCTTGGCACACCTCCACGGCTCGCTGCGCATCGCCGTGGGTGATTCCCGCCCCTTCGGGCGGGAATCACGGCTACCACAGTTGGTTGATCTTGCGCTGGTTGGCTCCCCTCTCCCACTTGTGGGAGAGGGGCCGGGGGAGAGGGCGGGCGCTCGTCAAGTACGAGATGTCAGACCTGACCCACTGTCTCGCTCCTACTGCGCTGGCCGTTTGCGCCTTGCGTTGTCCAGATCCTTGCACACGACTTCCGCGCCTTGGGCGATGCGTGGTCCGGCCCGGTTGACCAGGTCGCCGTCGATGGCGTAGAGGTTGCCACGCGCCACGGCGGTTACCTGTTTCCAGCGTTCCCACATGGCGAAGTCCGGCAGCGGCCGGTCGGAGCGGGTTGCGCCCATGCTGGCGGTCATCATGACTTCCGGGTTGCCGGCTACCACGGATTCCACCGAGACCGTCGGCACCAGCAGTGCTTCGTTGGCGAACAGGTTGCGGCCGCCGCATAGCGCGAGCACGTCGCTGATCAGGTGCTGGCCGCTGAGCGTCATCAGCGGTTGTTGCCATACCTGGTAGAACACCGTCACCGGCGCACGCGCCGCATAGGTCTGGCGCAGCTTGTCGATCTGCTGGCGGAAGCTGGTGGCAGCGCTGTTGGCGGTGGGCTCGGTGCCGAGCAGCACGCCCATTCTTTCGATATTGCTGGGGATGCCTTCGAGCTTGCGCGGCTCGCTGTAGAACAGCGGCAGGCCGAGCGCGCGCAGGCGGTCGGTTTGTTTCTGTGCATTGCCGTGGCGCCACACCACGATCAGGTCGGGCTTGAGCGCGGCGATGCGTTCGAGATCCAGCGCCTTGTTGTCGCCGACCCGGGGGATGTCGCGGGCCTGTGGCGGGTAGTCGCTGTAGCTTACGGTGCCGACGATGCGCGAGCCGCCGCCGGCGGCGTAGAGCATTTCAGTGACGTGCGGCGCGAGCGAGATCACGCGGCGCGCGGGCTGGTCCAGCGTGACGGTCTGGCCGGCGTCATCGACCACGGATACGGCGGCGCCGGCGTGGCTGCAAAGGCCGCCGCCCAGCAGTGTGGCGAGGACCAGCAGGGCACGGGTAGTGATCGAGGTAGGGGGCATCGGGCGTTAGCTGGATAGGGTGCTTGTGTCGGAGCGCGTTGTTGCAAGGGCTTGGGCCAGTGCCGCATCGAGCCGTTGCCATGCTGGCTCCTGCGCTGGTGGCAAACCCAGGCGCAGGCTTGGCAACGCGCCAGGGATGCCCGGCGGTGCGTCGAACAGCCGCGTCCACACGCCTTGCCGCGCGAGCGCTTCGTGCAGGCGCGCGGCATCGGCATGCGGCACCCAGCTGAACAAGGGGCGGCCCACGGGCGTCAGGCCGTGCTTGCGCAGCAGTGTCGCGAGCCGGATGCCGGCCTGCTGCAAACGGTCGCGCGTGGCGGCTTGCCAGGCGCGGTCGGCCAGGGCCAGGCGCGCCACCGCACGCGCCGGGCCGGCCACGGTCCAGTGGCCGAGGTGCTCGGCCAGCGCTGCCAGCAGCGTGGGCTCGGCCAGCACAAAGCCGCAGCGCACGCCGGCCAGGCCGTAGAACTTGCCCAGCGAGCGCAGCACCACCATGCCGGGGCGATCCGCCAGCGCGGCCAGCGAGCGCTCGGGTGTGCAATCCATGAAGGCTTCGTCGAGCAGCAGCGTGCCGCCACGTGCGGCGAGATCCGCGTGCCATGCCCGCAGCGTGGCTTGCGCGAGCGTGCGCCCGGTTGGGTTGTTCGGGTTCACCACCACGAGGTGATCGAGCTGCGCGGCCAGGTCCGCGCGGGCGAAATCCGTCTCCGCGAGCGGCACAACCTCATGCCCCGCGCGTGCGAAGGCGGGAGCGTATTCGCTGTATCCCTGCGCCGCCACACCGACGCGCCCGGGCCTGAGCAGTTGCGGCAGCGTGCGGATGGCGGCCTGCGAGCCGGCCACCGGCAGCGCGCGCGGCGCGCCGTAGGCCTGCGCGGCCAGTTCGGCCAGGCCGTCGTCATCTTGCGGCAGCCGCAGCCACGCGTCGGCGGGCAGGGCTGGCACGGGATAGCCGTCCGGGTTGATGCCGGTGGATAGGTCGAGCCAGTCTTCGACCGGACGGCCATGGCGGCGCTCGGCGGCGAGCAGGTCGCCGCCGTGGCGGATCGGAGTACTCATGCTAAGCCGTAGTGGAGGAGAGCGGCGCTGGCGCCGGAAGCGGCCAGCCACAGCCACAGTGTGCGTTGAACAAGGCGCAGGCAGGCATGCACATCGGCCGCGCCGGGCGCGTGGCCCATGCCTAGCGGCGGGCGCTCTTCCCATTCGCCGTGATAGCGGGCGGGGCCGCCCAGCGCCACGCCGACGGCGCCGGCGCCGGCCGCCATGACCGGGCCCGCATTGGGGCTGGACCATGCCGGTGCCTGCGCGCGCCAGCAGCGCAGCGCCTGGGCAGTGCGCCCGAGCAGCGCGTACGAGAGCGCGGTCAGGCGGGCGGGCGCCAGGTTGAGCACATCGTCAAGCCGCGCAGCCGCCCAGCCGAAATACAGCAGGCGCGGCGTGCGGTAGCCCCACATCGCATCGAGTGTGTTGGCCAGGCGATAGGCGATTACGGCGGGCGCGCCGCCGACCAGGAACCAGAACAAGGCGCCGAAGATGGCGTCGTTGCCATTCTCCAGCGCCGATTCGCAGGCGGCGCGGGCCAGCGCTTCGGTATCCGCGTCGGTGGTGTCGCGCGAGACGATGCGTGCCGTGAGCTGGCGCGCATCGGCGAGATTGCCCTGCGTGAGCGCGGTGGCGATCGGCGCAATATGCTGGGCCAGGCTGCGCGCGCCCAGTGCCGCGTAGAGTGCCAGCGCTTGCAGCAGCCACGCCAGCGCCGCGCTGAACTGCGCGGCAACATGTACCAGCAGGGCGGCCAGCGCGGCCGGCACCAGCACCATCAGCGCCCAGGCGGCCAGGCCGGTGAGCCGCTGGCGCAGCGGCGCGCCGGCCTGGCCGCGGTTCAGGCGGCGCTCAAGCGCTGCCGCAAGGCGGCCGAAGCCAACCAGCGGATGCCAGCGGCGCGGCTCGCCCAGCCATTGGTCCAGCAAGACGCCGGCTACCGCCGCGGCCACGCAGGCTTGCCAGCTGAACAGGGGAAACGGCCACCACGAAGACAGCGACGGCAGTGACGACAGCGAGGGCATCACGCCGGGTCGGCGCCTTTCACGCTGACAGGGATGCCGGCCACCAGCAGGCGCACGCGGTCCGCGGCGGCGGCCAGCTTCTGGTTCAGGCGGCCCAGTTCGTCGACATAGAAGCGGGTGATGGCGCCCATCGGCACCACGCCGAAGCCGATCTCGTTGGAGACCAGGATCACGTGCCCGGGCAGGGTGGGCAGCGCGGACAGCAGCGCGTCGATTTCCTCGGTGAAGGCGGCCGGTGGCGTTACCAGGCCGTGCTCGGGATAACTGCGCGCATCGAGGAACAGCAGGTTGTTGAGCCACAGCGTGACGCAGTCGACCAGGATGCAGCCATCGTGGGTGGCATGGGCATATAGCGCATCCGCCAGATGCAGCGGCGCTTCGACCAGGCCCCACTCGGCCGGGCGCCGCGCGCGGTGCAGCGCGATGCGCACCTCCATCTCTTCGTCGGCGCTGTCCTGGCCGTGGCGTGCGGTAGCGATATAGGTAACGGGGCCGCCGGTGGCAGCAGCATGGTCGGCGGCCATCTGCTCGGCAAAGTGGCTCTTGCCGGAGCGCGCGCCGCCCAGCACCAGCGTGAGCTGGCGCGCGCGGCCCGGGACGGCAGCGGCGTGCGGCGCGGCAGCAGCCTGGGGCGCGCGTTCGCTGGCCGGTGCATGGGTGGATGCGCGCACGGGCTCGGTGGCGGTGGCGGAAGCGTTGGCCGGGGTCATCCGGGTATTGTAGCGGGCGCATCCATGGATCGCACGCCCGCAGTGGCCCGCGCACCGGGCAGCGCCGCGGGCCGCCGATGCGATAATCCCACGATGCAAAAAAATTCCTCCGAAGCCGCTGGCGCGGCATTGCCGGGTGGCTTGCGCGGTACCTTGATGGTGCAGGGCACCACCTCCGACGCGGGCAAGAGCACGCTGGTGGCGGGCCTGTGCCGGGTGCTGGCGCGCGCCGGCGTGCGCGTGGTCCCGTTCAAGCCGCAGAACATGGCGCTCAACAGCGCGGTCACCGCGGACGGTGGCGAGATCGGGCGCGCCCAGGCCTTGCAGGCCGCCGCCGCCGGGCTGGCGCCGCACACCGATATGAACCCGGTGCTGCTCAAGCCGAGCAGCGATACGGGCGCTCAGATCATCATCCACGGCCAGGCACGGATGGATCTGGACGCGCGGGCCTATCACGCCTACAAGCCGGTGGCGATGCAGGCGGTGCTGGCGTCGCACCAGCGCCTGTCCAGCGCCTACGAGGTGGTGATGGTGGAAGGCGCCGGCAGCCCGGCGGAGATCAACCTGCGTGAGCGCGACATCGCCAATATGGGGTTTGCCGAAGCGGTGGATTGCCCGGTGGTGCTGGTGGCCGATATCGACCGCGGCGGTGTGTTCGCCCATCTGGTGGGCACGCTCGACTGCTTGTCGGCGTCGGAGCGCGCGCGCATCAAGGGCTTCATCATCAACCGCTTCCGCGGCGATATCGCGCTGCTGCAGCCCGGGCTGGACTGGCTGGAGGCGCGCACCGGCAAGCCCGTGCTGGGCGTGCTGCCCTACCTGCACGGCTTGCACCTGGATGCCGAGGACGCCATCATCGGCGCGCAGGCGGCCAAGCGGGGCGAACTGCTGCGCGTGATCGTGCCGGTGCTGCCGCGCATTTCCAATCACACGGATTTCGATGCGCTGCGCGCGCATCCACAGGTGGACCTGCGCTTTATCGGCCCCGGCATGCCGATCCCGCCGGCGGACCTGATCGTGCTGCCGGGCAGCAAGAGCGTGCGCGCCGACCTGGCCTTCCTGCGTGCCAATGGCTGGGAGCCAGCTTTGCTGCGGCACCTGCGCTATGGCGGCAAGGTCATCGGCATTTGCGGCGGCATGCAAATGCTGGGCCGGCGCGTGGATGACCCCGCAGGCAACGAGGGCAAGCCCGGCAGCAGCGAAGGTTTTGGCCTGCTCGACTACGACACCGTGCTGGCGCCGCACAAGCAGCTGCGCGTGGTGAGCGGCCGGCTGGCGCTGGATGGCGCCACCGAGGCCACCGAGGCCGCCGTGCAAGGCTACGAGATCCATATGGGCGTGACCACAGGCCCAGCGCTGGCGCGCCCGGCGCTATGGCTGGAAGGCGAGCGCCCGGACGGCGCGCAATCGGAGGACGGGCAGGTGCTGGCCTCCTACGTGCACGGGCTGTTCGACCAGCCGCAGGCTTGCGGCGCACTGCTGCGCTGGGCCGGGCTGGCGCGGGCAGAAGGCGTCGACCTGGCCGCGCTGCGCGAGGCCTCGCTGGAGCGCCTGGCCGATACGCTCGTCGCGCACCTGGACATGGATGCCTTGCTGGCGCCGCTGCAGGCGTCATAGCGGGTGTCAAAGCGGGTGTCAAAGCAGGCTCGGCCGCCCGCCGCGCCAACTGCTAAACTCGCAGGCGGGCCCGCTCCGCCAGGGCCCGGCAGCGGCCAACGGCAGGGCCATGGCGGAACCCGGAGCGGCGCGCCTGCCGGCGGCGCTGCCATGGAAAGCCATTGCGGAGACAACCATGCCCGTAGTCGTGATCGCCAATCCCAAAGGCGGCGTAGGCAAGACCACGCTGGCCACCAACCTGGCGGGCTACTTCGCCAGCGCCGGCCACGCCGTGATGCTGGGCGACACGGACCGGCAGCAATCCTCGCGAGCCTGGCTGGGTTTGCGCCCGGCCTCGGCTCCGGCCATCCGCACCTGGGACATCGGCGCCGACCAGATCGCGCGCCCCCCCAAAGGCACTACCCATGTGGTGCTGGATACCCCGGCCGGCCTGCATGGCTGGCGCTTCAACGATGTGATGAAACTGGCGCACCGCGTGGTGGTGCCGCTGCAACCGTCCCTGTTCGATATCCTCGCCACCCAGGATTTCCTCACCCGGCTCGCCGATGACAAGCGCGTGCGCCACGGCGAGGTGGAGGTGGGCGTGATCGGCATGCGGGTCGACCTGCGCACCCGCGCGGCCGAGCAGCTGCAGCGCTTTGTCGCGGGGCTGGGGCTGCCGGTGCTGGGCTTTCTGCGTGATACCCAGAACTACGTGCAGCTTGCCGCGCACGGCCTGACGCTGTGGGATGTGGCGCCGTCACGCGTAGCGCGGGACTGGGAGCAGTGGCAGCCGATCATCGGCTGGCTGGAGCAGCCGGCGCTGGCCAGGCGCCCAGCCGCCTGAGCAGGGCATCCACGGACGGCCAGCTCACCCGGCGCACGGCCACGATCAGATCGGCGCCGGGAAACTGGTCGTCGAACGCCTCGCTCTCCACGCCGTCCAGGCGCCGGTAGAACTCGCGCGCCTGGGTGTTGCCGTCCAGCACATAGAGAAAGAGGGGCTGCCCGGGCCAGCCAACGGCGGCACGCTGCGCGCAATGCGCGAAGAGGCGCTTGCCAAGCCCTAGCCCGTGCCATCCCGGCATCACATGTAAATTGTCCAGATACACGCCATATTGCGGCTCGGCCTCGGGTTGCAGGCAGGCAAAGCCTGCGGGCGTGCCGTCCACGCGCACGAGCGTGACTTCCACCGGGCCATCGGCGCCATCCACCAGGCGAGCCTGCCAGGCTTGTGCGCGTTGGGCCGGTACTTCGTGCTCCAGGTATTCCGCCGGCAACAGGCCACTGTAGGCATGGCGCCAACTCTGCGTGTGCAGATCGGCAATCAGCGCGGCGTCGTGCGGCTCGGCAGGTAGCAATTCGATGGAATGGGTCATCTTCAAGGGAGTCGTTCGGGGCCGGCAATGGGCGCGATCCACATTCTGCCGCAATCCCGGCAAGCCTCGCCATGGTCTTGCGCCTGTCACGCACTGGCAGGCCCTGCCTGTTAGAATCGCGAATCTTTCGCATTCTCATTATGGCGGCGTGATGCGTTCATCTCACGCCTGCATGGGGTCCGAAAACACAATCCCCACAACCCCCAAATCTGCTCCCCGCCTCCCATGGTCACCGGCCGCCTGCGCGTTGTTTTCGTCAAGATTCACCTGTATCTCGGCTTGTGGCTGGGCCTGCTCTTTGTCATGCTGGGCCTGACCGGCACCGTCATCGCCTGGCGCGATGAGCTGGATGCCCTGCTGAACCCGGCGCTGCTGACGGCGTCGGCCGAAGTACCCATGCCGGTAGCGCCGGCCACGGTGCAGGCGGTCGCCGAGCGGCTGCAGGCCGACCCGCGCTATGGCCGCCCCACCTTGCTGATGCTGCCGTCCGCGCCGCATGAGGTGTTTATCGCCTGGTACCCGCTCAAGGGCACGCCCAACGCCGGGCGCTCGCGCCAGGTGATGGTCGATCCCGTCACATTGGCGGTGAAGGGCGAGCGGGTCTGGGGCGAGCCCGGCCTGTCGCGCCCGTTGCTGCTGCCCACCTTGTTCCAGGTGCACCACTACCTGCTCTCTGGCGAGACGGGCCGGACGATCCTGGGCATCACCGGGATGCTGTTGCTGATTCTGGTGATCGGTGGGGTTGTGCTGTGGTGGCCCAAGCTCAAGCCGCGCGCGGTGCTCAATGCGTTTCGCATCAGCCATGGCGGCTCGTGGTCGCGTTTTAATTACTCGCTGCATCGTACGGCTGGCATTTTTGCGGCGCCGGTGCTGGCGACGATGGCGTTTTCCGGCTGGTACCTGGATTTGCCCAAGTGGGTGACGCCGATCGTGGCCAGCGTGATGACGGTGTCGCCGCCCGGCAAGCCGGCATCGGCGGCAGCGCCCGCGGGCACGCCGCTGCTAGGCCTGGCGCAGGCCGTGAGCACGGCTCAGGCGCTCTATCCTGCGGCGCTGGTGACGCGGGTCAGCTTTCCGCGCAAGGCGGGGGATCCGTTTGAGGTGCGGCTGCGGCAGCCGGGTGAAGTCCGCCAGGGCAGCGGGGCTACGCGGCTCTGGCTGGATGCCCATACGGGCAAGCGGCTCGGGGTTCGCGATCCGATGGAAGCGCCGGCTGGGGATACTTTTCTTAACTGGATGTATCCGCTGCATACCGGGGAGGCGTTCGGATGGGTGGGGCGGGCGTTTATTTCGGTGTTCGGGGTGGTGCCGTTGATGTTTGCTGTTACCGGGGTGTTGATCTGGTGGAAACGTAGGCGGGGGCATCGGCGGCATGTGGTGCGGGCGATGGAGAGGGCTAGCGGTGCTAAGGGCGTTAAGGTGGTGCGGGAGGAAGCGGTGGAGGTTTGATTGCCGGTTGTCTGTGGCTGCAGAATCAGCTTTAAATTCAACGGCTTAACTGCAAATTCAACTGCAGTTTCACCACCCCTGCGGGGCGGCGACCTACTTTCTTGTCTTGCCAAGAAAGTAGGCAAAGAAGGCGCGCCGGATGGGGCGACACCCCCTCGCCCCATACGGCCTTGGCACATCTTGACGGCTCGCTTCGCATCGCGCTGGGGTGTTCCCCGCCTTCAGGGCGGGTCACACGGCTAAGACGAACGGTTGCCGTGCGTCATCGCACGGTTGTCATCCGAGTTCAATCACATGGGTGACAGTTCGAGGCCTGGGGGCTTCCGCTTCCAGGCCTCGATTTCGTCAGATTTCCAGGTTGTCGATCAACCGGGTTGCGCCTAGCTTGGCCGCGGTCAGGATGACCAGCGGTTCGCCGGCTACATATTCTTCGCGGGTGGGGGCTTGCAGGTCCACGCGCTTGCGGATGGCGACGTAGTCGGGTTGCCATCCGCGGGCTTGCAGGGCGGCCTTGGCGCTGGCTTCGATGGCGGCGAGGTCCGCGCTGGCGCTGTTGGCGGCCAGGACGGTGTCGCGCACTTCGTGCAGTGTCTTGTAGAGCACCGGGGCTTCGGTGCGCTCGTCGGGCGTCAGGTAGCGGTTGCGCGAGGACAAGGCCAGGCCGTCTTCAGCGCGCACGGTTTCGGCGGGGATGATGTCGATCGGCAGCGCGAACTGATGGACCATGCGGCGCACGATCATCAGTTGCTGGTAGTCCTTCTTGCCGAACACGGCCACGCGCGGCTGCGCGCAGGACAGCAGCTTCATCACTACGGTGCATACGCCCTTGAAGAAGCCGGGGCGGAACTCGCCTTCCAGGATGTCGCCCAGGTCGTGCGGCGGCTCCACGCGGTATTCCTGCGGCTCCGGGTACATGTCGCGCTCGGTGGGCGCAAACAGCACATAGACACCTTCCTTCTGCAGCTTCTCGATGTCGTCCTGCAGCGTGCGCGGGTACTTGTCGAAATCCTCATTGGGGCCGAACTGCAACCGGTTGACGAAGATCGACGCGACCACCGGGTCACCATGCTGGCGCGCCAGGCGCATCAGCGACAGGTGGCCTTCGTGCAGGTTGCCCATGGTCGGCACGAACGCCGCCCGGTTCTGCCCGCGCAACTGGTCCCGCAACTCGTGAATGGAGGAGATGACTTTCATGAAGTTGGTGTGCTGGTCGTGGTAGGAATGCCCTGGCGCGGGTGTGCGCCGGGAGGCCGGTCCGGTGCTCTAGGTGGCGCCGATTGTCGGCGGATTGTAGAGCATGTGGCCCGAGGCGGGCGGCGCTATTGGTGCGGCTTAGCTGGGAATGTACGCCAATCGCACATAAATCGGTGCGAAGGGTTCGGCCTGGGTGATCTCGACCAGGGCTTCGCGCGATAGCTCGAGCATGGCGATGAAGTTGACCACCACCACCGGCACGCCCTTGCCGGAACGCACCGCGTCTTCGAAGAGCTCGCTGAACTCCATGAAGCGGGCATGCTGCAGGCGGCGCAGGATGTGGCTCATGTGCTCGCGAACGGACAATTCCTCGCGCGAGATCTTGTGGTGCTGGTTGAGCCTGGCGCGCTTGATCACGTCGGCCCAGGCGGCCTGCAGGTCCACCACTTCCACATCGGGGAAGCGCGGCGCAATGCTCTGCTCGATGTAGACCTGCGAGTGCAGGAAATCGCGCCCGAGCTGCGGCACCTGGTCGATACGCATGGCCGCCAGCTTCATCTGCTCGTATTCGAGCAGGCGGCGGACCAGCTCGGCGCGCGGATCCTCTTCTTCGTCGTCGCTGTCGGACTTTTTCACCGGCAGCAGCATCCGCGACTTGATTTCGATCAGCATGGCGGCCATCAGCAGGTACTCGGCGGCCAGCTCAAGATTGCTCTTACGGATCTGCTCGATATACGTGAGGTACTGACGCGTCACTTGCGCCATCGGGATATCGAGGACGTTGAAGTTCTGCTTGCGGATCAGGTAAAGCAACAGATCCAGCGGCCCCTCGAACGCTTCCAGGAAGATTTCCAGCGCATCCGGCGGGATGTACAGGTCCTGCGGCAGCTTGAACAGGGGCTCGCCGTACAGGCGTGCGAACGCCATGCCGTCGACGGCGGCCGGCGTGGAATCCTGCTCGGGCGTCACGCTCGGCAGCTCGATCGCCGGCTTCAGCTTGTCCTGCTCGCTCTGGTTCATCTAGGGGCGCTCGCTCGGGGGTGGGGCGATGCGGCGGGTAAGGGCTTTAGTCCAGCGAGTAGACGTACGGCTTTTGCGCCACGCGCGAGGCGTCGGCACGGGCACGTTCTTCGAGGTTGATCGGGCTCTTGTCCCACAGCAGGGCGCGGCCCTGGCGTTGCTCCGCTTCCAGGGAAGGGCGCTCGTCCTTGAGCGACTTCAGGAACTGGGTGATATCCGATTCGTAGGCAGCCATGGCGGGAAACAGGGTGAAATTAACAAACAGCGGGGATTTTACCGTATCGGCGGGCCTGGCAACGGGATTGCGCGCGATTCTGCCGTTTTCATCCCGTGCTCTCGCCTTCGGCGACGGCTGTAGTGACGTTTGTGGCGGTCTTTTTGGCGGCGCCGGACAGGCCGGCCGCGCGGGTGTGGTCAAATATCGACTTTGCGTGACGTGCATCAATCGATGAGGATGGACCCAGGGAACCCGTGCACCATGCCCGCCGGCCTTGCCGCCCCTGCCGGCGGACTGCCGGTGGCGCCGGCCGTGCTGCGCCGCCTGATGCACCCGCTGCTGGTGGCCCTGACGCTATCCGCGGGGCCCGCTGCCGCCGCCTATAAAGTCGAGGTGGACGCGCCCAAGCCGATCAAGGAAATCCTGCAGGACCACCTGGACCTGTCGCGCTACCGCACCCGCGAGGATATCTCGCCCGACCAGTTCAACTATATGGTCGAGACCGTGGGCGAGCAGGTCCGCCAGTTCACTTCCACCGAAGGCTATTTCGATCCGCAGACCACCACCAAGGTGGACGGCAGCGGCGACGAGCGCACCGTGCGCATCACGGTGGAGCTGGGCGCGCGCACGGTGATTCGCGCCGTCGACTTGAGCGTGAGCGGCCCGGCCGCCAGCCAGTCGCCGGAGCGGATCGCCGAAATCAGGGCCAAGTGGGGCCTGCCGGTAGCCGCGCCGTTTCGCCAGGCGGACTGGGACAAGGCCAAGGAAGATGCCCTGGTGGCGCTGCAGAGCAACACCTACTACGGCGCCCGCCTGACCGGCTCGCAGGCCCGCATCGAGCCGGATGAGCACGCGGCTGACCTGAGCGCGCGCTTTGCCAGCGGCCCGGCCTACAGCATGGGGCCGCTGAAGATCAGTGGGCTGCGGCGCTATCCCGAGCAGATCATCCGCAACGTCAATCCGCTGTATGAGGGCGAGCCGTACCGCGTGGAGCGTTTGCTGGAATTCCAGCGCGCGATCCAGAACCAGCCGTATTTCTCCAATGTGCAGATCGACCTTGGCGAGCAGGAGACGACGGAGGACGGCAAGATTGTCGACACCAGTCCGGACCGGGCCGCCGAGCCCAAGGTTGACATGAGTGCCGACAAGGTCACCGTGCCGGTGTATGTCAGGGTGCGGGAGTATCCCGTCAATCGGCTGTCGTCCGGCGTGGGCTACACCACCGATACCGGCGCCCAGGTCGAAGGCAGATATTCGTACTACAACCTGTTCAACCGCGCCTGGGTGTTCGACTCGCAAGCGCGCATCGAGCAAAAGCGCCAGTACGCATTCGGCGAGATCGCGATGCCGCCGGACAGCAGGACGTACCGCAACAGTGCCTACGCCAGCTACGAACGCACCATCGACCTCGAAAGCACCGACCTGACCAGCCTGCGCACCGGCCTGAAACGGTCCCGCTCGCGCGAGAAGTACGACACCACCATTTCGCTCGACTATTACTACGACAACCTGCAGCCCTTCGGCGAGGCGAACCAGCTCAGCCGGGCGCTGGTGCCTGCCTTTGCCTGGACGCGGCGCGACGTGGACAACCCGGTGTTCCCGCGCCGCGGCAACGTCATCAGCACGCAGGTGGGCGTGGCCGCCAAGCACATGCTGAGCGACGAAACCTTCTTCCGCCTGTACGGGCGTATCCGCCAGTATGTGCCCGTGGGCAAGCGCGACCTGGTGGTGGCCAGGCTGGAGCTCGGCGCGGATATCACCAACGGCGACGTGACCAAGATCCCCGCCTCGCTGCGTTTTCGGGCGGGCGGCACGGATTCGATCCGGGGCTACGGCTACCAGTCGATCGGTACCCGCAACGGCGCCAGCGTGCTGCCGGCCAAGTACCTCGGCACGGCGAGCCTGGAGTACCAGTACTGGTTCCTGCATGACTGGGGCGCCGCGATCTTCTGGGACGTGGGCACGGCCACCGACAACCTGACGGGCGTCAAGCTCTACAACGGCGTGGGCATCGGCGCGCGCTGGCGCAGCCCGGTGGGGCCGGTGCAGCTCGACGTGGGCTACGGCATCCAGGCAAAGCAGTTCCGCCCGCATATCTCGCTGGGAGTCGCGTTCTGATGATTGTTCTGACGATGACGATGCGGCCCGGCCGCCAGCACGGCGGCCTCCATGAACGCAGTTGCAGGGGTTTTGCCACATGAGCATTCCCGACATGCCTCCCGTGCCCGCCTCCGGCGATGTTCCGCCCGGGCCGGCACGGCCGCGCCGCACGCGCCTCGGGCGCTGGCTGGCCTGGTGCGTCGTGGTGCTGCTGTTGTTGGTGCTGGCGGCGCTCGCGGCGGTGGTGCAAGCCTTGCGTACGGAGGCCGGCACGCGCCAGCTGTGGTCGCTGGCCACGCGCCTGTCCTCAGGCGCGTTGTCTGGCAAGCTCGAAGGCGGCACGGTGGCGCATGGCCTGCGGTTGCGCGATGTGGTGTTTGCCAGCGGCGAGACACGGGTGACGATTGACCGTGTCGACGGCAGTTGGGCGCTTGGCTGGTCGCCGACCCGCTTGCATGTCAGCGCGCTGCGCGTGGGCGCCGTCACGCTGCACCTGCCGCCGTCGCAGCCTGACAGCGCGCCCGCCACCTTGCCAAAATCGCTCGAACTGCCATTGGCAGTGGACGTGGATACGCTCACGCTGGACCGCCTGACCTTGCTGCAAGGGCCGCCGGCCACGCCCAGCGAGATGGTGTTTAGCGACCTGGCGGGCTCGCTGCATTCCGACGGGCAACGCCACCGCATCAGCGTGGAACGGCTGGTCACGCCATACGGCAAGCTGGCCGCCAATGCGCAGATCGCCGGCCAGGCGCCGTTTGCGCTGAACGGCGCCGCGCTGCTGGAGGGCAGCTGGCAGAGGGAATCCTTTAGCATCAGCGCCAATGTGCGTGGCTCGCTTGCCATGCTGCACGCGCAAGCCGAGGCCAGCGGTGATCGCCTGCGCGGCCGCGCCGAGGCGGACCTGACGCCGTTTGGCAAGGTGCCGTTCACCCATGTGCTGGTCAATGGCGAGCACATCAATCCGCGCTTGTTCAGCCCCTCGGCACCGCGTGCCAATCTTTCCGTGCAGGCCGAGTTGCGCCCGGTGGATGGCGCGGCTACGCCGGTGCCGGGCGCAGCGGCCAGCGCCCCGGCGGCACCGCCGGCATCGGCATCGGCAGTTGCAACGTCGGCCTCCACGCCCGCCGCCAAGCCTGGCAGCGCCCACGACAGCGCGCCCCTGCGCGTGGCGGGCGACGTGCGCATCGTCAACCACGAGGCCGGCAAGCTCGACGCCGAGCGCCTGCCGGTGGAATCGGTGCAAGCGCATATCGAGGTCAGCGAGGTGGCGCAGATGGTGCGCGACCTGCACGTGGCGCTGGCCGGCGGCGGCGAGATCCGCGGCGGCGGTGCGCTGCGCGATGGCCGCGGCGGCTTCGACCTCGACGTGCGCGACCTCGACCCGCAGGCCCTCTATGGCAGCCTGAAGCGCGTGCGCTTGTCCGGGCCGGTGAGCTTGCGGATGGAGCCCGGCCGCCAGAGCGTGGCGCTGGACCTGGCCGGCGGCGAGTACAAGCTCTTTGCCGATGCGCATCTGGATGCCGAGGCAGTGACGTTGACCTCGCTGCGTGCCGGCATCGGCGCGGGCACGCTTAACGCCGATGGCAAGCTGTCGCTGAAGGACACGCAGCCCTTCAGCTTCAAGGGCAAGCTGATCAATTTCGACCCGGCCCGCGTGGCCGAGGTGGCGCCCGGGCGCATCAATGCGGACTTCACCGCCAGCGGCACGCTAGCGCCGGAGCACCGCGTGGCGCTGGACTTCGCGGTGCGCGACAGCGTCTATGCAGGGCTGCCGATGCGTGGCGAGGGCAAGCTGCGGCTGGCAGGCGAGCGCTTGCTGCCGAGCCAGGCCACGCTGGAGATGGCCGGCAACCAGGCCCAGATCAACGGCAGCTTTGGCGCGCGCGGCGACCGCCTGAAAGTGCATGTGGACGCGCCGCAGCTCGATCGGCTCAAGTTCGGCGTGGCCGGCGTGCTAAAGCTCGACGCGGACATCACCGGCACGCTGGCGCGGCCCGAGATCGTGGCCAGCTATGCCGCGCAGTCGCTGGTGGTGGGCCCGCACCACGTGGCCAGCGCCAGCGGCAGCGCCGAGTTGCGCGGGGGGCTGAACGGCACGCTCGCGCTGAAACTGAACGCCCGCGACTATCGCGGCCCGGTCGCCACGCTGCGCACGCTCGATGCCTCGCTCAGCGGCACCCAGGCCAGCCATGCCTTCGACCTGAAGACGGCCGGCGCGTTGCACGACAAGCCGATGCAACTCGCCTTGTCGGGGCAGGGCGCCTGGCAGGGGGCGGCCGGCTGGAAGGGCACCATCGGCTCCTTGGAGGAGCGCGGCACGGTCAACGTGCGGCTGATCGCGCCGACGCAACTGCAGGTGGCGGACCAGCGCGTGCATCTCGGCGCGGCCAGCCTGCAGTTCGAGCGCGCCCGCGTGACTGTGGACAGCTTCGATTTCGACCACGGCCGCGTCCGCACCCAGGGCAACCTCGATGGCCTGCAGGTGGCCAACGTGCTGCGCCTGGCCGAGGCCTTGACGGGCGAGGCGCCGCCGGTGCGCTCGGACCTGGTCTTGGACGGCCGCTGGAACATCACGCTGGCCGAGTCTGCCTCCGGCTTTGCCGAGCTGCGCCGGCGCAGCGGCGACGTCTCGGTGAGCGCCGGGCGGGGCTACACCGCGCTGGGCCTGGGAGAAACCGCGCTGCGCGCCGAGTTTGCCGGCAGCCGCGTCAACCTGAAAGGCGGCATCGAGGCCGCACGGGTCGGCAAGGTGGTGGTAGACGCCTCCGCCGGGCTGATCCAGGAGCAGGGCCTGATGACGGTGACGCCGGCTTCCACGCTGGCGGGCAAGGTCTCGCTGGATGTGCCGAAGATCAAGTCGCTGGAGGCGCTGAGCGGCCCGCAATACGCGTTCGATGGCAAGCTGGCGGCAGTCCTGCAACTGGCGGGCAGCGTCGGGCAGCCCCTCGTTACCGGCAACATCGACGGCACCGGCATCGCCATCACGCTCTACGACCTGGGTATCCAGCTGACCGATGGCATCGTGCACGTGGTGCTCGACCAGAACACCATCGAGCTCAAGCAGGTGGAGTTCCGCGGCGGCGACGGCAAGATCGTGGCCACCGGCAACGTGAAACTGGGCGACACCGATCCCAACCTGACGGGCAAGATCGTGGCCGACAAGCTCCAGCTCTTTGCCAGCCCCGAGCGCACGCTGATCATTTCCGGTGATGCCAGCATCGCCAACGAGAATCGCCAGATCGTGATCCGCGGCAAGTTCCGCGTGGATCGCGGCTTGTTCGACCTGCCCAAGGCCGGCGCCCCGGAGCTGGGCGACGACGTAGTGGTGGTGCGCCGCCGCGACCAGCGCGAGATCAAGACCGCCGCCACGCCGGTGCCGGAGGCCAAGCCGGCCAGCCGCTTCAGCCCGCTGATCGACCTCACGCTCGACCTTGGCGACAATTTCCGCTTCCGCGGGGCCGGCGCGGACCTGCGCCTGGGCGGGCAGCTTGGCGTGCGCAGCGCCCCACTGACGCCGCTGCGCGCCACCGGCACCATCCGCGTGACCGACGGCACCTATGAAGCGTTCGGGCGCAAGCTCAACATCGAGCGCGGCATCGTCAATTTCAACGGGCCGGTGGACAATCCCAACCTCAATATCCGCGCCATGCGCCGCAACCAGGAAGTGGAGGCGGGGGTGGAGGTGACCGGCACGGTACGCCTGCCGCGCGTCAAGCTGGTGTCCGAGCCGAATGTGCCGGAGGAGGATAAGCTGTCATGGCTCATGTTCGGCTACGGCGCGGAAGGCGCCGCGGCCGGACAGCAGCAGCAACTGAGTGCGGGGGCCCTGGGCGGTGCCGCGCTGGGCATGCTGGGCGGGCGCGCGGGCAAGGGGATCGTGCAGCATCTGGGCATCGACGAGTTTTCGATCGGGCCAAGCACGGCCGGCCTCAACGACCAGCAGGTGGTCAGCGTGGGCAAGGCCGTGACCGAAAAGATCTCGGCGGGCTATGAGCAGAGCCTGACCAGTGCCAGCAACGTGGTCAAGCTGACCTGGGCATTCTCGCGGCGCTGGTCGCTGATTGCCAAGGGCGGCTCGATCAACGGGCTTTCGGTGCTGTTTAACCGCCGCTTCGACAGTTGGGGTAATTTGTTCACGGGCGCGTCCAGCCGCGCCGGAACCGCGAGGAGCCAGACCGATGCCAGCCAGGATGCCGACAGCAATGCAACGGACGCAGCCGCGCCCGCGCAGCCCTGAGACACGCGCCATGATCTGCGTGCCGCCCACCTCCGCCACCTCCGTCACTGCCGCGTCTTACCGACGCCTTGCCGCCATGGGACTGATTTCCTCCGTGCTTGCCCTGTTCGGGTGCGACCAGCAAAAGGTCGACGAAGCGATGAAGAAGGCGGGCGATACCGCGCACGCCACCTGGAACTCGGTCAAGCCCGACAGCCAGTTGTTCAAGGGCATCGTGGTGGGCGAATCCAGCGAGGACGACGTGCGCAAACAGGCCGGGCGCCCGGAGATCACCTGGGAAGAAGAGGACGGCGGCCGCCGGCTGGAATACCCGCGCGGCCCGGAAGGCGCCACCACCTGGATGGTGACGATCGGCGCCGATGGCAAGGTGCGCGCGATCGAGCAGGTGCTGACCGCGGAGAACTTCGCGCGCGTGCGCGCCGGCATGAGCCGCGACGATATCCGCCGCCTGGTCGGCAAGCCTACCAAGGTGGAAGCTTTCGCGCTCAAGAAGGAAGAGGTGTGGGGCTACCGCTGGTGGGAAAGCGCGCAGGAGAAGGCGTTCTTCAACGTGCATTTCAACGCTGACGGCAAGGTAACGCACACCTCGCGCAGCGACGAGAGGCTGCAGGGCGGTTAGCCTGCCGCGGGCCGCTCGGCCCGCTCTGCGAGCAAGACGCCGGCCCTGGCACAGGCTGCGGCCAGCGTGTCGCAATAGTTTGCCGTGCCCATCTGTTCCAGGAAGCCCGCGCGCCGCATCAGCGACATCACCTGTGCTGCCGCGGCGCACAGCACCAGCGTGCCGCCACGCCGCGCCAGCGTCTTGCGCAAGGCGTCCAGCGTGTCCAGGCCGGTGGTGTCCAGTGCCACCAGCTTGCCCACGTCCAGGATCAGCACCGCCGGTACCGGCTGCGTGCGGTCGCGGGGGTCGATCAGCGCTTCCACTTTGTTGACGGCGCCGAAGAAGAGCGCGCCGGTCATGTGATAGGCCGCCACCTCGCCGGCCGGCAGCGGCCTGCCGTCGGCCGCCGGGGGCAGCGCGGCTGGCGCGATCGCCTCGATCTGCGTGAGCGCGGCCATGCGGTAGATGAAGAACAGGCAGGCGAGCACCAGTCCCACCTGCACCGCCACGGTCAGGTCGAACACCACGGTCAGCACGAAGGTGCCGAGCAGGATGATGCGGTAGTTGTTGCTGTAGCGCTTCAGGTGCGTCAGCCCGAACACATGCCACTCGCCCATGTTCCACGCCACGTAGAGCAGGATGGCGGCCAGCGTGGCGAGCGGGATGGCGCTGGCCAGTGGCGCCGCCACCAGCACGATCAGCAGCAGCGTGGCGGCGTGGATCATGCCAGCCACCGGCGTGCGCCCACCGCTGCGTACGTTGGTGACGGTACGGGCGATGGTGCCCGTGGCCGGCAGGCCGCCGAAGAACGGCGTGACGATATTGGCGATGCCCTGCGCCATCAGTTCCTGGTTGGGATCGTGGCGGTCGTCGATCAGGCTGTCGGCCACGCGTGCGCAGAGCAGCGATTCGATGGCGCCGAGCAGGGCGATGGTCAGGGTGGGCGCCACCAGTTGCTGGACCAGTTGCCAGCTCAGTTGCGGCAGCGCAAACGGCGGCAGGCCCTGCGGAATGCCGCCGAAGCGCGTGCCGATGGTCTCCACCGGCAAGTGCAGCAGGGCATTGGCCGCGGTGGCTAGCACCAGCGCTGTCACCGTGCCGGGAACCATGGCCAGCGCGCGGCCAAGGCGGCCGTGCGCATTGGACGGGCTTGCCGGGTTTGCCGCAATCGTCGATACGGGGCGCCAGCGCTTGCCTGCCAGCAGGGCCAGGCGCGACCAGCCTGCCACCACCACCAGCGAGCTGACCGCCAGTGCTACCGTGGGCCAGGACACCGTGGGCAGGGCGCGTCCCAGCACACGCATCTGCGAAAGGAAGTTGCCAGGCAGCTTGCCGGTTTGCAGGCCAAGGAAATCGGCGATCTGCGAGACCATGATCAGCACGGCGATGCCGTTGGTGAAGCCGATCACGATGGCCACGGGGATAAAGCGGATCAGGGTGCCTAGCCGGAACAGCCCCATGGCGAACAGCAGGCCGCCCGCCAGGATGGTAGCGATCAGCAGGTTGGCCACGCCGTAGCGCGCCACGATGCCGTAGACGATGACGATGAAGGCGCCGGCGGGACCGCCGATCTGCACCGGCGAGCCGCCCAGCGCGGCGATCAGGAAGCCCGCGATGATGGCGGTGAACAGGCCGGCCTGCGGTGGCATCCCGCTGGCGATGGCAAAGGCCATCGCCAGCGGCAGCGCCACCACACCCACGGTGAGGCCGGCGGCGAGGTCCTTGAAGAAGAGGGCGCGGTTGTAGTCGCGCAGGCTGTCGAGCAGGCGCGGGTGGAAGGCGGCGAGGGGGAAGGGCTGGCGTAGGCGCGGCCTGCCGCCAGCGGGCGGCGCTGGCGTGCCAGCGGGGGCGGGGGCGTGGCCGGGAACGCTGTCGGGCATGCCAGGAAATCCCATCAACACCCTGTCGGGCATGGGTGCAGTATGGGCTTCCCGGGGGCGTGGCGTCAATCGGCGCCGGCGCCATGGCGCGTTGGCGGCTCAGCGCTGGCGCGCCTCACCGCCCCCGCGGGTCAGCCGATGCGCATGCCCGGCACAGCGCCTTCGTGCGGCTCCAGGATCCAGAGGCCCGGCGTGGCTTTCTCATCCGCTGCCGATGCGGCCAGCACCATGCCCTCGGACAGCCCGAACTTCATCTTGCGCGGAGCCAGGTTGGCCACCATCACGGTGAGCTTGCCCACCAGCTGCTCGGGCGTGTAGGCCGACTGGATGCCGGAGAAGACGTTGCGCGTCTTGCCTTCGCCCAGGTCCAGCGTGAGCTGCAGCAGCTTGCTCGATCCTTCCACCTTCTGGCAGTCCACGATCTTGGCCACGCGCAGGTCGATCTTGGCGAAGTCGTCGATTGTGATGGTGTCGGCGATGGGCTCGATCGACGCAGCGGCGGCATCCGCTTCACCGGCGGGCGCGGTGGCCTGCAGCGAGTCGCGGTTGGCGGCCAGCAGCGCGTCGACCTGCTTGGCATCCACGCGCGTCATCAGGTGCGAGTACGGCTGCACCGGGCGCGAAGCCGAGAGTTGCTTGTCGATGCCGCGCCAGTCCAGCGGCTCGATATTGAGGAATCGCTCCACGCCCGCGGCCATTTGCGGCACCACCGGCTTGAGGTAGACGGTGAGCAGGCGGAAGGCTTCCAGCGAGACCGAGCACGCAGCGTGCAGGGCCGCGCGCTTGCTTTCGTCGCGTGCCAGCTCCCACGGCTTCTCCGTGTCGACGAAGGCGTTCACCGAATCCGTGAGCTCCATCACCAGGCGCAGCGCCTTGCTGTACTCGCGGGCTTCATAGAACTGTGCCACTTGCGGCGCGGCTTCACGCAATTGCTTGAGCAGCGGGTTGGCCAGCGCGGCCTCGTCCACCACGCCGTCGAAACGCTTGACCAGGAAGCCGGCGGCGCGGCTGGCAATGTTGACGTACTTGCCGATCAGGTCGCTGTTCACGCGCGCAATGAAGTCATCGAGGTTCAGGTCGAGGTCTTCCATGCTGGCGTTGAGCTTGGCGGCGAAGTAGTAGCGCAGCCATTCCGGGTTCATGCCGGTGTCGATATAGCTCTGCGCGGTAATGAAGGTGCCGCGCGACTTGCTCATCTTGGCGCCGTCCACCGTCAGGAAGCCGTGGGCAAACACGTTGGTGGGCGTGCGGTAGCCCGAGAAGCGCAGCATGGCCGGCCAGAACAGCGTGTGGAAGTACAGGATGTCCTTGCCGATGAAATGATATTGCTCGGCGGTGGAGTGCGGGCCTACCCAGGCGTCGAAATCGATGCCCTTCTTTTCGGCCAGGTTCTTGAAGCTGGCGTAGTAGCCGATCGGCGCATCCAGCCACACGTAGAAATACTTGCCGGGAGCGCCGGGAATCTCAAAGCCGAAGTAGGGCGCATCGCGCGAGATGTCCCAGTCCGAGAGCGTGGAAGCCTCGCCTTCGGCGCCCAGCCATTCCTGCATCTTGTTGGCCGCTTCCGGCTGGGCCAGGTCGGCCACCCACTCGCGCAGGAAGGTTTCGCAGCGCGGGTCGGACAGCTTGAAGAAGTAATGCGCGGAGGACTTGCGCACCGGGGTGGCGCCCGACACCACCGAGTACGGGTTTTTCAGGTCGGTGGGCACGTAGGTCGTGCCGCAGACTTCGCATGAGTCGCCGTACTGGTCCTTGGCGCCGCACTTCGGACATTCGCCCTTGATGAAGCGGTCCGGCAGGAACATGTTCTTGACCGGGTCGTAGAACTGCTCGACCTCGCGCTCGGCTATCAGGTCCTCGGCCTTCAGCGCCAGGTAGATCTTCTCGGAGAGCTGCTTGTTCTCATCCGAGTCGGTGCTGTAGTAGTTGTCGAACGACACCATGAAGCTGTCGAAGTCGCGCTTGTGCTCGGTCCACACGCGATCGATCAGCTGCTTGGGCGTAATGCCTTCCTTCTCGGCCCGCAGCATCACCGGGGTGCCGTGCGTGTCGTCCGCGCCGACGTAGTAGACCTCGTTCGCCATCATGCGCTGGAAGCGCACCCAGATGTCGGTCTGGATGTATTCCACCAGGTGGCCGATATGGATCTGGCCGTTGGCGTAGGGCAGGGCAGAAGTAACGAGGATGCGACGTGCGGTCATGGAAAAATTGCCGGTCAGGAGGGGGGTGGACGGTAAGGCGGGGGGCGTCGCCACCAAAGTCGGGCGGGCACCGTGAGAGGGCTATTCTAACAAGCGGGGCGGGCAGCGCGTGCACTGCGGCAGCGCGCAGGCGGAAGAGAGGGCTTCGAGTGGTATTTAGTGACGCAAGAGGCGCTCAATAAACTGAGGACAAAAAAAGCGCCGGTCAGAGCCGGCGCAGCTTTCCACAACGGAAAAGGAGGAGAAATCAGGTACCGCCCGGGAGGTCAGCCACCCATCGCGAGCCAGCAACGGTGACAAGCGGTACCTATTTCTATGACCGCATCATCTCTGAATTGGTTTCAAATAAATTTCGACCCGGCGATTTTGTGCGCGCCCGGCCTCGGTGGCGTTGTCCGCGACCGGCTGGGTCTGGCCCCGTCCTTCGGCTGCCAGGCGGGTCCGGGCAACGCCTCGGTCACCCAGGTAGGTTGCGACGCTCTGGGCGCGGCGCTGCGACAACTGCATGTTGTAGTTCGGGTTGCCGGTGCTGTCGGTATGGCCCACCACGGTGGCGGAGACGTCCTGTTGCTGGGCAAGGGTCTGCGAGACCTGGTCGAGCACCGAGCGGAACGACGGCTTGATGGTGGCGCTGTCCGTATCGAAGGTCACCTGGCTCGGGATGTTCACCTTGAGCGAGCCGTCCGGCTGCTCGGTGATCTGCGTGCCCGTGCCCGCCGTGTCCTTGTTCAGCTTGCCGCGGATTGCGTTCCAGTTGTAACCCGTGGCCCCGCCCAGGGCCCCGCCGACCGCCGCGCCGACGAGCGTGCCGGTGGTATTGCCGCCGATCAGGTTGCCCAGGCCGGCGCCGACCGCAGCGCCCACGCCGGTGCCGACCGCGGTCTGGGTGCCTTGCTCTGTGGCGCAGCCCGCGGCAAGGGTGGCGACAATGGCAAGGCTGACGAGCTTGAGTTTCATGCTTTCTCCTTCAGGACGAAGCGTTTTGGCTGATTTTGAAGTGGTGCGCGCAACACCGCTAGAAATAACGCGGAAGACACCTGAATACAAGGGCCCGGACCGTATTCACCGGGCTCGCGTTCCTGGCGCACTACAATAAGGAGATGGTGCCGGGTGCACAAGCCTGTTGCTGTGACAGTTGTAAGTGCGTGTAATTCCACGTGTAGATCCTGGGCTTGCCGCTCTCGCATTACCCTCACGTTACCCTTGCGCCGCACTTCGCTCATACTTTGATAAAGTACGCGCCTTCCCCCATATTCCCATATTCAGTAGCGGAGATTGTCTTGAGCCTCACCGTCGACCAGGTTACCGAAGTCCTGCGCACCGTGATCGACCCCAACACGGGCCGGGATCTGGTGTCCACCCGTTCGGCTCGCAATGTGCGGGTCGAAGGCGGCGATGTGTCGCTGGAAGTGGAGCTGGGTTATCCCGGCAAGAGCCAGCTGGAACCGATCCGCAAACAAGTGGTGGATGCGCTGCGCCAGTTGCCTGGCGTGGCCAATGCCAACGTGGCCGTCAGCATGAAAATCGTGGCCCACGCGGTGCAGCGCGGCGTCAAGCTGCTGCCGGGCGTCAAGAACGTGATCGCCGTGGCGTCGGGCAAGGGCGGCGTGGGCAAGTCCACCACCGCCGTCAACCTGGCGCTGGCGCTGTCCGCCGAGGGTGCCCGCGTGGGCATGCTCGACGCCGACATCTACGGCCCGAGCCTGCCCATGATGCTGGGCATCGATGGCCGCCCGGAGTCGTCCGATGGCCAGACCATGGAACCGCTCGAAGGCCACGGCCTGCAGGCCAACTCGATCGGCTT
This sequence comes from Cupriavidus sp. GW822-FHT03E04, assembly GCF_058801495.1. Classification (NCBI taxonomy): domain Bacteria; kingdom Pseudomonadati; phylum Pseudomonadota; class Betaproteobacteria; order Burkholderiales; family Burkholderiaceae; genus Cupriavidus; species Cupriavidus sp. GW822-FHT03E04. Next base: position 23,636 of record NZ_JBXANI010000045.1, read on the forward strand.
CCTGATCGAGCAGGACAACCCGATGGTGTGGCGTGGCCCGATGGTGACCTCGGCGCTGGAGCAGTTGCTGCGCCAGACCAACTGGCACGATCTCGATTACCTGATCGTCGACATGCCGCCGGGCACCGGCGACATCCAGCTGACGCTGTCGCAGAAAGTGCCGGTGACGGGTGCCGTCATCGTCACCACCCCCCAGGATATCGCCCTGCTGGACGCCAAGAAGGGCCTGAAGATGTTCGAGAAGGTGGGCATCCCCATTCTCGGCATCGTCGAGAACATGGCTGTCTACTGCTGCCCGAACTGCGGCCACGTCGAGCATATCTTCGGCGAAGGCGGTGGCGAGAAGATGTGCGAGGACTACGGCGTGGACCTGCTGGGCAGCATGCCGCTTAACCGCTCGATCCGCGAGCAGACCGACACCGGCCGGCCCACCGTGGTGTCCGATCCTGATAGCCCGATCGCCGAGCTGTACCGCGCCATGGCGCGCAAGGTGGCTATCAAGGTGGCCGACCGCGCCCGCGATATGACCAGCAAGTTCCCCAGTATCGTGGTGCAGAACACCTGATCCCCATGGACACGCCAGCCGACTCCGCTGCAGGCAACCCGGCCCCCGACGCCGTGCCCGCTGGCCGGCCCGGCGTGACCATGGCCGTGGTGATGCGCCGCGTGCCGCTGGCCAGCCGCTGGCAGCCTTGGAAATGGGAACTCGGCGCCGTGCTGCCGGATCTTGGCGAGTTTGGCGCCGTGCCCCACTGCCTGGCGCAGGACGAACACGGCGCGCGCTGGCTGTACCCGGGCTACGCTGTCACGCTGTTCCGCGACGAGGCCGAGGGTTATTACCTCAACCTCACTTCCACCGCGCCCTGCTGGTTCGTGCTGTGGCGAATGGCAGAGGAGGGCGGGCAGGCTGCCGTGCCGACATCGCGAGACGGCGAGCCGCTGCCGGTGCCGGTGACGGTGACACTGTCCTACAACGAGGCTGGACGCTGGCTCGACGCCGGCGAAACCGTCGAGAACGTGCCGCTGGCCCCTGAGCAGCTGGAGTGGCTGCAAGCCTACGTGGCCCAGTACTACCACCCCGAGCCCAAGAAACGCCGCCGCCCGGAATCATTCAAGGCGCCGGAGGACAGGGCGCGCTACTGATGCTGGCAGACCGCGCATGAGCGATGCTTCCTTCCTGTCGCGCTGGTCCCGCCGCAAGGCCGCGGCGCGCGACGGCAAGCCGCTTGAGGCTGAGCCACCCCTGCCGGCGGAATCATCCGTGCCTCCCGGCAAGGATGCACCAGTAGCCCAGGCACTGCCAGACCCCGTTCCACCTACCCCACCCGCTGAACCGCTCCCCACGCTAGCCGATGCCGCCTTGCTACAGCCGGGCGACAGCATCGCTCGCTTCGTCGCGCGCGGCGTGGACGAGAACGTGAAGCGCGCCGCGCTCAAGACGTTGTTTGCCGATCCGCATTTCAACGTGATGGACGGCCTCGATACCTATATCGACGACTACAGCCAGCCCGATCCGATTCCGCTTGATGTGCTGCGGCGTATGCGCCAGTCCGAGACGCTGGGGCTGTTCGCGCCCACCGATGAGGAACTGGCGGCGGCTCGCGCACAGCAAGAAGGGCCCGATGTGCAAGATGCCGCCCTGGTGACGCCCGAGCCGTTTGCTGCATTGCCGCAAACAGCCGGCGAGGCTGGGGAGGCCGGCATTGCCACCGCCACCGCAACTGCAACTGCAACTGCAACCGCCACCGATGCCGATGCCGATACTGGCTTGCCTCCTGCCGCGTCCCCGGCCGGCACTTCCGCCCCAGGCAAACACGCGTAGTCGCTGCCCTTGGCGCGGCCTACAATAGGCTTCCCCCACATTCAGCTGGCGGCAAGACTCCCAACAAATGGAGCGGCCAGGCCGGCCAGCCGCACTCTCCATGCCGACGCTGATCTGCAATTGCAACGACACGATGCCGCTTGACGGGGCGGCATTGTCGGGCAATGTTCCCGCGCCCGCGGGTGGCGTGAAGACGCCACTCAAGGTCCATCATCTGCTGTGCCGCCGCGAGATTGGAGACTTCACCGCCGCGCTCGCCGGCACCGACGATGTCATCGTGGCTTGCACGCAGGAGCGCGCGCTGTTTACCGAGGTAGCCGCCCGGCGCCAGGCCGAGGGCACCATGACGGCGCCCGTGCGCTTCGTCAATATCCGCGAGACCGGTGGCTGGTCGCAGGGGGCGCGGCGCGACCCGAAAACCGCCAACGCCAAGATCGCTGCCTTGCTGGCCGCCGCCGCGCTGCCGGACCCGGATCCGGTGCCCGTGGTGGACTACCGCTCTGGCGGCGCTGTGCTGGTGCTAGGCCCCGCCGACCGTGCGATTCCCTGGGCCGGCAAGCTGGCCGAAGCCGGCATGGATGTTTCGGTGCTGCTCAGCGCCGCCGCCGCCGGGGCCATGGCCCCGGCCGGCCTGCCCGCCTCGCGGGCGTTCCCCGTGCACAGCGGCAAGCTGGTCAAGCTCGGCGGCTGGCTGGGCGCCTTCGAGGCCAGCTGGGAGACCGGCGCGGGACGCAGCAACCCGATCGACCTGGACCTGTGCACGCGCTGTAATGCCTGCATCGACGCTTGCCCGGAAGACGCCATCGATTTCAGCTACCAGGTGGACCTGGACCGCTGCCGCTCGCATCGCGCTTGCGTGAAGGCCTGCGGCGCCGCTGCCGCGATCGATTTCGAGCGCCCGGCCGCCACTGCCACGGAACGCTTCGACCTGGTGTTCGACCTGGCCGACACGCCGGCCTTCCTCATGCACGCGCCGCCGCAGGGCTACCTGTACGCCGGCGCGGATGCGCTGCGCCAGCAGGCGCAGGCATTGGCACTGGTCCAGTTGGTGGGCGAGTTCGAGAAGCCGAAGTTCTTCCAGTACAAGGAGAAACTCTGCGCGCATGGCCGCAACCAGACCACGGGTTGCACGGCCTGTATCGACATCTGCTCCACCGAAGCGATCCGCTCGCAATGGCACGACGGGCGCGGCCGCATTGAGGTCACGCCGAACCTGTGCATGGGCTGCGGCGCCTGCACCACGGTGTGCCCAACCGGCGCCATCAGCTATGCCTATCCCAAGCCGGATCACCTCGGCGAGCGCTTGCGCACCCTGATCTCGGCCTACCGCGCTGCGGGCGGGCGCGACGCTGTGCTGTTGCTGCATGGCGAGGAGTACGGCAATGCGCCCATCCTGGCTTTGGGCCGCGCTGCGCGCGCCGGACAGGCCCACGGCATGCCGCCCAATGTGATTCCGGTGGGGTTGTTCCACCCGGCCGCGTGCGGGCTTGAGCTGTGGCTGGCGGCCATCTGCTGGGGCGCCGGACGTGTCGCCGTGATGCTCACCGGTGACGAAGCCCCGCAATACCGCACGGCGCTGGCCGGGCAGGTAGCAGTGGGGCAGGCTATTCTGGCGGGCCTCGGCTATGACGGCGAATGCCTGTCGCTGGTCGATGGCCCGGATGCCGTCACGCTGGACGTGCAACTATCGGCCTTGGCCGCGCCGGGGAGCAACCTGCCAGCCGCCGTGTTCCACGCTGCGGCCGCCAAGCGCGAGACGCTGGATTTTGCGCTGGATCATCTCGTGCGCAATGCGCCGCGCCCGGCCGCCAGCGTTGCGCTGCCTGCCGGAGCGCCGCTGGGCGCGGTGGCGGTGGACACCGGGCGCTGCACGTTGTGCATGGCCTGCGTTGGCGCCTGTCCCTCGCAAGCCCTGCGCGATAATCCCGAGCAGCCGGTGCTGGGCTTCCTGGAGCGCAACTGTGTGCAGTGCGGCTTGTGCGAGAAGACCTGCCCGGAAGACGCCATCACCCTGGTGCCCCGCTTGCTCACCGGTGAGCAAGCGCGCCGCACCGTGACGTTGGCCGAGACCCAGCCCTTCCATTGCATTCGCTGCGCCAAGCCGTTCGGCACCGCCCAGATGGTGCATGCCATGCTGGCCCGGCTGGCGAGCCACCCGGCGTTTGCCGGCGAGGCCGCCGAGCGCCTGAAGATGTGCGGCGATTGCCGCGTTGTCGACATGATGGAAAAGAACAGCGGCGAGGCCAGCGGCAACGCCTTGCAGTAGCCAAGCAGGCCATCCTTGAGAATCATCACGACATGACAGATTTCCAGCCTATCCAGCTGATCCCTCCGGTCGCCCACGCGGCGCCCGACGCAGAAGACACCGCCCGGGCGGACCTGTACGGCCTGCTGGCCACGCTGCTGTATCGCGCGCCGGATGCCGCGCTGCTGCACCATATCGCCGCCAACCGCGCGCACGGCGAGGACGCCGCCACGCCGCTGGGCGACGCCTGGAACGATTTGTGCGACGCAGCATCGGTCACCACGGCCGAGCAAGCCAGCGACGAATACCAGCAATTGTTCGTCGGCGTGGGCAAGCCGGAAGTCCTGCTGTACGGCTCCTACTACCAGACCGGCTTCCTCAATGAGCGCCCGCTGGTGGCGCTGCGCGACGACCTGGCGCGCTATGGCCTGGTGCGCCAGGACAATGTCAGCGAAACCGAGGATCACATCGCCACATTGTGCGAGGTGATGCGCTTCCTGGTGGCGGGCGAGGACGGTGGCGTGGCAAACCTTGCCGAGCAGCAGCACTTTTTCTCGCGCCATCTGCAGTCATGGGTGGAAACCCTGTGCGACAGCGCGGCGGCGCATCCGCAAGCGCAGCTCTATGCCCGCGTGGCCGCGCTGCTGAAGGCCTTCATGGCGGTCGAGGCGATCGCGCTGGACATGCATTGATCGCACGCAAGTTCTTGATTGCCATCATGGAAATCCCGGGGAGTCATGGTCTTTCGACACATATCATTCTAAAATAGGCAGTAGTGTTCATAACAGGATTGGTAATCGGTCTGGACAGGCCGAGGAGCCCCCCAAAATGAAAGACAAGCAGCCGAAGGCCGCGCGCCGCGCCTTCCTTGCCGGCACCGGGGTTGTTGCCGCGGCCGGCGCCGCCGCCGCGCTGACTTCGCGCGGTCCGGCCATGCCCGCCGTGCCCAGCCTGGCGGCGGCCATTCCCGATGTCACGTCGACCGACGGCGACGGCTACCGGGTCACAGAGCATATTCGCAAGTACTACCGGACTACGCTGGTGTGAGTGGCCGCGCCTGGCGCACGCCTAGCTCTACCTCGTTTCCATCCTGGGGTGATACATGATCTTGACCCGCAAACGCGCGGCGCAGGGCAGCGCATCTTCGCAACTGGCTAGCGGCTCGGGCGAGCGCGCTGGTGGCCGGCTCTCCGAGCGTCTGGCTGCCGGGCTGGCGGGTGCCATGCCCACCATGGACCGGCGCAGCTTTCTCAAGCGCTCCGGCATCGGGGTGGGCGCGGGGCTGGCGGCTTCGCAGCTGACGCTGTTGCGTCGGGCCGATGCCGCGGATGCGTCAGGCGCGGCGGCCGGCGGCGAGGACAAGGGCAATATCGTGGTGCGCCGTACCGTGTGCGGCCACTGCTCGGTGGGGTGCGCGGTCGATGCCGTGGTGCACAACGGCGTGTGGGTGCGCCAGAACCCTGTCTTCGATTCGCCGATCAACATGGGCGCGCACTGCGCCAAGGGTGCCGCGCTGCGCGAGCACGGCCACGGCGAGTACCGGCTGAAGTACCCGATGAAGCTGGTGAACGGCAAATACCAGCGCGTCAGTTGGGATCAGGCGCTCGACGAGATCACCGCCAGGATGAAAGAGATCCGCCAGCAGACCGGGCCGGACTCGATGTTCTTCGTCGGCTCCTCCAAGCACAGCAATGAAGGGGCCTACCTGCTGCGCAAGTGGGTATCGTTCTTCGGCACCAACAACACCGACCACCAGGCACGCATCTGCCACTCCACCACGGTGGCCGGCGTGGCCAATACGTGGGGCTATGGTGCGATGACCAATTCGTACAACGATATGCAGAACGCCCGCGCGGCGCTGTATATCGGCTCCAACGCGGCCGAGGCGCACCCGGTGTCGATGCTGCACCTGCTGCACGCCAAGGAGAACGGCTGCAAGGTGATCGTGGTCGATCCGCGCTACACCCGTACGGCCGCGAAGTCCGATTACTACGTACGGGTCCGCTCGGGCACCGATATCGCTTTCCTGTTCGGCGTGCTGTACCACATCTTCCAGAACGGCTGGGAAGACCAGAAGTACATCAACGATCGCGTCTACGGCATGGACCGCGTCAAGGAGGAAGTCCTCGCCAAGTGGACGCCGGACAAGGTCGAGGAAGTCTGCGGCGTGCCCGAGGCGCAGGTCCATCAGGTTGCCGAGATCATGGCCAAGAACCGGCCCAGCACGCTGGTGTGGTGCATGGGCCAGACCCAGCACACCATCGGCAACGCCATCGTGCGCGCCTCCTGCATCGTGCAGCTGGCGCTGGGCAATATCGGCGTGTCGGGCGGCGGCGCCAACATCTTCCGCGGTCACGATAACGTGCAGGGCGCGACCGACGTGGGCCCCAACCCGGACTCGCTGCCGGGTTACTATGGCCTCGCCACTGGCGCCTGGAAGCACTATGCCGCGGTGTGGGGCGTCGACTACGAATGGATCGAGAAGCAGTACGCCTCGCAGGCGATGATGGAGAAGTCCGGCACCACGGTGTCGCGCTGGATCGATATCGTGACCGAGAAGCCTGAGCTGATCGACCAGGACAACAACGTCCGCGGGGTGTTTTTCTGGGGCCACGCGCCCAACTCGCAGACGCGCGGCCTGGAGATGAAAAAGGCGCTCGACAAGCTCGACTTGCTGGTGGTGATCGACCCGTATCCGTCAGCCACCGCCGCGATGGCCAACATGCCGCCGGCGGAAGGCGACAAGGTCAACCCGAACCGCGCGGTCTACCTGCTGCCGGCCTGCACGCAGTTCGAGACCACCGGGTCCTGCACGGCCTCCAACCGCTCGCTGCAGTGGCGCGAGAAGGTGATCGAGCCGCTGTTCGAGTCGATGCCGGACCACACCATCATGCAGGCCTTCGCCGAGCGGCTCGGCTTTGGCAAGGAGCTGTCGAAGAACTTCAAGCTCAACGAGGTCAAGCGCGCGGGCCGGACCTGGATGGAGCCCGAAGTCGAATCCATCCTGCGCGAGATCAATGCCAGCAACTGGACCATCGGCTACACCGGGCAATCTCCCGAGCGGCTCAAGTCGCATATGCGCAATATGGAGAAGTTCGACGTGCGCACGCTGCGCTGCCTGGGCGGCAAGGATCCGTTGACCGGCTACGACCTGACCGGCGATTACTTTGGCCTGCCGTGGCCGTGCTATGGCACGCCGGAGCTCAAGCACCCCGGCTCGCCCAACCTGTATGACACCAGCCGCAACGTCATGGACGGCGGCGGCAACTTCCGCGCCAACTTCGGCGTGGAGCGCGACGGCGTCAGCCTGCTGGCCGAGGATGGCTCGTACTCGAAAGGCGCGGACATTACCACCGGCTATCCGGAGTTCGACCACGTGCTGCTGAAGAAGCTGGGATGGTGGGATGAGCTGACGGACGCCGAGAAGCAGAAGGCCGAGGGCAAGAACTGGAAGACGGATCTGTCCGGTGGCATCCAGCGCGTGGTGCTGAAGAACCATGGCTGTCACCCCTTTGGCAACGCCAAGGCGCGGGCCATCGTGTGGAACTTCCCTGACCCGATCCCGCAGCACCGCGAGCCGCTGTATTCCACCCGGCCCGACATGGTCGCCAAGTACCCCACGCACGACGACAAGCTGGCGTTCTGGCGGCTGCCCACGCTGTACAAGTCGCTGCAGCAGCGCAACGTCGAGAACAAGCTCTACGAGAAGTTCCCGATCATTCTCACCTCCGGCCGCCTGGTCGAGTACGAGGGCGGGGGGGAGGAAACCCGGTCCAACCCGTGGCTGGCCGAGTTGCAGCAGGAGAACTTCGTCGAGATCAACCCGCGCGCGGCGTCCGATCGCGGCATCCGCAACGGCGACTTCTGCTGGGTCAGTACGCCCACCGGCGCGCACATCAAGGTGCGCGCGCTGGTGACCGAGCGCGTCGGCGTGGATACCGCCTTCATCCCGTTCCACTTCTCTGGCTGGTGGCAGGGCAAGGACCTGAAGGACTACTACCCGGAGGGCGCGATGCCGATCGTGCGCGGCGAGGCCATCAACACGGCCACCACCTACGGCTATGACTCGGTGACGATGATGCAGGAAACCAAGACCACGATCTGCCAGATCGCACGGTTCACGTGAATGCGGTTGTGATCGACATCGAGATAGCGACAGAGATAGCGACAGAGTTGGCGACAGAGTTGGCGGCAGAGATGGCGATAGGGACAGAGACCAAGGGCAAGGAACGACCATGGCACGCATGAAATTCATCTGTGACGCCGAGCGTTGCATCGAGTGCAACAGCTGCGTCACCGCCTGCAAGAACGAGCACGAGGTGCCGTGGGGCGTCAACCGGCGCCGCGTGGTGACCATCAACGACGGCATCGTCGGCGCCGAGAAATCGATCTCGGTCGCCTGCATGCACTGCTCGGACGCGCCTTGCATGGCGGTGTGCCCGGTCGACTGCTTCTACCGTACCGAAGACGGCGTGGTGCTGCACGACAAGGACGTCTGCATCGGCTGCGGCTACTGCTCCTACGCCTGCCCGTTCGGCGCTCCCCAGTTCCCCAGCGCCGGGACCTTCGGCGTGCGCGGCAAAATGGACAAGTGCACGTTCTGCGCCGGCGGGCCGGAGAAAAACGGCAGCGACGAAGAATTCGAGAAGTACGGACGCAACCGGCTGGCCGAAGGCAAGCTGCCGCTGTGTGCGGAAATGTGCTCGACCAAAGCGCTGCTGGGCGGCGACGGCGACGTCATTGCCGACATACTGCGCAACCGCGTGATCAAGCGCGGCAAGGGCGGCGATGTGTTCGGCTGGGGCACGGCCTACGGCAACAAGGGCGCCACGCAGGGTACCGCGGGTGCGGGTGCGGCGCCGCCCGCCGCACCACCCGCTTCAGGAGCGCAGCCATCATGACCCGCCTGTTGCTGATCCTGCTGGCCGCCGGCTGCACCGCGCTGGCCGCCTGTGGCGAGCGCGCGCAGACCGCCACGGCGGCGCACAAGAAATCCGACGCGCCGGCGTACGAGGGCGCGCCGGGCGATCCCTTCGTGGCCAAGGGCTGGACGCCAGGCGACAAGACCAGTTGGCAAAACCAGATCCGCGAGCGCAACCAGTACCAGAACGAATACAACCGCACGCCATGACGGCGGCGATGCGAAGCCCGGGGCGCACCCTGGCCGACCCGATGGAGGGCATATGAAGCCGACGCTCAATCCTGGCTGGTTCCGCTACCTGGTGGGGGTGGCCTGCGCGCTGGCCTTGCTGGCGCCGCCCGGGGCCGCGCGGGCGCAAGCCCAAGCCCCGGCCCAGGGCGCTTCCGCGCCGCAGGCGGCCGGCGCGCCCGCCGAGGCCAACAACCCCGCCACGCATCCGGCCCAGCCCTTCGCGGGCATCGCTTCCGAGAACATCTTCAACGTGCCCCGCCGCGATCTCGCAGCCGAGGCGCAGGCCCAGCAGGCGCGTAGCAAGGATCAACCGGGCAACAACGCGCCGGTCTGGCGGGAGGCGAATTCCGACCAGGCGCACTACAGCAGCCTGCCAGCCAAGGAAGCCGGGGTGCTGATCCAGCGCACCGGGCAGAAGTGGCGCCTGTTCCGCAACGGGGTGATCACCGTCTGGGGTGGCTGGCTGATCGTGGTGGTGCCCGCCGCGATCCTGGCCTTTTTCTTCTGGCGCGGCGCGATCCCGCTCAAGACGCCGCGTACCGGCCGCATGATCCAGCGCTTTACGCCGCTGGAGCGCATGGTGCACTGGACCATGGCGATTTCATTCGTCACGCTGGCGGTCTCGGGCATCGTGATGCTGTTCGGCAAGCATTTCCTGCTGCCCCTGATGGGCCACACCTTGTTCGGCTGGCTCACCTACCTGCTGAAGAACGTCCATAACATCGTCGGCCCGGTCTTTACCTTGTCGGTGATCGTCGGCTTCGTGATCTTCGTGCGCGACAACTTCCCCGCCCGGGAGGACTGGCAGTGGCTCATCAAGCTCGGCGGGCTCGTGTCCGGCAAGCACGTGCCAAGCGGGCGCTTCAACGCTGGCGAGAAGGCCTGGTTCTGGGGCGGGCTGGTGGTCTTCGGCCTGATCCTGTCGGCCTCCGGCTGGGTGCTCGACATGATCGTGCCCGGCATGGATTTCTACCGCGCCACCATGCAGGTTGCCAACGTCATCCATGGCATCGCGGCGGTGCTGATGATGGCCATGGCCTGCGGCCATATCTACATGGGTACCATCGGCATGGAAGGGGCCTACCGCGCCATGCGCGACGGCTGGGTCGATGAAGCCTGGGCCAAGGAGCACCACGAGCTCTGGTACGACGATATCAAGGCAGGCAAGATCCCCGTGCAGCGCGCGGCCGAGCCAGAGCCGGGCGAGCGTGCCGGCGGCCGGGCCAGCCCGGGCGAAGTCTGAGCGCGCACGGCCGATCCCCAACGAGGAGCCCGATCCATGAACCGCATTCTGCTGGTGCTCGCCCTGGCCCTTGGCGGCACAGGCGCCCTGGCCAAACTGCCGCCGCCGACCGAGGCGCAAAAGCTCAAGGCCGACGAGGCCAAGGCGCGCGCCGGCTGGGCCGACAAGGTGGCCGCTTATCAGCTGTGCCGAGCGCAAGACAAGGCGGCGGCGCACTACTACAGCGACATGCAGGCCAAAGGCAAGGTGGTGGCGGCGGCTGCCACCGCCGCGCCGTGCGACGATCCGGGCCCGTTCGTGGCGCAAGCGCCGGCTGCGCAAGCCGCAGCAAGCACTGCTGGAGGGCCTTCCCCCGCACCTGCCGCCACGCCTTCGGATCACAAACCGGCCGCAGCGCCGGGCACGGGAGCGGTACAATCGCCCCGGACATCACCGTGAGAGGAGGTTCGGCATGAAGCGTGTACGTGTACTTTTCGGTCTGGCTGTAGCGGGCACCCTGGCAGGCACTCTGGCCGGCTGCGGGGGCATGGGGATGAGCAGGTCCGATACCGCGGTCGCCGCGCTGGCGTCCAAGAGCGGTACCGCGACGCAGGGCAGCATCACCTTCACCCAGCGCGGTGACACGGTGCTGGTCAAGGCCGACGTAACCGGCCTGCCGCCCAATACCGAGCACGGCTTCCACGTGCACGAGAAGGGCGACTGCTCGGCCCCCGACGCCATGAGCGCGGGCGGCCACTTCAACCCGACGGCCAAGCCGCACGGTTCGATGTCGATGCCCGACCATCATGCTGGCGACATCAACAACCTCAAGGCCGACGCTACCGGCCGCGCCCAGGCCAGCTTCGAGCTGACCGGCGTGACCTTGGGCGCCGGCCCCACCAGCCTGGTGGGCCGCGCGGTGGTCGTCCACAAGGACCCGGACGACTACAAGACCCAGCCCACCGGCAACTCCGGCGGCCGCATCGCTTGCGGCGTGATCGCCAAGTCCTGACGGATGGGGGGCAGCGCGGGCCGGCGGTTCCCGGCGCGCGCCGCCCATCCCGCATCCCCAACGCCCATGCCCCTGCGCCCTGAAATGACCCACGCGTGCGTCCCCTTGATCGAAGAGGTCGAGGTGGTCGACGAGCAGGGGCGCGTGCGCCAGGCCTTCCTGCCCGGCGAGCGCCCGCTGACGGTCTACCTGGACAAACGCGAGCTGGTGACGTTGATGACGCTGGGCGGGGCGCCCGAGGCCCTGGTGCTGGGTTACCTGCGCAACCAGCGCCTGGTCGAATCGGTCGAGGATATTGCTGCCATCCAGGTCGACTGGGAGACCGAATCCGCCGCCGTCACGACCCGCACGGGCGTGGATCGCATCGAGGAGCGCACGGCGCGCCGGGTGGTGACCACCGGCTGTGGCCAGGGCACCGTGTTTGGCTCGTTGCTGGACGAAGTGGACAATATCCGGCTGCCGGACGACGCCACCCTGGACCAGGAAACGCTCTACGGCATCGTCGACACCATCCGGCTGCAGCAGTCGGTCTACAAACAGGCCGGCTCCGTGCATGGCTGCGCACTGTTCCGCGGGCGCGAGCTGCTGATGTTCATCGAGGATGTGGGCCGGCACAACGCCGTGGATGCCATCGCGGGGCTGATGTGGCTCGAAGGCATGAGCGGCGCTGACAAGGTGTTCTACACCACCGGGCGGCTGACCTCGGAGATGGTGATCAAGGGCGCCCAGATGGGCATTCCATTCCTGCTGTCGCGCTCGGGCGTCACGCAGATGGGCTACCAGATGGCCCGGCGCGTCAACCTGGCTCTCTTTGCCCGGTGCACGGGGCGCCACTTCCTGCTCTATACCGGCCGCGAACGCTTCCGGCACCAGTTGCCGGAACAAGCCACGGCCTGACGCCCGGGGGCGGACAGCCCGTTCCGGGGCCGGGGCGGCATTTAAGGCGGTGATGCCGGATTTTGGTTGTACAATGCGGCCCATCGCAAGGCCCCGGCAGGTCCGGCGCGCCTGTGAGCAAATGCGAGCAGTGTTCCCGGTCAGCATGGGCCGCGCCCGAGCCTGCCCTCATTTGTTCATCCCGATACCCCTATGAGCATCAAATCCGATAAGTGGATCCGCCGCATGGCGGAACAGCACGGCATGATCGAGCCCTTCGAGCCCGGCCAGGTACGGGAAGAAGACGGCCGCAAGATCGTTTCGTACGGCACCTCGAGCTACGGCTACGACATCCGCTGCGCCGACGAATTCAAGATCTTCACCAATATCAACAGCACCATCGTCGATCCGAAGAACTTCGACGAAAAGTCCTTTGTCGACTTCAAGGGCGATGTCTGCATCATCCCGCCGAACTCCTTCGCGCTGGCCCGCACGATGGAGTATTTCCGCATTCCGCGCAGCGTGCTGACCATCTGCCTGGGCAAGAGCACCTACGCGCGCTGCGGCATCATCGTCAACGTGACCCCGTTCGAGCCGGAATGGGAAGGCTATGTGACGCTGGAGTTCTCGAACACCACGCCGCTGCCTGCCAAGATCTACGCCGGTGAAGGCTGTGCCCAGGTGCTGTTCTTCGAGAGCGACGAGATCTGCGAGACTTCCTACCGCGATCGCGGTGGCAAGTACCAGGGTCAGCAAGGTGTCACACTGCCGAAGACCTGATCGCATACAATGCGCGCGTTGCGGTGTTACGGGAAACCCCGGGGCCGCGCGCCAAGCCTGAACGTCGAGCCACATGCCGACCCAGGGGGACGAATCCCCGGGCCATGTGGCTCAAGTCCTTCTTGCCGTCCAAGGATGCCAAATGAAATTCCGCTTCCCCGTCATCATCATCGATGAAGACTTCCGCTCCGAGAACATTTCCGGCTCGGGCATCCGCGCGCTGGCGCAGGCCATCGAGCAAGAAGGCATGGAGGTGATGGGCCTGACCAGCTATGGCGACCTGACCTCCTTCGCCCAGCAGTCCAGCCGTGCTTCTTCGTTCATCGTGTCGATCGACGACGACGAGTTCGTCAGCGAGGACGACCGGCCCGAAGCCGCGGCCATCGAGAAACTGCGCGCCTTCGTCAACGAAGTGCGCCGCCGCAACACCGACCTGCCCATCTTCCTGTACGGCGAGACCCGCACCTCGCGGCATATCCCCAACGATATCCTGCGCGAGTTGCACGGCTTCATCCACATGTTCGAGGACACGCCGGAATTCGTCGCGCGCCACATCATCCGCGAAGCCCGGGTCTACCTGGATTCGCTGGCGCCGCCGTTCTTCAAGGCGCTGATCGCCTACGCGCAGGACAGCTCCTACTCGTGGCACTGCCCGGGGCACTCCGGCGGCGTGGCGTTCCTCAAGAGCCCGGTCGGCCAGGTGTTCCACCAGTTCTTCGGCGAGAACATGCTGCGCGCCGACGTCTGCAATGCCGTCGATGAGCTCGGCCAGCTGCTCGACCACACCGGCCCGGTGGCGGCCTCGGAGCGCAATGCCGCGCGCATCTTCAACTCCGACCACATGTATTTCGTCACCAACGGCACATCCACCTCGAACAAGATGGTGTGGCATGCCAACGTGGCGCCGGGCGACATCGTGGTGGTGGACCGCAACTGCCACAAGTCGATCCTGCACGCGATCATGATGACAGGCGCGATTCCCGTGTTCCTGATGCCCACGCGCAATCACTACGGCATCATCGGCCCGATCCCGAAGAGCGAGTTCGATCCCGAGACCATTCGCCGCAAGATTGCCGCGCACCCGTTCGCCAGCCAGGCCAAGAACCAGAAGCCGCGCATCCTGACCATCACCCAGGGCACCTACGACGGCGTGCTGTACAACGCCGAACAGATCAAGGAAATGCTGGCCACGGAGATCGACACGCTGCATTTCGACGAAGCCTGGCTGCCGCATGCGGCATTCCACGACTTCTATCGCAACATGCACGCGATCGGCAAAGACCGCCCGCGCAGCAAGGACGCGCTGGTGTTCGCCACGCAGTCCACGCACAAGCTGCTGGCCGGCCTGTCGCAGGCCTCGCAGATCCTCGTGCAGGATTCGGATACGCGCAAGCTGGACCGCTACCGGTTCAACGAGGCGTACCTGATGCACACGTCCACCAGCCCGCAGTACTCGATCATTGCCTCGTGCGACGTGGCGGCGGCGATGATGGAAGCCCCGGGCGGCACCGCGCTGGTCGAAGAAAGCATCCAGGAAGCGATGGACTTCCGCCGCGCCATGCGCAAGGTCGAAGGCGACTACGATGCCGGCAACAACGGCGACTGGTGGTTCAAGGTGTGGGGCCCCGAGGCGCTGGTCGAGGACGACATCGGCGACCGTGAAGAGTGGATGCTCAAGGCCAACGAACGCTGGCACGGCTTCGGCGACCTGGCCGACGGCTTCAACCTGCTCGACCCGATCAAGGCCACCATCATCACCCCGGGCCTGGACGTGGACGGCGAGTTCAGCGACCGCGGCATCCCTGCGGCCATCGTCACCAAGTACCTGGCCGAGCACGGCATCATCATCGAGAAGACCGGGCTGTACTCGTTCTTCATCATGTTCACCATCGGCATCACCAAGGGCCGCTGGAACTCGCTGGTGACCGAGTTGCAGCAGTTCAAGGACGACTACGACCAGAACCAGCCGCTGTGGCGCGTGCTGCCGGAATTCGTCGGCAAGCATCCGCAGTACGAGAAGCTCGGCCTGCGCGACCTGTGCGACGCGATCCACAGCGTCTACAAGGCCAATGACGTGGCCCGCGTGACCACCGAGATGTACCTGTCGGACATGGAACCGGCAATGAAGCCGTCGGACGCGTGGGCCATGATGGCCCACCGCGAGATCGAGCGCGTGGCCGTCGACGAACTGGAAGGCCGCGTTACCGCCATCCTGCTCACGCCTTACCCCCCGGGCATTCCGCTGCTGATTCCGGGCGAGCGCTTTAACCGCATCATCGTGCAGTACCTGAAGTTCGCGCGCGAGTTCAACAAGCTGTTCCCCGGCTTCGAGACCGACATCCACGGCCTGGTCGAGGAAGAGGTCGAGGGGGGTGGCAAGGCGTATTTCGTCGACTGCGTGAAGTAACGCAGGCTGGCGGCAAGAATGAAGGCCTCGCGTGTGCGAGGCCTTTTTTCTGCGCTCGCCCATGCCTTGCGCACGGCCGACGCGCCGCGCGAGATTGCGATAGAGTGGCGCTCACAAATCTATGCAACCTCGACGGAGTGGGAATGACATCAGCACGCGTGGTGGAATTGACGGAGTTCGGCGGCCCTGAAGTGATGCGCCTGGTGGATGCCGAGCTGCCCGCGCCGGCGGCCGGCCAGGTGCAGTTGCGCCAGACCGCCATCGGCTTCAACTATATCGACGTCTACCAGCGCTCGGGCAAGTACCCGCTGCCGTCGCCGACCGGGCTGGGCCATGAAGCCGCCGGCGTGGTCGAAGCGGTGGGCGAGGGCGTGACCGCCCTGCGCGAAGGCGACCGCGTGGTCTACATGCACGCTGGCATCGGTGCCTATGCCAGCCGGCGCAACGTGCCCGCCGACAAGCTGGTCAAGCTGCCCGGCAGCATCGACGACCTCACCGCCGCGGCGATCTTCTTCAAGGCCATGACCGCGCAATACCTCGTGCGCAAGACACATCCCGTGCAAGCCGGCGACATCGTGCTGGTGCATGCCGCCGCGGGCGGCGTAGGGCAGATCCTCAGCAGCTGGGCCAAGGCGCTCGGCGCCACCGTGATCGGCACCGCCGGCTCGGCCGAGAAGTGCGAAGTGGCCCGCGCGGCAGGGTGCGATGTCGCCATCAACTATTCGCAGGCGGACTGGGTGGAGCAGGTGATTGCCGCCACCGACGGGCGCAAGGCACGCGTGGTCTATGACTCGGTGGGCAAGCATACCTTCATGGGCTCGCTGGACTGCGCGGCACCATTCGGGCTGGTGGCGCTCTATGGCGCCGCCTCGGGGCCCGTGCCGGCGTTTGAGCCGGAACTGCTCAGCAAGAAGGGCTGCCTGTTCCTGACGCGGCCATCGGTGTTCCCGCACAACGCCGATCCGCAGACGTTCCGTGCCAACGCGGCGGATGTGTTCCAGGCGATCGGGCAGGGCGCGATCCGGGCCGCCATTGGCGCGCGCTTCCCGCTTGAGCAGGTGGCCGAGGCGCATCGGGTGGCAGAGGCGCGCGCGACCACGGGCGCTATCCTGCTGCTGCCGTGACCTGAACCAAGCAGACAAGATGCGGGGGCAACCCCGGAAAACAAAAAGGCCTCGGGTTTGAACGGAACCCGAGGCCTTTTTCCATGCTGGCGACCGAATCCGCCGGCGCATTCTCTCGCTACTTCTTCTTGTCGAACTCGAACTGCGGCGTAGCGGGCTCGCTGTCGGCAGGCGCCGCCGGCAACTCCAGCGTGCCAGGCTCGCTACGGCCGCCTGGCACCGGCGCCGGCACCGAGGCCGCGCCGCCCGGACTCTCACCCCCCAGCGGAATCGTGACCTCCGCCGCATTGCTATGGTGCAACGACCCCTTGTCCAGGAACATCGTCACCAGGCCCGGCCAGAACATCACCAGCACGACCATGATCAGCTGCAGGCCGACCCAGGGCAGCGCGCCCCAGTAGATGTCGGAACTCTTCACTTCCTTGGGCGCAATGCCGCGCAGGTAGAACAGCGCGAAGCCGAAGGGCGGGTGCATGAAGGAGGTCTGCATGTTCACGCACAGCATCACGCCGAACCACACCAGCGCCGCGGTGGCTGCCGCTTCCGGGTTGCCGCCCATCGAATCGGCGACGACCGGCGCCAGCACCTTGACCGCAACCGGCGCCAGCATCGGCACCACGATGAACGCGATCTCGAAGAAGTCCAGGAAGAAGGCGAGGAAGAAGATGAACAGGTTGACCACCAGCAGGAAGCCGATCCAGCCGCCCGGCAGCGAGGTGAACATGTGCTCCACCCAGGCTCCGCCATCCACGCCCTGGAACACCACCGAGAAGCAGGTGGAGCCGATCAGGATGAACACCACCATGGCGGTGATGCGCGCCGTGGACTGGTAAGCCTCGATGATCAGCCCGCGCAGCGCGGTCAGTTGCCCGGCACGCAGCAGCAGCCACGTGATCACGAGGTAGACCACCGCCAGCGGAATGCGGAAGGCATGCGAGCCGAACGCGACGGTGCCGGCGATGATGGCCACGCCCGTGGCGGCAAGGCCGATACGATAGATATTGCGGTCGAGCTTGCCGAAGCCGGGGTCGCGCAGCACCGCCAGCACCAGCGCGCCGACCGCGCCCATGGCGCCGGATTCGGTCGGCGTGGCGATGCCGAGCATGATCGTGCCCAGCACCAGGAAGATCAGCACCGCGCAGGGAATGATGCCGCGCAGGCATTTGCGCCACAGCGCCCAGCCGCGCAGCGTGCGTTCTTCCACCGGCACCGGCGGCAGCCAGTCGGGCTTGATGCGGGCCAGCACGAAGGTATAAAGCGCGAACAGCGCGATCTGGATCACCGACGGGCCCCAGGCGCCCAGGTACATGCTGCCCACGTCGGCGCTGCCCATTGGCGTCTTGAGCTGGTCGGCCAGCACTACCAGCACCAGCGACGGCGGCACCAGCTGCGTGATGGTGCCCGACGCCGCCAGCACGCCGGTGGCGTACTTCATGTTGTAGCGGTAGCGCATCATGACCGGCAGCGAGATCATCGCCATGGCGATCACCTGCGCCGCCACGGTGCCCGTGATGGCGCCGAGGATGAAGCCCACGATGATGACCGAGTAGCCCAGGCCGCCGCGCACCGGGCCGAACAATTGGCCCATGGAGTCCAGCATGTCCTCGGCCAGCCCGCACTTCTCCAGTATCGCCCCCATGAAGGTGAAGAACGGGATGGCGAGCAGCAACTCGTTGGCCAGCACGCTGCCGAACACGCGGCTGGGCACCGCCTGCAGGAAACTGACCGGGAAGTAGCCAAACTGAATGGCCAGGATGCCGAAGGCAAGACCCACCGCCGACAGCGAAAATGCGACCGGGAAGCCGATCAGCATGAATACCACCAGGCCGCCGAACATCAGCGGCGGCATATATTCCAATGGAATCATTGCACCGGCCTCTCGTATTTCGATTCGATGCGCACGAGGCCCTTGAGGGCGGCGATGCGCTTGATCAGCTCGGACACGCCCTGCAAGGCAAGCAGGGCGAAGCCGAGGGGCACCACCAGCTTGATCGGGTAACGCGGCAGGCCGCCGGAGTTACCGGATTGCTCGAGGATGTGCCACGAGGGCAGGAACAGCGATTCCCACGACAGCCAGGCAAACAGCACGCAGGATGGCAGCAGGAAAAAGACAATGCCGAAGATGTCGATCCAGTGTTGCGCGCGCTCCGATACGTTGCCGTAGATCAGGTCCACGCGCACGTGTTCGTTGCGCTGGAAGGTGTAGGAGGCGCCGAACATCACCGCGATGGCGAACATATACCATTGCAGCTCGAGCGGCCAGTTGTCGCTGAGGTTGAAGCCGTAACGCAGCAGGGCGTTGCCTGCGCTGATCAGGCACGACAGCAGGATCATGATGTTTGCAAGCCTGCCCGTGTGCTGATTCAACCTGTCGATCTGTCGTGACAGACCAAGCAAGTAATACATGGGTTGTCTCCCCTGTTTTTGCGGCGATTAGTTTATCTGTAACAAAATGCTTCGGCGCTTGGGGCTAATACCTACCGCTTCGCGCAAAAATCAAAAGAGCCGGGAAACAATAAAAAAAACCGCCAGGGGTCTGCCCTGGCGGCTTTCTTTCAAAACAAAACTTACGTGAAACTTACATCGGCACGCTGCGCTGCATTGAATCCGCAGCCTGCGTTTAAAGCGTGGCGCGCGCCGCGGCAATGGCCGCGCGTACCTGTGCCGGCGCGGTGCCGCCGATGTGGTTACGCGCCGCGACCGAGCCTTCCAGCGTCAGCACCGCGTGCACGTCATCGCCGATCAGCGCGGCCTTGTCGCCCAGGCCGGTGACTTCGCGCAGCTCGGCCACGGTCAGGTCGGCCAGGTCGCAGCGGCGGTCGTCGCAGGCGCGCACCGCGTGGGCCACGGCTTCGTGGGCATCGCGGAAGGGCAGGCCGTGCTTGACCAGGTAGTCGGCCAGGTCGGTGGCGGTGGCGTAGCCTTGCAGCGCGGCGGCGCGCATGGCGTCCGGCTTGACCGAGATGCCCGGCACCATGTCGGCGAAGATGCGCAGCGTGTCGGCCACGGTGTCCACCGTGTCGAACAGCGGCTCTTTGTCTTCCTGGTTGTCCTTGTTGTACGCCAGGGGCTGGCCCTTCATCAGGGTCAAGAGGCCGATCAGGTGGCCGTTGACGCGGCCGGTCTTGCCACGCGCCAGTTCGGGCACGTCCGGGTTCTTCTTCTGCGGCATGATCGAGCTACCGGTGCAGAAGCGGTCGGCGATATCGATAAAGCCCACGCGCGGGCTCATCCAGATCACCAGTTCTTCGGAGAAGCGCGAGATGTGGGTCATCACCAGCGCGGCGGCGGCGCAGAATTCGATGGCGAAGTCACGGTCGGAGACGGCGTCCAGCGAGTTGCGGCACACGCCGTCGAAGCCCAGCTGCTGCGCCACGAACTCACGGTCGATCGGGTAGCTGGTGCCGGCCAGCGCGGCGGCGCCCAGCGGCAGGCGGTTCACGCGGCGGCGGCAGTCGGCCATGCGCTCGGCGTCGCGCGTGAACATTTCCACGTAGGCCAGCAGGTGGTGGCCGAAGGTGACCGGCTGGGCCACCTGCAGGTGGGTGAAGCCCGGCAGGATGGTGTCGGCGTTCTTCTCGGCCAGGTCCAGCAGCGCGCCACGCAGCGCGCCCAGCAGGCCGATGATGGTGTCAATCTCGCTGCGCAGCCACAGGCGGATATCGGTAGCGACCTGGTCGTTACGCGAGCGGCCGGTGTGCAGGCGCTTGCCGGCGTCGCCGACCAGCGCGGTCAGGCGCGCTTCGATATTCAGGTGGACGTCTTCCAGGTCGAGCTTCCACTCGAAGCCGCCGGCCTCGATCTCGCCACGGATCTGCGTCATGCCGCGCTCGATCTCGGCGCGGTCGGCCTCGGCGATGATTCCCTGCTTGGCCAGCATGGCGGCGTGCGCCAGCGAACCCTGGATGTCGAACAGAGCCAGGCGCTTGTCGAAGAACACCGAAGCGGTGTAGCGCTTCACCAGGTCGGACATCGGTTCGGAGAAGCGGGCGGACCAGGCTTCGCCTTTCTTGGCAAGTTGGGAGGTCATGGGCGGTAAGGCTGGGTTAGCTCGCAAGCCGGCGGCGGGCCGCGGGGCGAACGAGAGAATTCGGGGAAACCACGATTATATCGCTGCCGGGCCCCACGCAGACGGTAGCGGGTCCGGGAGGGCCTCCCGGACCGCCCTATAAGGTGTTGTCGATGACCTGGCCCTTGAACACCACCGGCCCGGTGGGGCCGTTGGGGTCGGGCGAGCCGCCGCGCGGCTCCACGCTGATCGCCAGCGCCGGCACTTTGCCCAGCGCCTGGGCGACCGCCAGGCGCAACTGGCGCTGGTGCCCGATCACGCCGAGCGACTGCGGCTTGCCGCCGGCGGGGAGGGCCCAAAGCTGCAGGGCCTGCGCATCGTTCAGTGGCAGGTGATCCAGGCGGCGCAAGGTAAGCGCTTGCGAACGTGCATCCCAAGTCACAAGCACGGCGGCCTGGGCCTGATCGTCGTTGAGCACGGCCACGGCATTGACCAGCGGGGCAGTGTCCAGCTGACGGACCATCCGCACGTTGAGGCCGATTGCCACGGCTGCCAGCGCGGCGGTCGCCATGGTGGCACCGCGCCAGAAGCCGGGGGCGGCCCACAGCCGTTGCCACCAGGCTGCGGGTGCCGCACCGGCCGGGGTGGCCGCGTCGGACGCCTTCATGGCTTGCCAGCCCAGCCGTTGTTCGATCCCGCACCACACCTTCTCCACCGGCGCCGAGGCAGGCTGGAGTTCGGCAAGGCCTGACAGCCTGGACTGCCAGTGGCTGATGGCAGCGCGGATCGCGGGTTCCTCGCGGGCGAGCGTCTCCAGCCGGCGGCGCGCGCCCCCGCGCAACACGCCCAGCGCGTACTGCGCGGCAAGGCGGTCGATCAGGTCGGGATGGCGGCTGAGGTTCATGACAGGCTTTCCAGGCACGTGCGCAGGCGCTCCAGGCCGCGCCGTATCCATGACTTGATGGTGCCAAGCGGCACCTGCAATTGTTCGGACAGCTCGCTATGGCTCATGTCCTTCAGGTAGGCCAGCGAGATAGCCTGCCGCTGTGGCTGTTCCAGCCGCTGCAGGCACTGGTTCAACGCCCGCGCTTGCTGGCTGGCGAGCGCAAGTTCCGCCGGGCCGGCCGCTTCGTCGGCCAGCCACTCGCCAAGGCTGTCGTCCAGCTCCACGGTCTGGCTGGTGCGGGCAGCTGCCTGGCGGCGCAGGCAATCCAGCGCCCGGTTGCGCACGATGGCTGTCATCCAGGTCATCGGGGCAGCCAGGTGCGGCCGGTAGTCGCCGGCGTGATGCCAGATGCTGACGAAACTCTCTTGCACCACATCCTCCGCCCAGTCGTGCCTGTTGGTTATACGCAGCGCGAGGCCAAACAGTTTCGTTGCGGTCTGGTCGTAGAGCTGCCGCAAGGCGTGCCGGTCTCCCATGGCCGCGCCTTGCAGCAACGCGGCAAGCAGGTCGGCGTCGGCCGGCCTGGGGGCAAAAGAGGAGTCGGCGGGGGAGGAGGGCACCGGGGGCGGATATCAGCAAGTGACGTTCCCGGATTATAGGCACGGCTCGCGCGCGGCATGCGAAGGATCGCTGCATCCGATGGCCAATTGCGCGCGTAGAAGAGACAGGCGCCGCCGTTGCAGCCGCGATGCAAGCCGCATCCGAGCGCATGCGACCCCATGAAGGCGCCGTCCACCCCTATACAGGAGAACACCATGGAACGCATGCAGTCGAGCACCGCGCAGCACGAACGCCAGGCCGGCGAGGACACGGACAGCCGCATCCTTGTTGCGCCGGATGCGCGCCGGCGCGGCTTGCTGAAAGTCCCCGGCCTATTCGCGCTGGGATCGCTGGCGGTGATGAGCCTGGGCGAGTCGATGCCAGCATGGGCGCAGGTTCAGTCCGGCAGCACCAAGGACGATATCGCGATTCTCAATGTTGCCCTCGGGCTGGAATACCAGGCCATCGCGGCCTATCAGGTTGGCGCGGAGAGCGGTTTGCTGCAAAAACCCGTGCTGGAAACAGCGGTCAAGTTCCAGACGCACCACAAGGCACACGCACAGGTGCTGGCGGGCACGGTGTCCAAGATGGGCGGCAGCCCCGTGATCACCAAAAAGCCGGGCGAATACGGCTTCCCGACCGATCAGCTGAAAACCCAGGCCGACGTACTGCGCTTTGCCGCCGGCCTGGAGAAGGGGGCCACCGCGGCCTACCTGGGCGTATTGCCGAACTTCCACAATCGCGAGCTGACCAAGGCCGCCGGCAGCATCCTGGGTGACGAAGCGATGCATTGGGCCATCCTGCTCTCGGTGCTCGGCGAAGACCCGGTGCCGGGCGCGTTCGTCGGCTAAAAGCCTGGCCGCCAATATCGGATGGAGAGCCGCGCGCCCGGTCTGCCGTTTCTGCCCGAATAGCCAATACCTACGGTAGACGAGCCACACTCTGCGCCGTCCGGCCAACTGGCCGGACGGGTTCCCCGCCATGGTGCCAGCCACCATGGCGGCTTTTTTTGCGCAGTGCGTGCAGCCTCGCCTTAGCCGCTGTTGCGCAGGCCCGCCGCCACCCCGTTGATGGTCAGGTGAATGCCGCGCCGCACGCGGATGTCGTCACCGTCCTTGCCCGAGCGGTAGCGCTTGAGCAATTCCACCTGCAAGTGGTTGAGCGGGTCCAGGTAGGCGAAGCGGTTCTTGATCGAACGGGCCAGCAGCGGGTTGTCCGCAAGGCGTTCATGACGGCCGGTGATCAGCGCCAGCATCTCGCACGTCAGGTGCCACTCGGCGCTGATGCGCGCGAACACCGTCTTGCGCAGCGCGGCGTCTTCGCACAGCTGCGCGTAGCGCGAGGCCACGGCCAGGTCGGTCTTGGCCAGCACCATGTCCATATTGGACAGCAGCGTGGTGAAGAACGGCCAGGTCTTGACCATGCGGCGCAGCGTGGCTACGGCCGCCTTGTGCGCTCGCTCGTCAGGCGCCTCGTCCAGCAGTGCCTTGACCGCGCTGCCAAAGCCGTACCAGCCCGGCAGCAGCAGCCGGCACTGGCCCCAGGAAAAGCCCCAGGGAATCGCGCGCAGGTCTTCGATGCGGCGCTGCTTCTTGTCCATCAGCTTGCGCGAGGCCGGGCGCGAACCGAGGTTGAGGTCGGCGATCTCGGTGATCGGCGTGGTGGCGAAGAAGTAGTCCTTGAAGCCGGGCGTGTCGTACACCAGGTGACGATACGACGTGAACGCGCGATCCGAGAGCTGCTGCATCACGGCCTCGAACGTCGCCAGGTCCTTCGGCGCGTTCTGCGTCGGCAGCAGCGAGGCTTCCAGCGTGGCGGCGATCACCGTTTCCAGGTTGCGCCGGCCGATCTCGGCGTTGGCGAACTTGCTGTTGATGATTTCGCCCTGCTCGGTCAGGCGGATCTGGCCGTTGACCGTGCCCGGCGGCTGCGACAGGATGGCCTGATAGGTCGGGCCGCCGCCGCGGCCAACGGTGCCGCCGCGGCCGTGGAATAGCCGCAGCTTCACGCGGCGCGCCTCGAACACCTGCACCAGTGCCAGCTCGGCCTTGTATAGCTCCCAGTTGGAGGTGAGGAAGCCGCCGTCCTTGTTGGAGTCGGAGTAGCCCAGCATCACTTCCTGCTCGCCGCCATGGTGGGCGATCACCGAGGCAAAGCCCGGCAGCTCCAGCAGCGATTGCATGATGCCGGCGGCGTTGCGCAAGTCCTCGATGGTCTCGAACAGCGGGATCACCATCAGTTCCGGGCGCGCCGGGTTGGTCTTGTTGCCCAGCGTGCCGTGCAGCATGCCGGTTTCCTTCTGCAGCAGCAGCACTTCGACCAGGTCGGACAGCGTCTCGGTGTGCGAGATGATGTAGTTGCGGGCCACGCGCGCGCCGTAGCGGGCGCGCAACTCGCGCGCCATGTTCAGGATGGCCAGCTCGCTGCGGGTCTGCTCGGAATAGGCATGCCAGGGCAGCGTCAGCAGGCGCGGCTGGCGCAGCTCGGCCAGCAGCAGTTCCAGCTTGCGGGCTTCTGTCAGGCCGGCATAGTCGGCCTCAACCCCGGCTGCGGCGAACAGTTCCGCGATCACCGCCTCGTGCACGTCGGACACCTGGCGCATGTCGATCGAGGCCAGGTGGAAGCCGAATACGGCGATGGCCTTGGCCAGCGCGTCGATGCGGGTGCGCGCCAGCGCCTCGCCGTGATGGGCGCGCAGCGAGTCGATCACGACCTGCACGTCGGCGGCAAAGGATTGCGCGTCGGCATAGGGCGCGGAGTCGGCCACCGGGTGGCGCGGCGCGGCCTGGCCGGTGACGGCCTGGCAGGTTGCCGCCAGGCGCGCATAGATGCCGATCAGTGCGCGGCGGTACGGCTCGTCGGCGCGATGCTCGGAGTGGTCGGGCGAGGCATCCGCCAGCGCCAGCAGTTCCGGGCTGGCCTCCACCATCAGGCTCGACATCGACAGTTCGGCGCCCAGCGCGTGGACTTCGTCCAGGTACCACTCCAGGATCAGCGACGATTGCTGGCTCGCGGCGTGTTGCAGCGTGTCGGCGGTGACGTTGGGGTTGCCGTCGCGGTCGCCGCCGATCCAGGAGCCCATCTGGAAGAAGGGCGCGAGCTGGGTAGAGGCGGCAGGCGCAGCCTTGCTCTTGCGCGCGGCGGGAAACACCGCGGCGATGTCCTCTTCCAGCTCGCTCATCAGTTGCGGGATGCCGCGCAGGAAGCAGGTGCGGTAGTAGGACAGCGCATTCTCGATTTCGTCCACCACCATCAGCCGCGTATTGCGCAGCATGCGGGTCTGCCACAGCGTGGTGACGCGCGCGCGCAACAGCGCGGTGTTGTGATCGCGCTCACGCGCGGTCATGGGCAGGTCGCGCTCGGCCAGCAGGCGGGCGATCTCGCGCTCGGCGTCGAGAATGCTCTTGCGCTGGACTTCGGTCGGGTGCGCGGTCAGTACCGGCACGATCAGCGCTTCGTCGAAGAACTTGCGCAGTGTCTTGCCGGTTACGCCGGCCGCGTCGATGGCCTGCAGCGCATGCGCCAGGCTGCCCGGCTGCGGCGGCGATCCGGCCAGCGCGTGCACGCGCCGGCGGCGGTTGTGGTGCTGGTCCTCGGCGATATTGGCCAGGTGCGAGAAATAGCTGAAGGCGCGCACCACCGAGTTGGTCTGGTCGCGCGACAGGCGCTTGAGCAGACGATCCAGCTCCGCGCCGGCGGCGCGGTCGTTCTCGCGGCGAAAGCGCACGGCGGTCTGGCGGATGGTCTCGACCAGCTCGAAGGCCGATTCGCCTTCCTGCTCGCGCACGCAATCTCCCAGCAAGCGGCCCAGGAAGCGGATGTCCTCGCGCAGGGGCACATCCTTGTCGCTGGCGCGGCGGGCCGGGGTCGCGGCGGGCGCGGCTTCAGGCTTCGCGGCGCTGGTGCGCCTGGCGCGGGTGGCCTTGGCGGATGGGGCAGATGGGGCGGTCGCGGGAATCGAGGCGGAAGCCAATGCGGTGTCGGGGGCGTCTGCCCGGCTGGCGGTTGGCTTGCGCCGGCCTGCGGGGCGCGCAGCTTGCTGCGTCATGCAATCTCCTGTCGTTTCTTATCTATTGTGTGTTGTCTGTTGGCCCGGAGCGGCTTGGGGTGCGTGCTAACATTCGCGGATGCAAGCATCCGTCTCCCCGTCTTCGTCCAGCGCTGCGCCGCGCAAGCTAGTCATCGCCTCCCGTGAAAGCCGTCTGGCTATGTGGCAGGCCGAGCATGTGCGTGCTGCGTTGCAACAATACTATCCCGCGTGCGATGTGTCCATTCTCGGAATGACGACGCGCGGAGATCAGATTCTAGACCGTACTTTGTCCAAGGTTGGCGGCAAGGGCCTGTTCGTCAAGGAACTCGAGATCGCGATGGCCGAAGGCCGCGCCGACCTCGCCGTGCACTCCCTCAAGGATGTGCCGATGGAGTTGCCTGAAGGGTTTGCCCTGACCGCCATCATGGAGCGCGAGGACCCGCGCGATGCGCTGGTCTCAAGCCGCTTCGCCTCGCTGGACGACATGCCCGCGGGCACCGTGGTAGGCACCTCCAGCCTGCGCCGCGAGGCCGCGTTGCGCACCCGCTACCCCCACCTGGTGATCCAGCCGCTGCGCGGCAACCTGGATACCCGCCTGGCCAAGCTCGACCGCGGCGACTACGGCGCCATCATCCTGGCCGCCGCCGGCCTCAAGCGACTTGGCCTGGCCGACCGTATCCGTGCCGTGCTGGATCCCGTCAGCTCGCTGCCGGCAGCCGGGCAGGGCGCGCTGGGTATCGAGATCCCGTCCGGCCGCCCCGAGCTGGCCGCGTGGCTGGCGCCGCTGAACCATGCGCCCAGCGCGCTGGCCGTGACCGCCGAGCGTGCCGTGTCGCGCATGCTGGGCGGTTCGTGCCAGGTGCCGCTTGCCGCGCATGCGCGCTGGGAGGGCACGCAACTGCACATCGACGCCTTCGTGGCGCTGCCCGACGGCAGCCGCAGCGTGCGGGCCCAGTCCGCGGCCGTGGTGGAAGGCGCCGATGCGTCCAGCCAGGCCGAAGCGCTTGGCAAGGCCGTTGCCCAGGACCTGTTGGGGCAGGGCGCGGCTGATATTCTCGCGGCGCTGGTGGATCCGGCGTCCCCTCAAGCCCCTGCCTGAGACCGGCCCATGCCCCGCCCGACCGTCGTTGTAACACGACCCGCCGGGCAGTCCCGGCAACTTACCGAGGCCTTGTCGGCCGCCGGCCTGGACGTGCTTGGCTTTCCCCTGCTGGCGATCGGCCCCGTGGCCGACGATGCCCCCTTGCGCGCGGCGCTGGCGCAACTGGCGGACTTCACGCTGGTGGTCTTCGTCAGTCCCAATGCCGTGGCCTTCGCACTCGATGCGCTGGCCCAGGTGCAGGACAAGCCCGCGCCGCAGTGGCCGGCATCCGTAGCGGTAGCCGTGGTTGGCCCCGCCAGCGTGGCTGCGCTGGCCGAGCGCGGGATTGCCGCGCCCAACTACCGCGTGATCGCCCCGGCGGGTTGCACGACCGGCCATGAGGCAGACAACGGCGACGCCGCCAACGGTGGCGACGGCGCCGCGGCGCGCTTCGATTCCGAGGCCCTGTGGCA
Source organism: Cupriavidus sp. GW822-FHT03E04 (assembly GCF_058801495.1). Lineage (NCBI taxonomy): Bacteria > Pseudomonadati > Pseudomonadota > Betaproteobacteria > Burkholderiales > Burkholderiaceae > Cupriavidus > Cupriavidus sp. GW822-FHT03E04. Next base: position 51,355 of record NZ_JBXANI010000045.1, read on the forward strand.
ACAGCTTGAAGCCCAGCTTGGTGCCGGGGCGCTTGCCGGACGTAAGGTCTTGATCATCCGTGGCAATGGCGGACGCGACTGGCTGGCCGAGCGCCTGCGCGCCGCCGGCGCCGAGGTGCAGGCGGTCGAGGCCTACCAGCGCTCGGTCCCCACGCCCGGCAGCATGCAATGGCAAGCCGTGCGCGACGCGCTCAAGCCGGGCGCGGCACCGCAGGCCTGGCTGCTGACCAGTTCCGAAGCCGTGCGCAATCTCGATGAGATGGCGCGCCAGGCCCTGAGCCCGCAAGAGCTCGCCTGCCTGCGCCAGGTGCAGTGCATCGCGCCCCATGCGAGAATCGCCGAACAGGCCTTGGCCCTCGGGTTCTCGCACTTGCTGCGCGCCGCACCCGGAGACGAAGGCCTGCTGGCGGCTTGCCGCCAGTGGGCGCAGGCGCATGCCGGCCCGCCGGCGCCGATGCCTGTCGCGGCGCCGCCGGCTGCCGCCGCGCCCGTCCCGCTCGCCACGGTGCCGCCACTCCCGGCACCACCACCAGTCAACCCACCGCCCGCAACGTCAACGAAGGTCGATCGCGTGACGCAAGACAATACCGCTCCTCCCGCTTCCAGCCCGCCTCCCGCGGCTGGCGCCTCGCTGCCCGCGCGCGGCGCACCCCGCGTCAATCCATGGTGGTTGCTGCTGTTCCTGCTGATCCTGGCCATCGGCGGCGGTTTCTGGTGGCTGCAGCAGCGCGTGGACCACCTGACCCAGGAACTGGCGCGGCGCCAGCAGAGCAACGATGCGCTAGTGCAGGAAACCCGGGTGCTCTCGCGCAACGCGCAGGACACCGTCAAGGAACTGCAGGCCAAGGTTGGCGCGCTGGACGGCCAGGTGGGCGAGGCCCGCGACAAGCAATCCGCGCTGGAGCAGGTCTACCAGGACCTGATGCGCAACCGCGACGACTGGGAGATTGCCGAGATCCAGCAACTGCTCACCAACGCCGGCCAGCAACTCCAGCTGACGGGCAATGTGCAGGTAGCACTGGCCGCGCTGCAAAGCGCCGACACGCGCCTTGCACGGACCGACAAGCCGCAGTACAACCTGCTGCGCCGTGCCATCGCCCGCGACGTGGCGCGCATGAAGGCCGTGCCGGATACGGACCTGACCGGTGCCGCCATCAAGCTCGATGAAGCCATCAACCAGATCGATACGCTGCCGTTGCTGTCGAGCGAGCGCATGCTCGAGCGCAGTGAAGCGGATGCGCGCAAGACGGACGGGAAGGCGGAGGCTGTCGACAAGCCCGCCAAGCCCGCCGGCGCCAAGGCTGGCAAGAATGCCGCCAAGGACGAGGCCGCGCCGGCCGGCAACGCGATCGGCAACTGGTTTGGCCGCCTGTGGGGCAGTGTGCGCGACGAGCTGATGCAGGTTATCCGCATCCGCCGCGTGGATGATGCCCAGGCACTGCTGCTGACCGGCGACCAGGGCTGGTTCCTGCGCGAGAACGTCAAGCTGCGGCTGCTCAATGCGCGCCTGGCGCTGCTGTCGCGCAACGAGCCGGTGTTCCGCAATGACCTGGCGGCCGCGCAAGCCATGATCGGACGCTATTGCGACACCAAGTCGCGCCGCGTGCAGGCCGTTCTGACCCTGCTCAAGCAGGCCCAGGCCGGCGCCGTGACGGTGCAGTTGCCCACCATGGCGGAAAGCCTCGGCGCGCTGCAAGCGCTCAAGAAGGAGTAGCGCATGCGGCTTCTTTTCTGGGTAGCTATCCTGTTTGGCGGCGCGGTCGGGCTCGCGCTGTTCACGCAATTCAACCAGAGCAACCTGGTTCTGTTCTACCCGCCTTACCGGGTTGAGCTGTCGCTGAACCTGGCGCTGGCCCTGCTGTTGCTGGCGTTCTTCGTGGTCTGGACCATCCTCAGCACTGCGCGCCATCTGTCCGAGATGCCGGCGCGTGCCGCGGCCTACCGCGAGCGCAGCCGCATGAACCGCGCGCAGGCGGCCTTGCGCGAGTCCATCGAGAACCTGTTCGCCGGCCGCTTTGCCCGTGCCGAGCGTACCGCGCGCGAGGCCCAGGCCTGGCCTGAGCAGGCCCAGACGGCAGCGCTGATCGGCGCCCGCGCGGCGCACCGCATGCAGGAAACCGAGCGGCGCGACGCCTGGATGGCGCAGGTGACCGATCCTGAGCGCGAGCAGGCCCGGCTGGTGTCGATGGCCGAGTTGCTGGTCGACGCGCGCGATGCGGAAGGCGCGCTGGAAACCATCGCGCAGCTGCAGGCCCAGGGCGCGCGTCAGATCCACGTGCAGCGCATCGCGCTGCGTGCCCACCAGCACCTGAAGAACTGGACCGAAGTCCTGCGCCTGGCGCGCTCGCTGGAAAAGCGCAATGCCCTGCATCCTGTGCTGGCGCTGCGCCTCAAGCAACTGGCCTGCGAGGCCCTGCTGGAGGAGCGCCGCCACGACGTGCAGGGCCTGCAGGATTTCTGGCGTTCGTTGTCCACCGACGAACGCCGCGCGGCCCGCATCGCCGAGCCCGCAGCGCGCTATTTCGCGGCGCTGGGCCGTCAGGATGAAGCGCGCAAGATCGTGGAGGACGCGCTCAAGGTCAACTGGGATAGCCGGCTGGTCTTGCGCTATGCCGAATGCGCGGAGCCGGGACGTGCGCTGCCGCAGATTCAGCAGGCGGAGAAATGGCTGACGCAGCATCCTGTGGACGCGGATCTCTACTTCACGCTAGGCGTGCTGTGCCTGGGCGAGAAGCTATGGGGCAAGGCGCAGTCCAGCTTTGAGCGGGCGTTGAAATATGCGGATGCTGACCTGCAGCGCAGGCTGCGGGTTCGGGCGCATCTGGCGTTGGCTAAGATGTTTGAGGAGACCGAGCGGCCTGAGGAGGCGCAGCGGCATTATCGGGAGAGTGCGATTTTGGCGGCTTGAGGGGGTGGGTTGGGGTTGATGTCAACTGCAACTGCAAATCGGTTTCAAATTCAACGGCTTAACGTCAAAGGCAACTGCGGTTTCACCACCCCTGCGGGGCGGCGACCTACTTTCTTGTCTTGCCAAGAAAGTAGGCAAAGAAGGCGC
>NZ_JBXANI010000046.1:0-49842 GCF_058801495.1 Cupriavidus sp. GW822-FHT03E04
GCGCCTTCTTTGCCTACTTTCTTGGCAAGACAAGAAAGTAGGTCGCCGCCCCGCAGGGGTGGTGAAACTGCAGTTGCCTTTGCCGTCATCAACGTGCCGCCAGCGCCAGGAAGCCACCAACAATACCAACGATACCAACGATACCAACGATAAGAAGGAGACCACATGCATCGACAACTCGCCCCGCACGGCATCGGCATCGGCGCCGGCAAGATCTTCAGGCCCACATCATGAACGCAATCACCGAAATCACGCCGCTGTTCGAGATGCGCGGCATCTGCAAGAACTTCCCCGGCGTGAAGGCGCTGGACGATGTGTCGTTCGCCATCTACCCCGGCGAGGTGCATATGCTGCTGGGCGAGAACGGCGCCGGCAAGTCGTCGCTGATGAAGGTGCTGTGCGGCGTCTACGTGGCCGATGCCGGCGAGTTCTATCACGACGGCAGCCCGGTGGCGATCGCTAGCCCGGCCGATACCATGCGCCTCGGCATCGCGGTGATCTTCCAGGAGTTCTCGCTGGTGCCTTACCTGGACATCGCGCAGAACATTTTCCTGGGCCGCGAGCCGCGCGGGCGTATTCCCGGCTCCGTCGACGCCGCCAGGATGCACGCCGAAGCGCGCCGCATCCTCGATATCCTGGGCATGGAGGTGAGCACCCGCACGCCGGTGCATGCGCTGGGCGTGGCCCAGCAGCAGATGGTGGAGATCGCCAAGGCGCTGTCGCAGAACGCGCGCATCCTGGTGCTGGACGAGCCCACCGCGGCGCTGTCCGACCGCGAGACCGAGAAGCTGTTCGCCGTGATCGCGCGGCTCAAGGCCGATGGCGTGTCGATGATCTATATCTCGCACCGCATGGCGGAGGTCTTTGCGCTGGGCGACCGTATCACCATCCTGCGCGACGGCCGCAAGGTAGGTGCCTGCCTGCCCGGCGACGCCACCCCGGACGAGCTGGTGGCGCGCATGGTCGGGCGCAAGGTCGACATGAGCTACAGCCGCGAGCGCAGCGCGCAACTGGGCGAAGTGGCGCTGGATGTGCGCAACGTCAGCGCGGACAGCGGCATCGCGGATATCAACCTGCAGGTGCGCGCCGGCGAGATCGTGGGCCTGGCCGGGCTGGTGGGCTCGGGCCGCAGCGAGGTGGCGCGCGCCGTGTTTGGCGCGGACCCGATCCAGCAGGGCGAAATCCACATCTTTGGCAAGCGTCTGGCCGGCGGCCCGGACCGCGCCCGTGAGCTGGGTGCCGCGCTGATTCCGGAAAGCCGAAAATCGGAGGGGCTGGCGCTGATCCGCACGGTGCGCGACAACCTGCTGCTGGCCGGCTTGCGGCGCGCGTTTCCCGCGCGCTGGTATCGCGCAGACAAGGCCGAGGCGCTGGCCGAGCGCGAGATCGCGCGGCTGCGCATTGCCACGCCAGACGGCAACCAGCTGGCGCAGTTTCTCTCCGGGGGCAACCAGCAAAAGATCGTGATCGGCAAATGGCTGGTTGCCGAAGCGAAGCTGTTTATCTTCGACGAGCCCACGCGCGGCATCGACGTCGGCGCCAAGGCCGAGATCTTTGCCCTGATCGACAGCCTGGTGAAGCAGGGCGCCGGCGTGCTGCTGATCAGCTCCGAACTGCCGGAGATCATCAATGTCTGCGACCGCACTTATGTCATGCGCGGCGGGCGCATCGCCGGCGAAGTCGCTCACGCCGAGATGACCGAAGAACGCATTCTGCAACTGGGGATGAACGATGCTTGATACCAACGCACTACCGCGGCCGCTCGGCCTGTCCATCGGCAAGGTGCCCGGATCGGTCTGGGTGCTGCTGCTGCTTTCGCTGGGCTTCAGCGCGACGGGCTCGGGCTTCCTGAGCGTGGAGAACCTGCTGAACATCGGCGCGCAATCCACGATCTTGCTGCTGATCGCCTTGCCGATGACGCTGATCATCATGACCGAAGGGCTGGACCTGTCGATGGGCGCCGTGCTGACGCTATGCGGCGTGGTGCTGGCGATGGTGATGGTGGCCACGGAATCGCTGCCCCTGGCCTTGGGCGCGGCGCTGCTTACCGGGCTGGCGTTCGGGCTGCTCAATGGCGCGCTGGTGTCGTGGCTGGAGATCCCGCCGTTCGTGGCCACGCTCGGCACGCTGGGCGCCGCGCAGGGGCTGGCGCTGGTAGCCACCGATGGCCAGAGCGTGACCGGCATCGGCGAGGCGATTCCGCTGATCTACGCCGGGCAACTGCTGGGCGTGCCGCTCCCGATCTGGATCGCGGTGGTGTTCTACGGCCTGTTCCACTGGCTGCTCTACCACACCCGCTTTGGCGCCTATGTGTTCGCGCTGGGTGGCAACCGGGAGGCGCTCAAGTTCTCCGGCGTGCGCATCAATGTCTATCTGATCGCCGTCTATGCGCTGGGCGGGCTGATGGCCGGCGTGGCCGCGCTGCTGCTCACGGCGCGCATGAATGCCGGGCACCCCACGGCGGCCATCGGGCTGGAGTTCGATGCCATCGCCGCGGTGGCGGTGGGCGGCACCACCTTCGACCGCGGCAACGGCTGGCTGCCCGGCACGGTGCTGGGGGTGCTGGCGGTGGGCGTGCTGCGCAACGGGCTCAACCTGGTGGGCGTGCAGTCGTCGGTGCAGGTGGCGGCCATCGGGCTGCTGGTGCTGGTGGTGCTGCTGATCGAATCGTTCAAGGGGAAAGCATGAACACGGCGACTCTGTTCCCGCCACTCTCGGCGGATGCCCGCTCGTTTGCCTACCGGCTGTTCGCGCTGGGCCTGCTGTGCCTGCTGCTGGCGGTGGCGTCGGACGCGTTCCTGACGCTGGGCAACATCCTCAACGTGCTGCGCCAGGCCAGCCTGCTGTTCCTGCTGGCGTCGGGCGTGACGCTGGTGATCCTGACCGGCGGGCTGGACTTGTCGGTGGGCGCCAACGTGGCCATGTCGGCCTGCGTGGCGGCCACCGTGATGAAGGCCACCGGCTCCACCATGCTCGGCGTGGGCGCGGGGCTGGGCACCGGCGCGCTGATCGGGCTGGCCAACGGCCTGCTGGTGGCCATGCTGCGCATCCCGCCATTCATTGCCACCTACGGCATGTTGTGGGTGCTGCACGGCGTCACCTACTGGTTCATGGCGGGCGAGACCATCCACGGCTTTCCACCAGCGTTTCGGGCGATCGGCAGCGGCTACCTGTGGGGCGTGCCCATCCCGGTTTACCTGATGCTGGCGTTCCTGGTGGCGGGCACCGCCATGTCGCAGAAGACCACCTATGGCCAGGAGATCTACGCCATCGGCGCCAATCCCGTCGCGGCCAGGCTCTCCGGCGTGCCGGTCAAGCGGCGGCTGGTGCTGGTGTACCTGGTGAGCGGCGCCATGGCCGGCATCGCCAGCCTGGTGTTCCTGGCGCGGCTCAACTCGGCCGAAGGCGACATTGGCGAGGCGCTGACGCTGCCCGCCATCGCCGCGGTGCTGATCGGCGGCACCTCGCTGTTCGGCGGGGTGGGCCGGGTCTCCGGCACGCTGGTCGGCGCCATCATCCTCACGCTGGTGCTCAACGGCATGAACCTGCTCACCGTCAGCGCCAACTGGCAGCCGCTGGTGACGGGCGTGATCGTGGTGCTGGCGGTATTCCTGGATACGCTGTCGCGCAAGCGGCTGGGCGTGAAGTCTTAGCTCGACGTCGCCAATCAGGGTCGTCAAACAAGGTCGTCAAACAAGGTCGTCAAACAAGGTCGTCAAACAAGGTCGTCAAACAAGGTCGTCAATTGAGGTGGCAGCTTTTCATGAAAGACAAAGGAGACAACATGAACGTACGTAACCTGAAGCAACTGGCCGGCTTGCTGGCCCTCGGCATCCTGGCCGCGCCGGCCCACGCGGACGGCGAGCGCATCGCGGTGTTCACCAAGAACCAGACCAACCCGTTCTTCCAGGTCGTGCGCCAGGGCGCGGACGCCGCGGCCAAGAGCATGAACGCGCGCGTCACCCACTACATCCCCACCAAGCCGGACAGCATCCCGGAGCAGATGAGCCAGATCGAGGACGTGATCGTCAAGAAGGCCGACGCCATCGTCTTCGTCCCGGTGGACTACAAGGCCATGGGGCCGGGCGTGAAGAAGATCAACGCGGCCAACATCCCGGTAGTCAACGTGACCGACAAGAGCGACGTGGGCAACTTTGTCTCCTTCGTCGGCGCCAGCGACTACGACCTGGGGCTGAAGACCGCCACGCACCTGTTCAAGGCCATGGGCGGCAAGGGCAATGTGGTGCTGCTGGAAGGCATCAAGGGCTCGTTGACCAATATCGACCGCGTCAAAGGCATGCACGACGCGCTCAAGGCCTTCCCCGGCATCAAGCTGGTAGCCTCGCAGCCGGCCAACTACCAACGCCTGCAGGCCCTGCAGGTGATGGAGAACCTGATGCAGTCGTACCCGCAGATCGACGGCATCTTTGCTGCCAACGACGCCATGGCCATCGGCGCCATCGAGGCGCTGCAGGGCGCCAACCGCAAGGCGCTGGTGTCCGGCATCAACGGCACGCAGGAGGCCATCGACGCGATCAAGGCTGGCACCATGCTCGCCACCGGTGACTACAATGGATTTGCCCAGGGTTGCCTGGGCATGACCGCCGCCATCCGCAAGCTGCGCGGCATGCCGGTCACGCAGAGCATCGTGCTGCCGGCCACGGTGGTGGACAAGACCAACTACCAGTCGATCGACATCCCGGTGAGCAAGCGTGCCTGCCCGCGTTGGGAAGATGCCACCAAGGCTTGATCCCGATGTCCGCAAGACCGTCCGTAAGAACGACCACAAGAGACCACAAGAGACCACGCATCATGCGCAACCTAGACGAAGAGACCATCACGCAGGCCGTGCTGGCGCGGCATGCCGACATGCCCAACGGGCGGATGAAGGAGATTATGACCAGCCTGGTCCAGCATCTCCACGCCTTTGCCCGTGAGGTGCATCTCACCGAGGCCGAATGGGCCGAAGGCATCAAGTTCCTGACTGAAGTCGGCCACACCTGCACCGGCAGCCGGCAGGAGTTCATCCTGCTGTCCGACACGCTTGGCCTGTCCACGCTGGTCACCGCGCAGAACCACAAGAAGCCGCGCGGCTGCACCGAGGCCACCGTGTTCGGGCCGTTCTACGTGGACGACGCGCCAGAGTACGAACTGGGCGCCGACGTAGCCAACGGCATGACCGGCGAGCCGTGCTACGTCAGCGGCAAGGTCAAGAGCGTGACGGGCGAGGTGGTGCCGAACGCGCGGCTGGAAGTCTGGCAGGCGGATTCGGAAGGCTTCTACGATGTGCAGCAGGCGGGGCTCGATGGCCACCAGGGCCGCGGCACGCTGACAGCCGACGAGAGCGGCGGCTTTCACTTCAAGTCGATCGTCGCCGAGTGCTACCCGATTCCGCACGACGGCCCGGTGGGCCGCATGCTCGAGGCCATGGGCCGCCATCCGTGGCGTCCCGCGCACCTGCACTTCATGATCTCGGCGCCGGGGTTTGAGACGCTCATCACCCATGTGTTCCGCGAGGGCGGCGAATACCTGGATTCCGACGCGGTCTTCGGCGTGCGCAGCTCACTCATCGGGGACTGGGTGCGGCACGAAGCCGGCACCGCCCCGGATGGCACGCCATCGGCCACGCCCTTTTACACGCTGGATTTCGATTTCATTCTCAACCCGGTACCGGCAGCGCCGGCGCCGTCCCGGAGGTAGGCCTCATGCTGTTCGTATTCCATCTTCTCGACAAGCCCGGCACCGGTGAACTGCGCACCCGCGTGCGCCCGGAGCACAAGGTCTATCTCGGCGCCAAGGCCGACAGCATCGCCTTTGCGGGCCCGCTGCTGGCCGAGGACGGCACCACCATGGCCGGCAGCCTGCTGGTGATCGATTTTCCGTCGCTCGCCGAGGCCAAGGCGTGGCTGGCCGGCGAGCCCTTCACGCAGGCCGGCGTCTATGGGCAGTCGACCGTGCATGGTTTTAGCAACTTGTGGCCGCAGAAGGCCGGTTTCCCGCCGGCCTGACGTTGGCGTCAAGAACTTCAAGGTCATCAAGAACATCAGGAAAATCAGCCAAGATCCGCCAGGATCGGCAAAGGGAGAAATCGTGTCCATCGTCAAACACATCGTGATGTGGAACCTGCGCGGAGAAACCGAAGTCGACAAGCAAGACGCCGTGGCGCGGCTCAAGCTTGCGTTCGAAGGGCTTCGCGGCCGGATCCCCGGAATGCGCCATCTGGAAGTCGGCGTGGACTCGAGCAAGGTCAACTACGCCTGCGACGTGGTCCTGTATTCCGAGTTCGAATCGCAGACGGCGCTGGAGGGATACGCCACCCACCCGGAGCACCTGCGGGTGAAGGAGGAGCTGGGTGATTTGCGCATTGCACGGCACCAGGTGGACTATGAGCCGTCTGCGTGAATGGCATAAAGCGTGACATAGAGCGTCACGTAAGGCGGGGAACCGGAGGCGGTTAGGCGCTGCGCGCCGCCGTCCCCTGGTTAACCGGCGGGAATACGCACCACGAGCCGTCGCCGTGGCGGAAGAAGAACAGCATGTCGGCCTCGCGTTTCACGCCGACATAAGGCACCCGGCCGGTACACATCCTGCCGAAGCGCGCAACGCGCACCGGACGGCCCTCGGCAGGGCCAATCCATTTGGCCACGATCGCATGCAGGTTGGTGGTGTCTGATTGCATTTCCGCTCTCCCGGTTCCGTTAGCCATTCGCCGTTCGCCGTTAGCTGCTTTCGGGGCTGGGCCCTTGATTCCATGCTAGGTGGGAGCGGGGCGCGGCGAAGTCGGAAAGACGGTAAATGCGCATCGGCGGACGAGGAATCCGGCGTCAGCAATTGGCTTACAAACGCAGGCGCGGCGGCAGCACAGGGCTGCCCGGCCTCGCCAGGAAGCCGGTGCGCGCCTGTGTCCGCCTTGGTGCGCTTCAGTCTCGATCCCGGCCAGCACTGCGGGACATCAGCAGGCCCAGGATGATGCCTACGCCAACCGCCATGCCCATGGACCGCAGCGGCTGCGCCTTGACATAAGCCGCGGTGTCCTCCGCGCGCTGCGTGATCTGCTGGCGCACGTTGTCCGAGATGCCCTTGGCCGCCTCCTTGGTCGTGGCCATCTTGTGCAGGAAGTCCTGTTTGGCCTCTTCCATTGCGGCGGCTGACAGGGAAGGCAGGCGGGCGATCAACTCGTCCAGCTCCCGCTTGAGGCCGGAAGCTTCGTCCCGCGCGACAGCGCCGATCTGCCGGCCGGCGGATTTGGTGGCATCCAGCACGTTCGAGGTTGCCGTGCCAACCTTGCCGGCGATACGCGAGGCTTCGTCCTGCGCCGACGATTGTCCATTGCCAATGGTTTCCATGTGGGTTCTCCTGAAGTGTGTTTGGGGGCAGGGTCCAGGCGCAGTTTTCGTGCCATGCGGCAACGGACGCTCGTTGCGGCAACAGCGCGGGTCAGCACCGGTCAGCACGGGTCGGAACGGAAAGAAAGTTACCGGCTTTTGTAATTCTTCCCGTGATGCCAAAGCCCACGCCGCGACGCCGCCTGCCCCAACGGCTTGGCACGTTCGTTGCGCGCTCTCTGGCACCACCCTTTTTCAGGAGACGAACATGGGACAACTCAATCCCGGCATGCCTGCCGGCAGCAGGGGCGCGGCCATTGTCGGCCGCGGTGTGGGCGATGGCCCGGGCCCCGATGTCATGGGCGCATCGACGCTCGACGGCAACAAGGTCTATTCCTCGGACGGCGAACATGTCGGCAAGATCTCCGAAATCATGCTCGACGTGCGCGGTGGCCGCATTGCGTACGCGGTGCTTACCAGCGGAGGCTTCCTCGGCATGGGCGACACGCTGCACGCCATTCCCTGGGGCGCGCTGACCCTGGACACCGACGAAAAGTGCTTCCGCATCGGCGTGACCGCGCAACGCATCAAGGATGCCCCGGGTTTCGACAAGGACAGCTGGCCGGCCATGGCGGATCCTCAATGGGGCACCACGCTGCATGAGTACTATGGCCGCAACCCCTACTGGATCGGGGAAGGCGGGCCGCTTTGAGCCAGGTTGCGGGCTGAAATGACCTGCGTAGTTGCCTCGTAGTTACCTGTTAGTGCGGGCTGTCCCACCGGTGTGGGGCAGCCTTGCCGTGTCCATGCGAAAATCTACCCCGGCCTGCGGCAATACCGACAGGCCCACGGGATGAACGCCGCTGCCCCGGACGTTCAAGACGATAGATTCGCGCGCGAAGGCGGTCCCCCGGACCGGTTGATCGCGACGCCAAATGGAGACAGGACCTTCCTATGGGCATCACAGAACTTCTGACGCAGCCGATTGGCAACCTCGCGGACTGCGTCCGCCTGCACGCCGCAGAGCGGCCCGGGCATGTCGCGGTCGTCGACAGCCGCGGCACGCTTACCTATGCCGAATTCGACGCGCTGGCCGACCGCGTCGCCGCCGCCTTGCAACGCGACGGCCTGCAGCCGGGCGCCTCGCTCGCCATCTGCGCGGCAGCGTCCATCGAATACGCCGCCATCCTGATCGGCGGCCTGCGCGCCGGCGTTGCCCTGGTGCCGCTCGCCCCGTCCTCCACGCCGGCAAGCCTGGCCGGCATGGTCGAAGACTCCGACGCGCGGGTGTTCTTTGTCGACGCGGATGTCCTGCGCGAGATCGCGCCGGTGAAGGATCGTATCCAGGCCCGCCTTATCGGGCTGGCCGACGCCCCCGCCGGCCTCGCGTTCGAAGCCTGGCTGGCCCCGCACGGCAGCCGCCCGCAAGCGCATGCCATCGCGCCGCAACAGGTGTTCAACATCATCTATTCCTCGGGCACGACCGGCACGCCCAAGGGCATCGTGCACGCGCACGCCCTGCGCTGGAACCAGATCCGCCGTGTCCAGGAATCCGGCGGCTACGGCCCCGACGCCGTCACGCTGATCTCCACGCCGCTGTACTCCAACACCACGCTCGTGAGTTTCATCCCCACGCTGGCGCTCGGCGGCACCGCCGTGCTGATGCCCAAGTTCGACGCGCAGCGCTATCTGCAACTGGCCGCGCAGCACCGCGTCACGCACAGCATGCTGGTGCCGGTGCAATACCAGCGCCTGATGGCGCGCGCGGACTTCGGTGACTACGACCTGTCGTCGTACCGGATGAAGTTCTCCACCAGCGCGCCGCTTTCCGCCGCGCTGAAGGCAGAAATCCTCAAGCGCTGGCCCGGCGGCCTGGTGGAGTACTACGGCATGACCGAAGGCGGCGGCAGCTGCGTGCTGGCCGCGCACGAGTTCCCCAGCAAGCTCCACACCGTGGGCAAGCCCATGGAAGGCCATGACATCCGCCTGATCGACGACGATGGCAATGAAGTGCCCGTGGGCGAGATCGGCGAAGTCGTCGGCCATTCCAACGCCATCATGGCCGGCTACCACAAGCAACCGGAGAAGACGACCGCGGCCGAATGGCGCGACGCCACCGGCAAGCTCTTTATCCGCACCGGCGACGTTGGCCGCTTCGACGATGACGGCTTCCTCACGCTGATGGACCGCAAGAAGGACATGATCATCAGCGGCGGATTCAACATCTATCCCAGCGATCTCGAAGGGATCCTGCAGCAGCATCCGGACGTGCTGGATTGCGCGGTGGTTGGCGTGCCCTCGCAGCGATGGGGCGAAACGCCGGTGGCCTTTGTGGTTCGGCGCGATGGTGCCACGGTGTCTGATGATGCCTTGATGGCCTGGACCAACGAGCAGGTTGGCAAGACGCAGCGGCTTGCCGTGCTGGAACTGGTGGATGTGCTGCCGCGCAGTGCGATCGGGAAGGTGCTCAAGCGGGAACTGCGGGACGGGTTCCGGCCCGGACGGCCGCTGGACTGAGGCGGGGGCGGGGCGCGCGCGCTTGGCTGGCGCGCCCCTGTCGCCAGCGATCGCGCTACTTTTGCCGTGCGCCCGGCCCTTGCTTTCTCGATTTCCCAGCTTCCGGCCATAACGGCGAGCTCACGGAGAAATCCGCCTCGTCCATCGTGATCGCCTTCAGCGACCGGACCACGGCACGCGTGTCCCCCGTGCGCCACTGGAAATAGTAGGACAGGTTGTGCGGCGCCGGCGTGCTCGTCAGCTCCGCCAGCTTGCCGGCGCGCACAAACGGCTCCACATAGGACTGCGGGAACAAGCTGATCCCCACGCCCGCCATCACCATGGCAATCAGGGCCGACAGGCTGTTGCAAACCAGCGCCCTGGGAATCTCCAGCTTCTGCTCCGCCGCCCATTTCTCGAAGGCCTGCGTCAGGCCCGCTTCCGCGCTGAGCATGATCACCGGATGCTCGGTGAAGTGCCGGGGCGTGAGGACGGTGCCGCCAGCCAGCCGCTGTGGCGCCGCCATCCACTTGTACGCCAGCTCGCCGACCTTCTCCTGCGACAGGTTGGGCGAGGTGCAGGGGCCTGGAATGATCGCGAAGTCCAGCTCGCCGCGCTCCAGCTTGCGCTCCAGGTTGAGCGTCAGGTCCACCTGTGGCTCCAGCACCAGGTTCGGGTGCAGTTCGCGCACCCGCGCGACCAGGCTCGGAAACCAGGTGGACGCCACCAGCTCGCTGATGCCGAAGCGGCAGCTCCCGCGCAGCGCGCTTGCCATGTCCAGGTCCGCGCGGATGCGGCTTTCGATGTCGAGGATCTGGGCGGCATGCTCAAGCAGGCGCTCGCCCGCGTCGGTGATCACCGAGCGTTGCCCGGTACGGTCGAACAAGGCTTTTCCCAGATCGTCTTCCAGCTCGGCGATGCGCTTTGACAGCGACGACTGCGTGACATGCAGCCGCGCGGCGGCGACAGAAAAACTGCCGAGTTTTGCGGCCCAGTAGAACGCTTCCAGCTGCTTGAGTGTCATGGCGATGCCTTGGCCCGGCAGTGCGTTTGATGCCCGGCTCGCGTGCGGTCATTCCAAAATCTCACCGGGGGACGTGAGGATTTGTCGCTTTCTTCCCGCGCGGGAGGTACGTATCGTCTGGCCATTGTCAATATCGGCTGGGAGAGGGAAAGATCATGCGGCACGGGCTCAAGGCATGCAAGGCGCATCACGCAATCCACACGCTGGGCGCGTTGCTTCTGTTCGCAACGGGCCTGGCGGCGACGCCGGCCAAGGCGGAATGGCCCAGCGATCATCCCATCCAGGTCTATGTCGGGTTTGCCGCCGGCGGCGGCACCGATACCATGGCGCGCACGATGGCGCCGTTCATCCAGCGCTACCTTGGCGCAAACGCCAGCCTGGTGGTGCAGAACAAGCCCGGCGCCGCCGGCGAGATCTCCAGCCTCAGCCTGATGCGCGCGGCGCCGGACGGCTACACCGTTGGCGTGGTCAACCTGCCGGCCATGGCGTTCTCGCCGCTGTACCGGAAGACCAGCTTCGATCCGGCCGCGCTGCGGCTGGTCGCCCGGGTGCTGAGCGACCCGACCATCCTGGTGACGCGCAAGGATAGCCCGTACAACAACCTGAAGGATGTGGTGGCGGCGTTGAAGAAGAAGCCGGCGTCGCTGTCTTTCGGTCACAACGGGGTCGGGACGAACGGGCACCTGGCGCTACTGCAATTGCAGAACGTGGCGGGCGTCAAGGTCACCGACATCCCCTATAACGGGACGGCGCAATCCAAGACGGCTTTGTTTGGCGGGCATATCGATTTTGCGGCGGTCACCACGGGCGAGCTGCAGGATGCGGGCAAGGAGGCCGTGCCGCTGAAGATTATCGCGCAGATGGGGGAGACGCGAGCCGCTTCGCTGCCCGACGTGCCCACGGCCCGGGAGCAAGGCTTTGACGATGTGATGCCGGCCGAGCGGGGGATCGCGGTGCCCGCGGGCGTGCCGCCAGCCATCGTGGAGAAGCTGCGCGCGGCCATCCGGGCGACCCTCAAGGATCCGGAGTACCTGAAGAAGGCCGGCAACGATGCGCCGGTGCTGGCCTACCTGCCGGGAGACGACTGGGCCCGGGAAATCGCCGCGCGCAAGCCCATGATGCGCAAGCTGGCCGACGGCATGCCCAAGGAGTGACCATCCCCATGATTTCCCACCTATCCTCGCGATCCTAAGTCCATGCCACGTATTGCCCCGGTTCAAAAGGCCGCATCCCTGCGCACGCTGCTGCAACGGGAATCGTTCGTCGTGGCGCCTGCCGTCCACGATATCTTCAGCCTGCGGCTGGTGGAGCAGGCGGGTTACCAGAGCGCCTGCATCAGCGGCGCCATGCTGTCGTACAGCCTGCTGGGCGTGCCGGACATCGGCCTGCTCACGCTGACGGAATGCGTGGAGCACTGCCGGCGGCTGACCCGCGCCTCATCCATTCCCATCACCGCCGATGCGGACGCCGGCTATGGCAACCCGCGCGGTGTCCACTACGCCGTGGAACTGTTCGAGGAAGCCGGCGCGGCCGGCTTGAACATCGAGGACCAGGTGGTGCCAAGGCGCTGGGGCTCGGCGGCGGCCAAGGACGTGGCGCCGCTTGGCGAGATGCTCGCCAAGATCGACGCCGCGCAGCGCGCCAGGCGCGACAGCAACTTCATGATCATTGCCCGCACGGACGCATTTGCCTGCGAAACCACCGAGCAGGTCATCCTCCGGGCAAGGGCGTATCAGGCGGCGGGCGCCGATATGCTGCTGCCCATTGCGCCGCGCACCGAGGACGATATCGCCCGGCTGGTGCGCGCGCTGGATATCCCGGTGACGCTGAGCGCCGGGACCGGGCTGGCGCCAAGCCCGTCGGCCGCGAATGTTTCGCTGGAGCGGCTGCGCGAACTGGGGGTTCGCCGGGTCAGCCTGACCACGTTGTTGCCGGGCGCGGCGGTAGCCGGGATGCGGCGCAGCCTGGATGCCGTGCGGGGGGCGGGCAGCGATGACGGGATGGCGGCCGCGGGGACGGCGAGCCTTGGGGCGCTGTTTGATGTGGCGGAGCAGATGGCTTTTGAAGATGCCCTGCTGCATTGACCGGGTCCGCGACAACGGTCGACCCAAGGCGCACACCCGGGGCAATCCACGTTTCTACCAGTCGCCATAGGCCGATACGATGCCACGCAGCAGCGCATCGCGTTCCGCGCCAAGGTGGGCGCCGCTCGCGTCGCCCGCGGCATCCTTGCCGACCGCGGTATGCACCACCACCAGGTTCAATGCGGGATCTACGAAGATGGCCTGCCCGTAGACACCCAGAAGGGCAAAGCGGCGGTGACTGCCGGGCAGGATCCAGGTCTGCAGGCCATAACCGTAGTAGGTGCTGCCGTGGTACTGCATGTGCCCTGGCCGAAATGCTTCGGGTTGCCGTGTTGCGTCCGTCATCGCGAGCAGGTGGTCACGTGATACCACGGCAGTGCCCCTCACCAGCCCATCGGTTGCCATCATCAAGCCCAGGCGGGCGTAGTCGTGCAGCGTGGCGTTAAAGGCGCCTTGCGCGAACACGTCCTGGTCGGCCGGGTTCACCAGCCAGGTCGCCTGCGCCTGGGCGCCGATCGGCTTCCATAGCTTCTCATCGACGTAGTCACAGAGCGTGCGGCGCGTGGCGCCGCGCAACACCAGCCCCAGGATCTGGGTCTGGGCCCCGGCATAGTTGAAGCGCTGCCCTTCGGGATCGCTGCGCGCCGTGATCAGCCGGGCGGCCTGAGCAACCCCAACCCGGCGCACGGCATCGTTGAACCTGGCCCGATCGTCGTGCTCCGAGTAGTCCTCGATAAACCGTGCGCCCGAGGACATGCGCATCAGATTCACGATTCGGGTCTGTCCGTACAGCGTGTCCTTGAGTTGGGGCGCGTAGGTCTCGGCGGTGTCATCCAGCGAGCGGATGAAGCCCTCTTCCTGCGCCTTGACGATCGCCAGCGCGGTAATGGTCTTGGCCATCGAGTTGGAGAGCATCCGCATGTCGGCGCTGCGCATGTAGTTGTAGCGTTCCGCGACAATCTCGCCGTCCTTCACGACCAGAAGTCCAGTGGCACGCTGTCGCTGCATGTAGTCGTCCAGTGTCAGCTGGCGGCCACGAAAGCGGTAACTGAACGGCGTCTCGATGGCGGCCTTCTTCAGCGCAAGCGGATCGTCTGCCGGAGCGAGCGCACAGGCCGGATTGAAGCTGTCCATCGCGCTGAACGAACCGACGAGATAGGGCTCCGTGTAGGCTTGCTTCAGGCTGCGAGCCGGTGGATAGCCCTCGGCCCTGCCCAGGGATTCTTCGTCGGGAGCGGCAGCGCTTGCGCTGACGGCGAGCAAGGCAATCAGCGGGAAGCAGAGCAGGCGAGCGATCGTCATCATGGCGGGAAGTCATTGCGATGGCAGCATATTCTCATGCCACCGATGCAGCACGGCGCCGCTAACCATGATCAATTTCCATGGTTCGGCATCCCCATTGCTTCACCCTTGCGCGCATCCGTGGTACTGTATAAACATACAGTACCCGGAAACTTCCTGTCAGTCCCCTCGGACTGAGCCGCACGCATCACATGATCGCCGAACTCTTTCCCCTATCGCCCGATACATCGGGCGATTCGCCTTTGGCGCAGCCGCCCGTGGCCGACCGGCAGGGGGCGCTGGACGCACTGGAGCAACGCTATCCCGGCCTGTGGCGGGCGGGGCAGCTTGGCCATCTGGGCCGGGCGGGCAGCGTGCCGGCCTTGCCGACCGGCCATGACGCGCTCTCGGCCGAGTTGCCCGGCGGTGGCTGGCCGGTGGGCGCGCTCACAGAGCTGCTGCTGGCCGACCCCGGCGTGGGCGAGTTGCGGCTGCTGCGCCCGGCCTTGCTGGCGCTGGCCGCGGCGCAGCGCCGGATGGCGCTGATCGGGCCGCCGCACCAGCCCAATGCAACGTGCTTGGCCGAATGGGGTTTGCCGGCGCGCCAGTTGTACTGGGTGCGCCCGCCCGCTGGCGCGGGCCGGGCCGCGGCGCAGGCGGATGTGCTGTGGGCGGCGGAGCAGGTGCTGCGCAGCCAGGCCTTTGGCGGGGTGATGGTGTGGCTGCCCACGGCGCGTCCCGAGGCGCTGCGGCGCTTGCAGGTGCTGGCGCAGGCAGGAGACGCCGTGGTGTGGGCGTGCCGGCCGGCCAGCGTGCTGCGCGAGTCGTCGCCGGCGGTGCTGCGGCTGCTGTTGTCGCCGGCGCCGGGCAATGCCGTGTCGGTCACGTTCCACAAACGGCGCGGCCCGGTGCGCGATACGCCGCTGGTGCTGCCGCTGGGCGAGATGGTGGCGGTGCCGGCCATGGCCACGCCGCCTGCGGCGGCGCCGGCCCCGTCGATGCCGGTCCCCCTGAATGCCCCGGTTTCCCAAGCCGTTGCGGGAGAGCAAGCCCATGTCGTACTGGATCGCGGTGCATCTGCCGCGCCTGTCGCTGGACGCGCTGCAGCCGAACTGGCCTGAGCCCGCCGCGCTCCGCGCCTGCGCTGGCCTGCTGCACCACAGCGTGCCGGTGGCGGTGATGGAGCGCGAGCGGGTGGTGCTGGCCAACGGCCCGGCGGTGGCGCTGGGGGTGCAGGCGGGGATGCGGCGGGGCGGCGTGCAGGCGTTGTCGGCGCAGGTGGTGCAACTGCAGCGCGAGCCGGCGGCCGAGGCGCAGGTGATGACGGCGCTGGCGCTGGCGTTGCTGCATTTCACGCCGCATGTCACGGTGCATCCCGATGCCGGGGTGGCTACCGTGATGATCGATGCCGGGGCCAGCCTGCGGTTGTTTGGCGGCCATCTTGCGTTGTGCCGGGCGGTGTATGCGCGGGTGCGGCGGCTGGGGGTGTTCCTGCAGCTGGGCTGCGGGCCGACGGCCTTCGGGGCGGCGTGGCTGGCGGCGCAGCCGCTGCGGCGGGATCGCCGGGGCGGGCTGGTGCGTCCGGCGCGGCGCGCGGTGGGGCCGCAGCGCATGGCGCGGCTGCTGGACCGGCTGCCGGTGGGCATGTTGCAAGGGCTGGCGGACGATGGCTGGCTCGATGGCATCGGCTGCCGGACCGTGGGCGAGGTGCGGGGCCTGCCGCGTGCCGGCCTGCGGCGCCGGCTGGGGCCGGACCTGCTGGCGCGGCTGGACCAGGCCTATGGCGAGGTGCCGGTGCGCTTTACGTGGTTCAGCGCGCCCGCGACCTTCTCGCAGCGCATGGAGCTGCCAGGCCGGACCGAATCCGTGCAGGGCGTGATGGCGGGCGCGCAGCGTTTGCTGCTGGCGCTGGCCGGCTGGCTGGCCCTGCAGCAGGCGGGCGTGACGCATCTGGTGCTGCGGCTGGAGCATGAGCGCTACCGGCTGGGCGCCGAGACGCAGGCAACGCCGGTGACGATCAGCCTGGCGCAGCCCAGCCGCGATCCGGCGCATTTGTCCAAGCTGTTGCAGGAGCGGCTGGACAAGGTGCAGTTCCGCGTGCCGGCGGTGAGCCTGCTGCTGGTGGTGGAGTCGGTCCAGGCCTGCGTGGCGCAGAGCGATGCGCTGTTTCCCGAGCCGGGCGGCACGCCGGCGGAGCTGGGCCGCGTGCTCGATACGCTGATGGCGCGCCTGGGCCGGGAGAACGTGCTGCAACCGCAGCCGCTGGCCGACCACCGGCCCGAGCGCGCCAACCGCTGGTGCCCGGTGGATGAGATGCCTGCGCGCGCGCCGCGCGAGCCGCAGCGTGCCCCGGCGGGCATGCCGGAGCGTCCGCTGTGGCTGATGGCGCAACCCGTGGCACTGACTGTGCAGCGCCATCGGCCTTGTCACGGCGGGCCATTGACGTTGCTCTCGCGGCCGGAGCGCATCGAATCCGGCTGGTGGGACGGCGCGTTGGCCACGCGCGATTACTTCGTTGCGCAACGGGCGGACGGGCTGCGTTGCTGGGTCTATCGCCAGCGCCCCGGGCGTGAGGAAAGCGGCGAGTACCGCTGGTTCCTGCATGGCTTGTTTGCCTGAGTGTTTGCCCGAGTGTTTGCCCGAGCGTTTGCCTGAATCCTTGCCATGTCGAGCCAGCCAGCCAACCCTTCATTCTCCGCTTTGCCGCCGGCGCTTTCCGCGCTGCTGCCGGCGTTGCCCGACTATGTGGAGCTGCATTGCATCTCCAATTTCACCTTCCTGGACGGGGCGTCGCATCCGGTCGAGCTGATCGAGCGCGCGTTTGCGCTCGGCTACCGCGGCCTGGCGCTGACCGACGAGTGCTCGGTGGCGGGCACGGCCCGCGCGCACCATGCGCTGAAGGACCTGCGCGAACGCACCCGCGATGCGGCCGAGCGCAGCGCGGCGCGGTTGGCCGCCGGGCTGCAGGAGGATGAGGACGAGGCAGCGGAGGAGCCGGAGGAGGGCGGCGACGAAGACGGCGAACATCAAGGGGATGGCGAATGCCCCGCCGCGCCGGACGCCACTGCCACCGGGAGCGCTGATGAAGCCTTGCAGGCCCGCCTGCGCCGGCATGATCGCCTGCTTGCCCTGGCCCGTGCCGCGCAGGATTTCCGCCTGCTGATCGGCAGCCGCTTCACGCTCACCGACCACGCGGGCCGGCCCGTGCTGCGGCTGGTGCTGCTGGCGCAAAATCGCGAAGGCTTTGGCAACCTGAGCGAGTTGATCACGCTGGGCCGCACGCGCGTGCAAAAGGGCGCCTACGCGCTGCATCCCGACGACATCGCCGCGCCGCAGCCGGACCAGGCCCACCTGCGCGGCATGCCCGATTGCCTGGCGCTGCTGCTGCCTTCGTATTGCCCGGACCCCGGCGAGCTGCTGGGGCAAGCCCAATGGATGCGGCAGACGTTTGGCGAGCGCGGCTGGATCGCGCTCGAGCAATTGCAGGGCTATGCCGATGCCACGCACCGGCTGCGTCTGGAGCAAGCCGCCGCGCTGACCGGCGTGCCCCTGGCGGCATCCGGCGCGGTGACCATGCATGTGCGCTCGCGCAAGCCGCTGTCGGACGTGCTGAGCGCGATCCGCGTGGGCCAGCCCCTGGCCGAATGCGGCATGGCGCTGGCGCCCAATGCCGAGCAGCACCTGCGCATGCGCCAGCGCTTGTCGCGCCTGTACCCGCGCGAGGCGCTGGCGCAGACGTTGCGGGTTGCCGCCATGTGCGACTTCTCGCTGGCGTCGCTGCGCTACGAGTACCCGGAGGAACTGGTGCCCCCGGGCGAGACGCCATTCAGCTACCTGCGCCGCGAGACCATGAAAGGCGTGCTGCGGCGCTTCCCCAAAGGGCTCAAGCCCAAATGGCGCAAGCAGCTGAAGGAGGAGCTCGCGCTGATCCGCGAAAAGCAGTACGAGCCGTTCTTCCTCACCGTGCACGACATCGTGCGCTTTGCCCGCGGCCGCGGCATCCTGTGCCAGGGCCGCGGCTCGGCAGCCAATTCGCTGGTCTGCTATTGCCTGTTCATCACCGAGGTCGATCCCAAGGATGCCAACCTGCTGTTCGGCCGTTTTCTCTCGCGCGAGCGCGACGAGCCGCCGGACATCGATGTGGACTTCGAGCACCAGCGGCGCGAAGAAGTCATCCAGTACATCTACGAGAAATACGGCCGCCACCGCGCCGCGCTGGCGGCGTCGCTGATCACCTATCGCTCGCGCAGCGCGCTGCGCGACGTGGGCCGGGCGCTGGGCATCGATGCCAGCGTGATCGAGCAGGTGGTCAAGGGGCAGGCATGGTGGGATGGCGGCAAGACCTTCCTGGAGCGCATTTCGCAGTATGGGCTGGACCCGGACGCGCCGGCGGTGCGGCAGTGGGCCAGCCTGACCACGCAACTGCGCGGCTTTCCGCGCCATTTGTCGCAGCACGTGGGTGGCTTTGTGATTGCGCGGCACAAGCTGTCGCGGCTGGTGCCGATAGAGAACGCGGCCATGGAAAACCGCAGCGTGATCCAGTGGGACAAGGACGACCTGGAATCGCTGGGCCTCTTGAAGGTGGACGTGCTGGCGCTTGGCATGCTCTCGGCCATCCGCCGCGCGCTGACGATGATCCCCACGCGCTCGGGCGCGCCGTACCGGATGGAAGACGTGCCCAAGGACGATCCGCAAACCTACGACATGATCTGCGCCGCCGACACCATCGGCGTGTTCCAGGTGGAGTCGCGTGCGCAGCAGTCGATGCTGCCGCGCCTCTTGCCGCGCAAGTATTACGACCTGGTGGTGGAAGTGGCCATCGTGCGGCCCGGCCCGATCCAGGGCGGCATGGTGCATCCCTACCTGAAGCGGCGCGAGCAGGTGCGGCGCACCGGCAAGCCGCCGGCGTACCACAACGACGTCATCGAGAAGGTGCTGGGCCGCACGCTGGGTGTGCCGATCTTCCAGGAGCAGGTGATGCAACTGGCCATCGACGCCGCCGGTTTTACGCCGGGGCAGGCCGACCAGCTGCGCCGCTCCATGGCGGCGTGGCGGCGCAAGGGCGACCTGAAACAGCACCAGGATGCGCTGGTCAGGGCGCTCACCCGCAACAAGTACCCGGAGGCTTTTGCGCTGGCCATCTGCAAGCAGATCGAAGGGTTTGGCGAATACGGCTTCCCGGAAAGCCATGCCGCCAGCTTCGCCAAGCTGGTCTATATCAGCGCGTGGATCAAGTGCCACCATCCGGCGGCCTTCCTGTGCGCGCTGCTCAACAGCCAGCCGATGGGGTTCTACTCGGCGTCGCAACTCGTGCAGGATGCGCGCCGGCACCACGTGCGCACGTATCCGGTGGATGTGACGGTGAGCGGCTGGGAAAGCACGCTGGAGCATGCGGCCAGCGGTGCGCCAGCGCGCGCGCGCCAGCGCGCCCAGCCGGCGGTGCGGCTTGGCCTGAACCGCGTGAACGGCATGCGCGAGGCGGCGGCCGGGCGGATCGAACTGGCCCGCGCCGAGGCGCCGTTCGCCAGCGTGGAAGACCTGGTGCTGCGCGCGCGGCTGGACCGGCACGACATCGACGCGCTGGCCGCCGCAGATGCGCTGGCCAGCCTCGCCGGGCATCGCCGCCAGGCGCGCTGGCAGGCGCGCGCCGCGGCGCTGCAGGCCGCGCATCACGACCTGCTCTATGAGGCGCCGCCGCCCGAGGGCGAGCTATCGCTGCCCGCGCCGCGCCTGGGCGAGGATGTGGCGGCCGATTACGCCAGCACGGGCCTGTCGCTCAAGTCGCATCCGCTGGCGCTGCTGCGGCCGCGGCTGGCCGCGATGCATTACGCCACGGCGCAGGATTTGTCCTGCTGCGGCAACAACCGGCAGGTGCGTGCCTGCGGCATCGTCACGGTGCGGCAGCGGCCATCCACGGCCGGCGGCACCATCTTTACCTCGATCGAGGACGAGACCGGCGCCATCAACGTGATCCTGTGGCCGGACCTGATCGAGCGCCAGCGCAAGGAAGTGCTGGGCGCGAAGCTGCTGGGGGTGATCGGCACGTGGCAGCGCCAGGGCGAGGTCAGGCATCTGGTGGCGCAGGAACTGGTGGACCTGAGCCCGCTGCTGGGCCGCCTGATGGTGTCCAGCCGCGATTTTCACTAGGGCGCGATTGGGGCGCGATTGGGCCGTGAGCGGGCCGTGAGCGGGCCGTGAGTGAGGCGCGATTGGGGCGTGATTACGTAACCGCGTTACTGCGCGGGCGCCTCGTGCCCGCGCGCTTCGCTACGCCGTGCCCGGTTCATCTCCCCCTGCCAGCCGACCGCGCGCAGCAGCGCGTAGCCGTGCTCGGTGATGCGCGGGCACCAGCGGTCGGCCGCGCATTCTTCCAGCGACACGAGGCCGCGTTCGAGCAGTGCTTCCAGGTCCACGGGATCGAGTTCCAGTCGATCCTGTACATCGTGGACCAGCAGCAAGGTGGCAAATTCGTGGGGGCTTAACATCGCCATCTCCTGGGGTTGAACATCCTGATTGCTCGGCCTGCCTGGGGCAGAACCGACTACGGAAAGACAGCGCCAGGCGGCATTGGTTCAGGTGTTTCTTCTGATCTTTGCCCGCCCGCCGTGCTGCGTTCGCGATCCCTTCGTTGTACGTCGGTTTTGCGTCTGTTTTGTGTCAGCCTGATCTCCGTTCCTTGCGTGCACGCTCTGGTTCTACGCCCGTTTAGCGGGCATTCTGCACCCGCATTGTGCCTTTTCAGCCCCGCCCTTGTGCATGCGAAAAAAGCCGCGAAAACGCGCTTCAGTCAGCGTTTAGCCGGCCGATACAAGACGCATGCAAGCGATTCTCTGGGATCTTCGTGGCCACTATTCTCTCCCCCGCCGTGCGCCTGATGGCGCGCCTTACCATCACCCGCAAGCTGCTGTTGCTGGCCATCCTGTTCCTGATCCCGCTTGGCGGTGCGCTCTATGCGGTGCTGAGCCTGTCGGTGCAGACGATCCGCGCCTCGCAGGACGAACTGAGCGGCCTTGCCGTTGTCGACCGCGCGCTCGATTTCATGCGCGAGACGCAGGTCCGTCGCGGCGCGGCCAATGCCGTGCTCGCTGGCAACATTGCGTTTCGCGCGACGTTTGACGGCGCCGATGCGAAGGCCGCCGCACACCTTGGCGAGCTAATGAAACAAGCCGGCGAGGCCGCGCGCTTCGATGTCATGCCTGACGCACGCAAGCTGGAGCAGTCGTGGCAACGCATGCATGAAACGGGCCTGAACGCCACAGCCGGTGCGCTGTTCGACATGCACAGCGCGCTGGTCAAGCAGACGCGGCTGTTTATCGGCGATGTGGCCGACCGCTCTTCGCTCACGCTCGATCCCGACAGCGGCTCGTACTACCTGGTGACGCTGATGGTGGGGCAGATGCCCAAGCTGGCCGAGCTGAGCGCGCTGGCGCGCGGCAGGGGCGCGGCCATCATCAGCCAGGGCGGATACTCTGACGCGGCGCAGCAAGCCGAGCTGGCCGCGCTGGGCGAGCAGATCCAGGACGGGCTGGAATCCGTGCGGCGTGACATCGACCGCGTGATGCGCGGCGCCCCGGCGTATCGCCCGCGGGTGCAAGGCGCGCTCGCGCAACTGGCCGCGATGGATACCTTCTACCGCACGCTGAAGGAAAAGATGCTCGGCAGCGGCGGCATCGCCATCGAGGCCAAGCCCTATTTTGACGAGGCGACGGCGGCCATCAACGCGGTCTCCTCGGTCAACAAGGCGTTTTCAGGGATTGCCCGCGACATGCTGGAGCAGCGCATCGCTGCCGATATGCTGCAGCTCGAGGTGCTGGCCGGGGTCGCCCTGCTGGCCGTGGGCGCGGCGTTCTACCTGTTCGCCGGCTTCAGCCACGGCATGCGCGCCGACGTGCAGCAAGTGGCCGGCATGGTGGACCGGATCAACGCCGGCGACCTGGCCATCACGCTGGAGGTGCGTGGCAGCGACGAACTGAGCCACGTCAAGCGGCACCTGCTGTCGCTGGTGGACACCTGGCGCGCGCTGATCGGCGATACCAAGCTCGGCGCGCAGAACGTGCTGGTGGCCGCCGGCGAGATCGCGCAAGGCAACCTGGACCTGTCGCAGCGCACGGAGGAGCAGGCCTCGTCGCTGCAGCAGACGGCCGCCAGCATGGAGCAGCTCACCGCGATCGTGCGGCAGAACGCCAGCAGCGCGGACCAGGCCAGCGCGCTGGCGGGCGAGGCCTGCGACATCGCCGTGGCCGGCGGGACCTCGGTGGGCCGCGTGCTGCGGACCATGGGCGAGATCGAGGCCGATTCCAAACGCATCGTCGACATCATCGCGGTGATCGACGGCATCGCGTTCCAGACCAACATCCTGGCGCTCAACGCCGCGGTGGAAGCGGCGCGCGCCGGCGAGTACGGGCGCGGCTTCGCCGTGGTGGCCACCGAGGTGCGCAGCCTGGCGCAGCGCGCCGGCAGCTCCGCCAAGGAGATCCGCACGCTGATCTCGCAGTCGGTGCAGCGGGTCGAGGCCGGCTCGGCGCTGGCGGGGGATGCCACCGCCACCATGGACAGCATCGTCGCCGCGGTCAAGCGCGTGACCGTCATGATGAACGAGATCAGCCGCGCGTCGCAGGAGCAGAGCAGCGGCATTGCCCAGGTCAACCAGGCCGTGACGCAGATGGATCAGGTCACGCAGCAGAACGCGGCGCTGGTCGAGCAGGCCGCCGCCGCAGCCGATGCGCTCAAGGAGCAAGCCCAGCGCATGGAGCGTTCGGTGGCGGTGTTCCGGCTGGATCCGGCGATCGCGGCCTAGGCGGCCTTGGCGGCATTCAGCGCCGGTTGGCGATCCAGATGCCGGCCACGATGGCGCCCAGCCCGGCCGCGTGATACCAGCGCGGCCAGTCGCCCAGCAGGGCGGAAGACATCAGCGCGGCAAAGACGGGTGTGAGCGTGAAGAAGAATACTGGCAACTGCGCCCCGGCGCGGGCAATGGCACGGTCCCAGGCAAAGTAGGCCAGCAGCGAGGGGATTGTTGCCACATACACCAGGATGCCGAGCGCCTTGCCGTTCCAGTGAATCGGCACGCTTCCCGACAGCAGCTCCCACGCGACGAACGGCACGCAGGCCGCCACGCCCGCCACGATCTGCGCAAACAGCAGCACGGCCAGCGGCAAGTCCGGGCGCTTCTTGCGCAGCAGCCAGGTGTAGGCGCTCCAGGTGATGGTGCCCGCCAGCATGAACAGATCGCCGGCCACGAAATCCAGCTGGGCCAGCCGCCCGGGATCCCCGCGCAGCATCACCACGCCCACGCCGGCCAGGCATAGCAGGGCGCCCACCACATGCCAGCCGCGCACCCGCTCGCGGAAGAACAGCGCGCCGATGATCAGCAGGAAGATCGGGGCGGAAGCGCCGATCAGCGTCACGTTGATCGGCGACGATGTGGTCAGCGCCAGGTACTGCATGGCGTTGTAGACCGAGACGGAGAGCATGCCCATGGCGGCAATCACCCCGGCATGCTGGCGCAGCGTGGCGGCATGCTCGCGCACGCCCCGCCAGACATAGGGCGCGAGCAGCAGCCCGGCCAGCGCCCACCGGGCAAAGTTCAGCGTGATCGGCGGGATGGCGCCGGCGGCGTAGTGGCCGACGATGGCGTTGCCGGCCCAGCTCAGCGGCGGGAATGTCAGCAGGCCAAGCGTGCCCCAGTCGAGCCGGGCGCGGCCGGCGGCGGAAGTGGTCATCGGAGGGTTGTCGTCCTGTTCGTATTCTTGTTGTTCTTCTTGTTGTTCTGTTTGTTTTGTTTTCTGCCGGCATTATGCCGCAGGCGTGAATTGCAAACGATTGTGACTGGCGTGCTGTTGGCGGATGCGTTGCGCTAGTCTTCCCACCATCCGCACCACCCGGATACGAACTGTTACATAGCGCTGTGTTTTCGCTGTCAACACGCGCTGCCACCGGGCCGTTTTTACAGGCAACGCGCAAGTTGCGCGCCTCACCTGGAGATAGACATGAAGAAGGTACTCGCCATCCTGACCCTCGGACTCTTCGCTGCTGGTGCTTTCGCCCAGGCACCGGCCGCCGACGCCCCCAAGGCGCCTGCCAAGGTCGAAAAGAGCGCGCACAAGAGCAAGGCACACAGCAGCACCAAGCATACCAAGGCGGCAACGCCGGCCAAGTCCGCCGCGCAGTAATGCGCGGGTTCAGGGTGCGCTCCGCTGGGGGCGCACCCCTTTTTCTTTTCTCCTGACGCCATGCACCTGATCTGGACCATTCTTATCGGCTTCGTCGCCGGGCTCGTAGCGCGCGCCATTACCCCGGGCAACGGCCCCAGCGGGTTCTTCCTCACGGCCGCGCTTGGCATTGGCGGCGCGTTGGCGGCCACCTTTCTCGGGCAAGCCCTGCACTGGTATCGCCCGGGGCAGTCGGCAGGCTTTATCGGCGCCGTGGTGGGCGCGGTGATCCTGCTGCTGGCCTATCACCTGATCAGCAAGAAGAGCTAGGCCGCCGAGCCGCTGATGGCGATACGCCAACAGCAAGAGCCAAGCACCAAGCACCAAGCAGCAGCACCCGCAACACAGATCACGGAACCCGATCATGAGCCTGATGGACTTTTTGCAGAACGCAGCCTCCGCCCTGGGCGGCAATCCCGAGCAGCAGGTGGACCACATCGCGCAGAACGCCCCGGAAGGCGCGCTTGGCCAGTTGCTGGCCGGCGCTTTCCACTCGGATCAGACGCCGGCCTTCGGCAATATGGTGGGGGAGTTGTTCGGCCAGTCTAACGGCGCGCAGCAGGCTGGCATGCTTAACCAGCTGCTGGCAACGCTTGGGCCGGCGGTGTTGTCCGGCGCGGCAGGCGGCGCACTGGGCAATCTGCTGCAGCCCGGCGCGACCCAGGTCACGCCCGAGCAGGCCAGCCAGCTGAGCCCGGCGCAGGTGCAGGAGATCGCCACCCACGCCGAGCAGGTCCATCCAGGCATCGTCGACCAGATCGCCGGCTTCTACGCGCAGCACCCCACGCTGGTCAAGACCATCGGGAGCGCCGCGCTGGCCATTGCGCTGGCCAAGTTCAAGGAACACCAGCAGGGCTGAGTATCTGGGCTGGCATGGGCTCGAAGGCCTTGCCTTGGCGCCCCGCGACCTTAGCGCGGGGCGGTGTGCTTATGGCAGCTCCACCTGCAGGCGCGCCAGCGTGCGCAGCAGCGTTTCGTCATCGGGCGACAGGTGAGTCGCCATTGCAAACGCGGCGCGTGCCTCGTCCTTGCGGTCCAGTTGCCACAGCGTTTCGCCCTTGTGCACCAGGCCTTCCACGCGTGCGCCCAGGTTGCCCTCGGTGCCCTCGCCAAAAGCGGCCAGCGATTGCTCCATATAGCCGAGCGCCCTCTCCGGCTGGCCCAGGCGGAACAGTGCCCAGCCTTTGCTGTCGAGGATAAATGGGTCGTCCGGCGAGTGAACCAGCGCCTCGTCGATCATCGCCATGCCGCGCCCGACCATCCAGTTCGCGTCGACCAGCGCATAGCCAACCTCGTTCAGGTTCTCCTTGGCGAGCGGCGCCAGGCCAAGCGCGATATCCAACTGCCTGTCGTCCCGGCCGGCAATCGCCAGGTCGATCAGCTTGCGCCGCACGCGCGCCTGGAAATCCGCACTGATTTCGTCTTTGCCGGCCTCGTAGCTGGCCAGCATCTGCCGGAACACGACCGCCGGCCCGGCGCTGGCGGGCAGGGCGGCGATGGTCTCGGACTGGCGCTTGCACCAGGCATATTGGGCCGCATCCATACTGCCAAACTCATAGTCCAGGCTGATCGTCTGGGCCTTGTGGCTCTGCGCATAGTAGGTATAGCCGCGGCTATCCGTCCTGTTGCAGAACAGGAAACCGTCCTTGAGGTCGAGCACATAGGGCAGGCCGCCCATGGGATGATTGCTGGTCTCGCCGCGCAGCAAAAACGACTCCCCGAAATCCCCTTCGCCGATGATCGGGTTGAGGATCCACTTGCCCTTTGGATAGCGCTTAGGCAGCCGCACCGACACGGTATTGCCCTGCTTGTCGGTGATGCCGAAGATCACACTGTCCTGCTCGTTCGGCTTTGGCATGACGCCTGCGATCCGCTGGCCCGGCAGGAACAAGCGGTAGCGGGCCTCGGGCAGGGGCCGGTCGGTGGCCGGATCGCGCAGCACGAACCGGTGCACCTGCGCGCCTTCGCCGAGCGTGCCCGGCTGGCGGTAGTCACGCGCCAGGGTC
This sequence comes from Cupriavidus sp. GW822-FHT03E04, assembly GCF_058801495.1. NCBI lineage: Bacteria > Pseudomonadati > Pseudomonadota > Betaproteobacteria > Burkholderiales > Burkholderiaceae > Cupriavidus > Cupriavidus sp. GW822-FHT03E04. The sequence continues at coordinate 26,428 of NZ_JBXANI010000046.1, forward strand.
ACGGCTGGAATGGTTGCCACAGCCAACAGGACCGCGCCCTTCAGGTAAAGCGTTTTGCTTCTCATTGTCTTGGTATTCAAGTTGAATTGGATTCGGGCGATTGGATTCGGGCGCTCAGGCGCCCATGCCGCTGGCGCGCAGGCTGCCCAGCATGCCGTGCAGGTCATGGCTCATGACCGCCAGGAACGCCACCAGCCCGAGGTAGTACAGCGTATAGGTCAGGCGCATTTCCGCGCTGATGGTGTAATAGGCGCGGTTCTCCGGGGCCCGCGGATCGTAGCGCCAGGCCTTGAGCAATTGCGGGGCCGCCAGCAGCGCCACCAGGATCAGGATCGGGCTGGGGCGCCACAGGAACATCGCCACCAGCACCGGCACGCCAAGGAACCAGATGCGCGGCGACAGCACCGCGGTGACGCGCCCGCCATCGAACGGCGAGAGCGGGATCAGGTTGAACAGGTTGATAAAGAAGCCCGCATAGGCCAGCGCCAGCATCAGGCCGCTGCCGGTGCCGCGGCCGATGTAATAGCAGGCCAGCGCGCCCAGGGTGCCAACCACCGGCCCCGCCAGCCCGATATAGGCCTCGGTCTCGACGTCGACCGGCTGGTCCTTGAGTTCGACCCAGGCCCCGACGAACGGAATGAAGGTGGGCGCGCCCACGGCCAGCCCGCGGCGGCGCGCGGCCAGGAAATGGCCCGTCTCGTGGATAAAGATCAGCAGCACGAAGCCGACGGCATAGCGCCAGCCGAAGATCAGCGCATAGGCGCCGATCGACAGCAGCATGGTGCCGCCCGTGGTCAGCAGCTTGCCCATCTTCAGGCCGCCCATGAGCAGGAGCAGCAGTTTGGTCATGGGTACAACTCCGTCGCCGAAGGGCGGGAATGCGGCTTCACTTCGGCTCTGCGGGACCGGACGGCTTGCGCTTGAACCACTTGGTGGCGGAATAACCGATGCCCGCCACTGCCAGCATGATCACCTTGGCGAACTTGGCGAAGAACGCCGCCAGGATGGCCAGCAGGCCCAGCTTCTTCGCCGCTACCCCGCCGATCAGCGCGGCCAGCCCGTATTCCGCCACCTTGTCCGTGCTGGAATTGAAATCCGCATAGGCCTTGCCCTCGGAGAAGTCGAGGTTGGACAGCAACGTGCGCACCACGGGCTTGTTGGCGTCGACCTGGTCGCGCGCGGTGATCAGGTTCAGGCTGACGTAGCCTTCCCGCCCGAGCGCATAGGTGTTGTAGTTGACGGATTGCGGGGCATCGGCCGGCTGGCCCTTCTCGCGTGCCGACATCGACCAGATCAGCCGATGGCTGGCCGCCTCATAGTGGGGCCGCTCCACCCAGCCGACGATCTCAAGCCCGCGGATGCCGCGCTTCTCCCGCTCCTCGTTGGCGGCTTCCGTGCCTTCCTTGAGCGATTTGAAGAGATCGTCGACATTCCAGTCCTTGGCGTCGTCGTCGCGGATGTAGCCCGAGGGCTCGTACTTGGCCACCACCATCCAGTCGTCGTCGCCAGTGGGCAGCACCAGGCCGAGCAGCCGCTCATCGGTGAGGTTGCCCATGGCGTGCATGAGCTTGCCGGCGGCCGGCTGGGGAATGAAGACTTCCTTGGCCGGCAGCTTCAGTGTGGCCTGTTCGCCCAGTTTCACCGTGGCCGGACCCGCCTGGGCGCTGGACTGCGCTGCCTGCCAGGCTGCCTCCATCTCCTTTTCCTTGCTCTCGCTGCCTTGCGCCAGCAGGCTGCCGGAAGCAAGGAGGCTCATCCCGCATGCCAGGCCGGCCAGCACGCCACGCAACTCGTGACCCATCATTCCCACAATGACTTCTCCCTTCACTTGATTATTTGTTTGTTTTTTTGTGGCACTGCCTGGGATGGTTGGGGGAAGGGGGGCTTCCTGTGGCCTCGCATGCAGTGCAATTGCCCGATATTTCGGTGGTTGGTGATTTTAGCGTTTTTTTTATTTGCGGCAGGGGAAGGTGATATTGCTTTGCTGGGTTGGTTGCTGTTTTTTTTGTCGGCGGTGGCATTTTGCACCCTCAAAGGGGCATAGGACATCGCTCTGCTGGGGTTGGTCGCTGTTTCTTTGTACGGCGTTGGTTTTTGGACCCAAGAGCCATACGACATCCCCCTGCGGGGGCTGCCGGTCACTCTTCTTTGCGTCGGCAAAGAAGACTAACGAGAAGAAAGCCGACCCTGCCGGGGGCAGAGCAATCAGGCTTATGTGGGTCGGTGGTTTCGTCGTACGGCCCGGAGTGTTGGCTGGCCTTTGCCATACCGGCTTGAAGGGCATCGCACTTGCATGACCCAATGGTCACGTGGTGGTGCCCCTGATTGCTTTGCGCGGTGAGCATTCGGGCATCTGCCGTTCGCGGTGCGCAGCACCACGATCCTGCCTGCCTTGGTGGTTTCGTGGTTTTGTCTCTGGCGGCGGGCGCCAGGGCATGTGATGCCCTGCCGTACCGGCGCGAGCGGCATCTTGCTTCCCCCCCTCTGGTTTCGTGGTGGGCACCGTGTCCCGTGCGCGAGGGCCGCGCTCGCACCCACGGCGCTCGTCCTCCGAGACAAAACCACGAAACCGGCCACACCCGAAACGGCGCAGCACTTCGCCCCGCGAACGGCAGATGTGGGAACGGGCACCGCAAACGAGGTCAGGGGCCGCACGACGTAACCCATGGGTCATGCAAAAACGATGCCCTTCGGGCCGGCAGAACACGCTAGCCAACACTCCGGGCCGTACGACGCAACCACAGCCCACATAAGCCTGATTGCTCTGCTCCCGGCAGGGTCGGCTTTCTTCTCGTTAGTCTTCTTTGCCGACGCAAAGAAGAGTGACCGGCAGCCCCCGCAGGGGGATGTCGTATGGCCCTTGGGTCCAAAAACCATCGCCGCTCAAAGAAACAGCAACCAACCAAGCAAGGGCGATGTCGTACGGCCCTTGGGTCCAAAAACCAACGCCGTACAAAGAAACAGCGACCAACCCAGCAGAGCGATGTCGTATGGCTCGTGGGTGCAAGATGCCAACGCCGACGAAATAAACAGCGACCAACCCCCCAAAAACCAAAACTCACCCAAACACCCCCCTAATCATCCCCCCAATCTCATGCCGCCGAGCCACCGGCATCCGCGAAGCCGTAGACACAATACTGATCGCCGCTTCCCCGGCAAAAGGCAACGCAAACGCATACCCCACCCCCGCCACGCCCCCCGCGCCAGCCAGCGCATATCCCAGCTTGCGACTGCGCTCCACACCGCGCTGCAGCTTGAGCAGGCTAAGTCCGCTCCCCTCGTACTCAGCCCGATGCCGTTCATAGTGCGCGACGATCTCCTCATCGTCGAGCTTGGCCAGCAGCGCCATGCTGGCAGTTCCTTGGCCCAGCAGGCGGGTGCTCCCGTTGAGCAGATGGAAATGCTGTACGCGGTGGCTGCCTTCCTCGGCGTGCATGCAGTAACCATGGTCGCCGATGCGCACGATCAGGAACACCGTATCGCCGGTCTTGCGCGCCAGCGCTTTCATGCGCGTGGCGCAGGCGCTGGCCAGTGGCGAGCGGTTCATGGTGCGCAGGCCCAGCGCCATGGCTGCCATGCCCAGCCGGAAGCGCTTGCCCGGCTCGTCCTGCACGGCGAATCCCGCGTGGGTGAGGTAGCGCAGCATGCGGTGGGCCGTGGTGCGGTCGATGCCGGTCTGTGCCACCAGTTGCGGCAGGGTCAGGCCTGACTCGTGGTGTTCGGCCAGCAGGCAGAGCAGGGTAAACGCGCGGTCCAGGCTCTGGACGCCGGGGATGGCTGGAGACGGCGGGGAGGGCGGGGAGGGCGGGGACGAGGGCGTAGGCAGGGCGGGCACAGGCAGCATCCGGAGGTGCATCAAAGACGAGTTTGTGCACATTATGCACAAATCACCATGTTGCGCTTGTCGTGCCACCGCGGGTGGTTTGGAATCGATGCATTCCTTGTCCAATGCCCAGCGCCATGCTTCCCATCGAGTCCCGGATCGATCCCGCCAGTCCCGCCTTTGCATGCCAGCGCGCTGGCATGCAAGCCCTGATCGAGCGGCTGCGCGCGCTGGAGCAGCGCGCCGTTGCCGCTTCCGAACGTGCCCGCCCGTCCTTCGCCAGGCGTGGTGCGTTGCTGCCGCGCGAGCGCCTGGCGCGCTTGCTGGATCCCGCTACCGCTTTCTTGCCGATCGCCAACCTGGCGGGCTACGGCATGGATGATCCCGATCACGACACCTCCATCCCCGGCGGCTCGCTGGTGGCCGGCATCGGCCTTGTCCAGGGCGTGCGCGCGATGGTGGTGGCGACCGATTCCGGCATCGATGCCGGCGCCATGACCGAGGGCGGCAACCTCAAGCTGATGCGCTGCCAGGAGATCGCCCTGGAAAACCGCCTGCCGTTCATCCACCTGGTGGAGTCGGCCGGCGCCAACCTGCGCAAGTACCGCGTAGACAAGTTCGTGCGCGGCGGCGGCATCTTCTACAACCTGGCGCGCCTGTCCGCTGCCGGGCTGCCGGTGATCACCGTGGTGCACGGCTCGTCCACCGCGGGTGGGGCTTATATGCCGGGCTTGTCCGACTACGTGGTGATGGTGCGCGGCCGCGCCCGTGCCTTCCTGGCCGGGCCGCCGCTGCTCAAGGCCGCCACCGGCGAGATCGCCACCGACGAGGAGCTTGGCGGCGCCGACCTGCACGCCACCGTCAGCGGCCTGGCGGAATTCCTGGCCGAGGACGACGAGCATGCCATCGCGCTGGCGCGCGACGTGGTGGCCAGCCTGGACTGGCCGGCCGTGGCGCCGCGCCAGCCCCAGCCGGCGCAGCCGCCGCGGCTGGACGCGGGCGAGCTCGATGGCGTGATGACGCTGGATGTGAAGAAGCCCGTGGACATGCTGGAGATCATCGGCCGCCTCACCGACGACTCCGCGTGGCTTGCGTTCAAGCCGGACTATGGCACGGCCACCGTCTGCGGCCGTGGCCGCATCGAGGGCCATGCCGTGGGCTTTATCAGCAATAACGGCCCGATCGACCCGGCGGGCGCGACCAAGGCCGCGCAGTTTATCCAGGCCTGCAACCAGAGCGGCACGCCGATCGTGTTCCTGCAGAACACCACCGGCTTTATCGTCGGCCGCGCCTCGGAAGAAGCCGGCATGATCAAGCATGGCGCCAAGATGATCCAGGCGCTGTCGAACTCCACGGTGCCGCAGGTCACGATCCACTGTGGCGCATCGTTTGGCGCGGGCAACTTTGGCATGTGCGGCCGGGGCTTTCGCCCGCGCTTTTGCTTCTCGTGGCCCAACGCGCGCACCGCGGTGATGGGCGGCGAGCAGGCTGCCATGACGCTGGAGATCGTGGCGCGCCAGCAGGCCGAGCGCAAGGGCGTGGCGGTGGACGAAGCGCGCCTGGCGCAGCAGACCGGCGAGATCGTCGCCAACTTCGAGCGCCAGGCCAGCGCCTTCGTCACCAGCGGGCTGTTGCTGGACGACGGCGTGATCGACCCGCGCGACACCCGCGCCGTGCTGGCCTTCGTGCTGGCTACCGCCCGCGAGGCCGAAGCGCGCGCGCCGCGTGCCATGCAATTTGGCGTGGCGCGGTTCTGATCGCCGCGCCGCGAACACACTGACAAGAAAACCGGAGACCTCCCACATGCTATACACCGAAGACCATCGCAACATCATGGACAGCATCCGCCGCTTCGTGTCGGCCGAGATCGATCCGCATGTCGACGAGTGGGAAGCCGCGGAGATCTTCCCCGCGCACGCGTTGTTCAAGCAGATGGGCGAGCTCGGCTTTCTTGGCATCACCAAGCCGGTGGAGTACGGCGGCCTTGGCCTCGACTTCTCCTACGCGGTGGCGGCTGCCGAGGCCCTGGGCTATGTGCATGCGCAAGGCATCGGCATGGCGGTGGGCGTGCAGACCGACATGGCTACGCCGGCGCTGACGGCCTTCGGCTCCGATGCGCTCAAGCGCGAGTTCCTGGCCCCGGCCATCGCCGGCGAGGCGGTGGCGGCGATCGGCGTGTCGGAGGCCGGTGCCGGCTCCGATGTGGCATCGCTCAAGACCCGCGCGCGCCGCGATGGCGACGACTACGTGATCAGCGGCTCAAAGATGTGGATCACCAACGGCACCCAGGCTGACTGGATCTGCCTGTTGTGCAATACCTCCGATGGCCCGGTGCACAAGAACAAGTCGCTGATCATCGTGCCGCTCAAGCAAGGCGGCAAGCGCACCCCCGGCGTCGAGGTGCAGAAGATCAAGAAGTTCGGCATGTGGTGCTCGGACACCGCGCAGATCTTCTTTGACGAAGTGCGGGTGCCGGTGCGCAACCGCATCGGCGAAGAGGGCATGGGCTTTATCTACCAGATGAAGCAGTTCCAGGAAGAACGCCTGAATGGCGCGGCGCGCCGGCTCGCCTGCAACGCGCTGATCGAGGAAACCGCCGACTACCTGCGCCAGCGCATCGCCTTTGGCAAGCCCTTGCTGCACAACCAGTTCATCCAGTTCAAGCTGGCCGAGCTCAAGACCGAGATGGAAGCCCTGCGCGCGCTGGTCTACATGGCGACCAGGACCTACATCGACGGCGGCGACGTGGTGGAGCTGGCGTCCATGGCCAAGCTCAAGGCCGGGCGGCTGTCGCGCGAGGTGGCCGACTGGTGCATGCAGTTCCAGGGCGGCATGGGCTACACGTGGGACAACCATGCCTCGCGCGCGTATCGTGATTTCCGGCTCGGCTCCATCGGCGGCGGCGCCGACGAGGTGATGCTGACCGTGATCGCCAAGCAGATGGGGCTGATGACAAAAGGCTGACCGCCCGCCATCGCCTGCTGTTCCAAGTCTTCTCATCTCTCCAGCCATGACCAACGCAGTCAATACAGATGCCGGCAATTTCGCCAATGACGCCCACGTCGTGATCGTGCGTGACGCCCAGGGCGTGCTGTTCGTCACCCTCAACGTGCCCGCCACGCGCAACGCGCTAGCGCCGGAAGTGGTCGCCGCGCTGGCGCGCGCCGTGGAGCGCGCCGAGACCGACATCACGGTGCGTGCGCTGGTGCTGCGCGGCGCCGGCGGCGTCTTCTGCGCAGGCGGCAACGTCGGCAATTTCAAGGCAAGGCTGGACGCGGGCGATGCGCCGCAGGATCCGGTGGCGAGCCGCAACCGCGAGTTCGGCTACTTCATGCAGCGCCTGGCAGCGCTCCCCGTGCCCGTGGTGGCGGCGGTGGAGGGCGCGGCCATGGGCGGCGGCATGGGACTGAGCTGCGCCGCCGATATCGTGCTGGCCACGCGCGACGCGCGCTTTGCTCTGTCGGAAACGTCGCTGGGCATCATTGCCGCGCAGATCGCGCCCTTCGTGGTGGCGCGCATCGGCGCGGCGGCCACGCGGCGCCTCGGCTTGTCCGGCGAGCGCGTCAACGGCGACACGGCGGTGGCGCTGGGGCTGGCCGATGCATTGGCCGAGGACAGCGCCGCCCTCGATGCGTTGCTGGCCGAGTGGCTCACGCGCATCTGCCGCTGCGGGCCGCAAGCCAACCGCGCCTTCAAGCCGCTGGTGGCGCGCGCCGGACAGGTTGCGCAGGGCGCCTTGCTGGACGAAGCCTCGCACCTGTTCGCGCAATGCATGCGCAGCGAAGGCGCCGAAGGCATCCAGGCTTTTCGCGACAAGCGCGATGCCGCGTGGGTGGTGCGCTTTGACGCCGCCGCCGTGCGCGCGGCGCAGGCCACGCAGGGCTGAACGCACACAACCTTATCCAGATACTCCGCATCCCGAGACGCCTCATGTCCGCTACCAGCCGACCCTTCCACACTTTGCTCGTCGCCAATCGCGGCGAGATCGCCATGCGCATCATGCGCACGGCGCGCCGCCTTGGCCTTGCCACCGTGGCGGTCTACTCCGAGGCCGATCGCCATGGCCCGCACGTGGCGTACGCCGACCGGGCGGTGCGCATCGGCGACGCCGCGCCGCGCGCGTCCTACCTGAACATCGCCGCCATCATCGAGGCGGCGCGCCGCAGCGGCGCGGATGCGGTGCATCCCGGCTACGGCTTCCTGGCGGAGAACGCAGAGTTCGCCGACGCGGTGGCGCAGGCGGGCCTGGTCTTCGTCGGCCCGCCTGCCACCGCCATCCGCGCCATGGGCAACAAGGCCGAGGCCAAGCGCCTGATGCTGGCCGCGGACATGCCCTGCATCCCCGGCTACCAGGGCGAGGCGCAGGATGATGCCGCGCTACTGCAGGCCGCCGCGCCCATCGGCTTTCCGCTGATGGTGAAGGCCGCGGCCGGCGGCGGCGGACGCGGCATGCGCCTGGTGCACGACGCCCATGCCTTGCCCGGCGCGCTGGCAAGCGCCCGTTCCGAGGCTACGGCCGCCTTCGGCTCCGGCCAGCTGATCCTGGAGCGCGCGGTGATCGCGCCGCGCCATGTGGAGATCCAGGTCTTTGCCGATACGCACGGCCATGTGATCCACCTGGGCGAGCGCGACTGCTCGGTGCAGCGCCGCCATCAGAAGGTGGTCGAGGAGGCGCCGTCCCCGGCGGTATCGCCCGCGCTGCGCGCCCACATGGGCGACGCGGCGGTGCGCGCCGCGCAGGCCATTGGCTACGTGGGCGCGGGCACCATGGAGTTCCTGCTCGATGGCGACGGCAATTTCTACTTCATGGAAATGAACACGCGCCTGCAGGTGGAGCACGCCGTGACCGAAGCCATCACCGGCTTTGACCTGGTCGAGTGGCAGCTGCGCGTGGCAGCGGGCGAGCCGCTGCCGGTCACGCAGGAGCAGGTCGCGCTGCGCGGCCACGCCATCGAGGTGCGGCTGACCGCCGAGGACGTGGCCGCCGGCTTCCTGCCGCAAGGCGGCCCGGTGCTGCGCTGGCGCGCACCGGGCGCGGGGCACGATGTGCGGGTGGATCATGCGCTGCAGGAGGGCGGGGAGATCCCGGTTCACTACGATTCGATGGTGGCCAAGCTGGTGGCCCATGGCGCCACCCGCGAGCAAGCACGCCGCAAGCTGCTGCGCGCGGTGGAGCAGACGGTGCTGCTGGGCGTGGCCAGCAACCAGGGCTTTCTTGCCGATTGCCTGGCGCACGAGGCCTTTGCGGTCAACCAGGTGCATACAGGATTCGTCGACACGCATATGCAGGCGGCACTGCGTGCAACGCGGCCAGCGGTGGCGCAGGTGGCCTGCGCGGCGCTGGCAGCAGCCGGGCTGCTGGCGGCATCGGCGCGCCCCGCACTGGTGGCGCCGGGTTGCAGCCTTGGCTTGCAGGCGGGAGAGCAGCAGTGGCGCGTGGATCTGCGTGCCGTCGCGCAAGGCTGGGAGGTGGTGGTGCGCGGGGGCGAGGGTGAGGGTGAGGGTGAGGGTGAGGGTGAGGGCGGCACGTCCGCCGAGATCGTCCGCGTCCGCGTGCTGCGCGCCGACGAGGAACAAGGCAGCGCGCTGGTGGAGTGCAACGGCATGGCGTTGCCGCTGCTGTTCGCCACCGAGGGCGGTGCCGTGCATCTGTTCAGCGCGGGCCGCGCATGGCGCTTCGCACGCCTGGACCCGCGCCAGAAAAAGCGCAAGCCCGGCGCCGCTGAGCGCGCCGGCGAGCTGCTGGCGCCGCTGAGCGCGCGCATCGTGGCCGTGAAGGCGGCAGCGGGCGAGCCGGTGCAGGCGGGCCAGGTGCTGGTGGTGCTGGAGGCGATGAAGATGGAGCACGCCATCGTCGCGCCGTTCGACGGCGTGATCGCGCAGCTGCATGCCCGGGAGGGCGGGCAGGCGCGCGCGGGTAGTTTGCTGGTGAAGGTGGACGCAGGTGCGCAAGCATGAACACCACAAACGGCACACCCAATACGGCACGCACCGTGCGCATAGGCGGCGCTTCCGGTTTCTGGGGCGATTCCGCCATCGCCACGCCGCAACTGCTGGCCGTTCCGGGCCTGCAATACCTGGTCTACGACTACCTGGCCGAGACCACCATGTCGATCCTGGCGCGCGCCCGCGCCAAGGACCCCGCGCTGGGCTACGCCACGGACTTCGTGCAGGCCGCGATGGCGCCGCACCTCGGCCAGATCCTGGCGCGCGGCATCCGCGTGATTGCCAATGCCGGCGGCCTCAACCCCCAGGCCTGCCGCGACGCGGTGATGGCCGCCGCCGCGCGGCAAGGGCTGGCACCCAAGGTGGCGGTGGTCAGCGGCGACGATGTACTGCCCGCCTTCGAGGGCTGGCGCGCCGCGGGCCTTACCGATCTCCATACCGGCGCCACGCCGCCTGCCGAGCTGATGTCCGCCAACGCCTACACCGGCGCGCAAGGCATCGCCCGCGCGCTGGCGATGGGCGCCGATATCGTCATCACGGGCCGCTGCGTCGATAGCGCGGTGGTGGTCGGCGCGCTGGCACACGAGTTCGGCTGGCAATGGCACGACTGGGACCGGCTCGCCGCCGGCACGCTGGCCGGCCACGTCATCGAGTGCGGGGCGCAGGCCACCGGCGGGTTGTTCACCGACTGGCAGCGCGTGCCGGACTGGGACCGCATCGGCTACCCGGTGATCGACTGCGCGCAGGACGGCAGCTTCGTGCTCTCCAAGCCCGAGGGCACCGGCGGCCTGGTCGATCCCGCGGCCGTGGCGGAGCAGGTCCTGTACGAGGTGGGTGACCCCGGCAACTACCTGATGCCTGACGTCACTTGCGACTTCCGCATGGTGCGCACGGCGTTGCTGGCCCCCGGGCAGGTGCGCGTGCATGGCGCCCGTGGCCGCGCCCCCGGCGCGAGCTACAAGGCCAACGGCACCTGGCAGGACGGCTACCAGCTCAGCCTGATGATGGCGATCCGCGGTATCGACGCACCCGCCAAGGCCCGCCGCACCGCCGACGCGCTGCTGGCGCGCACCCGCGCCATGCTGGCCGCCAACGGCTTGGCGGACTACAGCAGCACCGTGGTGGAACTGCTCGGCTGCGAGTCGCAATATGGCCCGCACGCCCGCGTCTTGCCCACTCGCGAGGTGGTGCTGCGCATCGGCGCGCGCCATGCGCAGGCCAAGGCGCTGCGCTTCCTGCAGCGCGAAGGCTCGTCGGCGGGCACCTCGATGGCCGCCGGCACCCGGTCATCCTTCGCCGGCCGTGTCGATATCCAGCCGGTGGTCAAGGTGTTCTCCTTCCTGGTGCCGAAGGCGGAAGTACGGATGCAGGTCGCGCTGGACGGCCAGACGCAGGCGCTTGCCTGCGCCGCCGTCGTGGGCGATCTGACGGCGCCGGCCGCGCTGGCGGTGGTGCCGGCGCCCGCCATTCCCGGCGGGCCGCGCGTCACCGTGCCGCTGGTCACGCTGGCCTATGCGCGCAGCGGCGACAAGGGCGACGACGAGAACATCGCCGTGATCGCCCGCCAGCCAGCGTATCTGCCACTGCTGCGCGAGCAGCTCACCCCGGCCGCGGTGCGCGGGTATTTTGCGCATCTGGTCGAGGGCGAGGTGGAATGCTTCGAGGTGCCGGGCTTGCACGCCCTTAACTTCCTGCTGCACCGCGCGCTGGGCGGCGGGGGCGTGGCCAGCCTGCGCTCCGACCCGCTCGGCAAGAGCTACGCGCAAATGCTGCTCGATTTTCCGCTCACGGTGCCGCAAGACTGGGCGTAGACCGGCGGCTGCCATTCCATGGCATCGGCCGCCAGGCAAACACGGCGGACCGAAGCCATCCCGACCTGATGGAGCAGACATGAAAAACCCCATGACCCCCGGCTTGCTGACAAACCTGCGATATGGCCGGTTTGCTCCCTTCTCCCACTTGTGGGAGAGGGAGCCCCGTGCCCGTGGCCTGTGGATGAACGCATGCCTGATCGCCGCCGCGCTGGCGTGCGGCCTGAGCGCCACGGCGCGCGCCGAGGCGCCGTATCCGTCAAAGCCCGTGCGCGTGGTGGTGCCCTACACCCCGGGCGGCGTGTCCGACGCCGTGACGCGGCTGGTCATGCAAAAGCTGGCCGAGCGCCTGGGCCAGCCCGTGGTGGTCGAGAACCGCCCCGGCGCCAACGGCATGATCGGCTCTGACAATGTGGCCAAGTCCGCGCCCGACGGCTACTCGCTGCTGGTGGTGGTGGCCGCGCATGCCATCAACCCCAGCCTCTACCCCAAAATGAGCTACGACCCGGTCAAGGACCTCACGGGCGTCAGCCAGATCGGGCGCATCCCGCTGCTGCTGGTGTCCAGCGCCCAGTTGCCGCCCGGCAGCGTGAAGGCGCTGGTGGCCTGGGGCAAGGCCAATCCCGACAAGATGACCTACGCCTCCAGCGGCAACGGCTCCGGCGCGCATCTGGCCGGCGAGCTGTTCTCGCAAGCGGTCGGCATCAAGATGACCCACGTGCCCTATAAGGGCGTGTCGCCGGCGTTGCCGGACCTGTTCTCCGGGCAGGTGGCGATGATCTTCGATTCCGTGCAGACCATGATGCCGCAGGTGAAAGCCGGCAAGCTCAAGGCGCTGGCGATCACCAGCGCCACGCGCTGGCCGGCCGCGCCCGATGTGCCGACCATGGCCGAGGCCGGCTATCCGGCGGTGACGGCCAGCAGCTGGATCGGCCTGATCGCGCCCGCCAGGACGCCCAGGCCGGTGCTGGCAAAGCTCTCGGCCGAGATGGATGCGGTGCTGCACCAGCCGGAGGTAAAGGCGCGCCTGATCGAGTACGGGATCGATCCGGTGGGCGGGACGCCCGACCAGTTCCAGGCATTCATCAAGGAAGAGGCCGGGCGTTGGGGCGAGGTGGTAAAGAAGGGCGGCATCCACGTCGAGTGACGGGTGGCAGAGGCCGCCGTCGTCATGGCGCGCCGCCTTGGCCCTTTGGTCCTTTGGTCCTTCAGGGCTAGCCGATCAGCTTGAGCAGCGCGGGCACCGTCAGCACGGCGGTATAGTAGCCCATGAACTGCACGCCGGTATTGAAGCCGATCGCCCTGGAGAGCAGCCCGCCCAGCAAGCCCATGGTCAGGATGACCAGCAGGCCAAGGAACTGGCCTTCCCAGACGCTGATGACCAGGATCAGGCCGACGAAGGTGGCGATGATGGCTTCATGCGACACCTTGCGCGACACGAACAGGGCGGCGCTGCGCGCGTAGTTCATGGCAAACGGGTAGGACACCAGCGCGGCTAGCAGCACGGCCAGCAGCCCGTAGCCGAGAAACTCCCAGTGGTTCAGCAGGTTGTGCAGGTTGTGGGTCTGGCCGGCGCCGGCGTCCACGGTGTAGACGGGCGGCGCGTTGAACAGCGGCGCGGCGGGGCCGGCAGCAACCGGGCTGAGCGGCAAGCCGAAGGCGATGAGCGGGATCAGGGCCTCGGCAATATAGGTGGCTTCCGTGATGCCATTGCGTGCGCTGAGCACGGTGGTCAGGCGGTGATAGGCGTGCTTGACCCGTGCCCCCACGATCTCGCCGAGGACCACGGTCATGGCGACCGGGCTGAACACGAACGTCGCGCTCGACACGGTGGCGGTGGCCACGGTCCATTTCACCTGGCTGCGATCTAGCACCTTGAACGGATTGGGGAAGTACCCCGACCAGCCTTTGACGTCAGGCGCCAGCGCGAACGTGCGCACGCGGTCCCGCTGCATGCGCGGGCGATCCACCGGGGAGATGGAGGAGAAGAGATCCGCAATGAGTGGGCCGATGGCGATGCCCAGGAAGTAGCTGATGCTGAGCTTGACGCCGAACTTCGCCGTCAGCGTCTGCAACGCCACGATGACCACGACAAAGGGCACCAGCGTGGCCACCGAAGCCCACCTGCCGGCGGAGCTGTAGGCGATGATCACGGCGGCCACCACGAAGATCCACGGCGCGGCCTTGGTGATCGCCGAGCCGAACGGCGCGAGCAGGACGGCGAAGAGCACCGCCAGCGGCACGGCGATAAACGCCGCGATGAGCGCGCCCGAGATCATCTTGCGCAGCGCGATATGCGGCACGCCCAGGTTGCGCAGGTGGTTGGCGTCCTGCAGCAGCGGCGTGGCCATCGTGTCGCCGGGGATGCCGAGCAGCGCGGTCGGGATGGCGTGGGTCATGTGCTTGGCGACGGCGCCGGCGAGGAAGAACGTGAAGACCCCCTCGGGCGGCACGCCCAGCAACACCACCAGCAGCGTCAGCGGCGCCAGCGTGGTGGTTTCATCGGTGCCGGAGATCAGGCCGATCGCCGCAAAGACGACGGCGCCGGCCAGCCCCATGCCGGCGGCAATGAGGATGTGGGTAAGCAGTGCAGATTCGATCATGATGAGCCTTCGATATCCTGGATATCCGTGGGCCGGCGTTCAAGCCAGGTTGGACCGGGGACTGACGGGCGTGGTGTGTGTGGTGGGCGTGGAGAGCGTGGAGAGCGCCACGTCCTGCGCCGGCTGCGGCACGCCGTTGCGGCGCTCGCGCGCGGCGAAGAGCTCGAAGAGTTGCAGCTCCTTGAGCTCCTGCACCACGGGCGCGGGAAGGTCCGCGATGGCGCCGAGCCCGCCGGCTTCCTCCGCGAGCTTGTCCAGCACTTGCTCGCGCCAGGTCGGATCGGCGGCCTCGCCTTCGATCACTTCCCGCTTGGGCCGGAACAGGCAGGCGCAGATGAGGCCCGCGAGCAGGCAGCCTGCCAGGCCGGCCAGCATGGCGTAGGCACGCGCCAGCTCCGGTGTCTTGACCAGCCCGTTGAGCACGCGGCTGGCGAGCAGGAATCCCGTCAGGCTGACCACGGCCCCGATGGCGATGGACCACGCCAGGTGCCGGGTATCCGCGGTGTCTCCCCAAACCTCGACGAGACGCCGCGCCGAGGGCGCTTGCTGTGTGTTCATTGACATGTCTCCGGATGTGGCTGGCATCCCGGTGCTTGCATGCTTGCGCGCGTCGATGCCAGCTCTGGTTCTTGTTGTTCGCCGCGGCTGTGCCGCATGTTCCTGCTTACCTGCTCCTGAGCGCCGCCAGCAACGCTACCGCCCGGTCGGTGCGCACGTCTTTCTCCTCGGCCATGCGCTTTGCAATGCGGTCGACCTCGTCGCCGGTGGCGCCGGCCACCAGCGCGATATTGCGCGCATGCAGCGCCATGTGGCCGCGCTGGATGCCCTCGGTAGCCAGCGCCCGCAGCGCGCCAAGATTCTGCGCCAGGCCCACCGCGACCGCGGTCTCGCCGAGTTCCTGGGCGGATTTGACGTCGAGGATCTTCAGCGCCAGGCGTGCCAGCGGATGCGTCTTGGTGGCACCCCCGACGAGACCCACCGGCATCGGCATTTCGATGGTGCCGACCAGGGCGCCGCTGGCGTCTTTCTCCCAGTGCGTCAGGGACGTATAGCGCCCGCCGCGGCAGGCATAGGCATGGGCGCCGGCCTCGACCGCGCGCCAGTCATTGCCGGTCGCCACGATCACGGGGTCGATGCCGTTCATGATTCCCTTGTTGTGCGTGGCGGCCCGGTAGGGGTCGATGGCGGCAAAGGTATACGCGTCGATCACGCCCTCGATGATCTCGGCGCCGCTGCGCTCCTGGGTGGCGAGCACCGCCGGCGTCAGCCGCACGCGGGCACGCGCCAGCCGCAGGTCGGCCAGGTTGGAGAGGATGCGCAGCCGCACGGAGCCGCCGGTGATGTTCTCCACAAGCGGCGAAACGGCTTCGGCCATGGTGTTTACCGTGTTGGCGCCCATGGCATCGCGCACATCCACGATCAGGTGGATCACAACCATGGCCCCGCGCGGCGTATCGGGGAAGACATGGACCTCGATGTCCTTGCAGCCGCCGCCAAGGCCAATCAGCACCTTGTCGCGGCTGTTTGCCACGTCCAGGATCGCCGCCCGCTGCTTCAGCAAGGCCTGCCGGGCGCCGTAAGGGTCCGTGACGCCCAGGACCTGCACCTGCGCCCGCATCAGCGGACCTGTGCTGGAAGCCTCGAAGCCGCCGCATTCGCGCGCCAGCTTGGCCATGAACGAGGCCGCGGCCACCACCGACGGCTCTTCCACCACCATCGGCACCAGCACATCCCGGCCATTGACCTGGAAGTTGCCCGCGACGCCAAATGGCAGCTCAAACGTGCCGATCACATTCTCGATCATGCCGTTGGCGAGTTCGACACTCAGGGCGCCGGGCTCGGCCACGAGCCGGATGTCGTGCGCCGACAAGGCGGCGGCATCGCCTACGTAGGCCAGGCGCTGGGCAGGCGTCATGGCGCGGAAATTGGGCAGGCGAGAATCGGTCACCATCGGTGTCTCCGTGAGTGGGTTTGGAATGGAGACAGTTTAGGTACACTGTACCAGCATAAAAAGGTACAGTTGGGCAGGACAGTTTGATCCAGCCTTCCGGAGCACAAGCCGATGACGAACCCCAGATCCCCCTCGATTGCCACCGTGCTGGCCGATGCCATCGAGCGGCAGATTGTCGAAGGCGCTTACCGCACCGGCGACAAGCTGCCCTCGCTCAGGGAGCTGGCGCAGCTGCACGGGTACAGCAAGAACACGGTCGTCGCCGCGTTCGAGATCCTGGTGGGGCGCGCCCTGGTGGAACCCCGGCGCGGCGCGGGCTACTTCGTGCTCGCGCGGCCCGCCAAAGCGCCGCGGGACGAAGATGCCGGTTCGCTGCGGCGCGCGATGGACATCGTCTGGCTGATGCGCGAGCAATTGAAGAGCAGCCCGGACGTGCTGGCGGTGGGCGATGGGTTTCCGCCGGTGGCGTGGCTAGCGGAAGCGCGCCTGGACAAGTACCACCACAAGGTGGTGCGCACCGGCCTGGGCGCCTTGTTCCGCTACGGCAACCGCTTCGGCTACGGGCCCCTGCGCGATCACCTGGTGCGCAAGCTGGGCGACCTTGGCATCGGCGCCGATCCCCGGCAGATCGTCCTGACGCATGGCGCCAACGATGCCATCGACCTGGTGATACGGTATTTCCTGCCGGCCGGCGCGACGGTCCTGGTCGACGATCCCGGCTATTACCCGCTGTTCGGCAAGCTCAAGCTGGCTGGCGTCAGGATTGTCGGCGTGCCGCGCCTTGCCGATGGGCCTGACCTGGAGGCGCTGGAGCAGTTGCTGATCCAGGAACGGCCGCGCTTGTTCTTCACCCAGTCCGTCGCGCACAACCCCACCGGCTCGGACCTCTCCGCCGCCAAGGCCTACCGCGTGCTGCAGCTGGCGCAGAAGTTCGACCTGCTGCTGGTGGAAAACGATGCGCTGGCGGATTTCAAGCCCACCACGCTGCCCCGGCTCGCGGCGCTGGATCAGCTGGAGCGGACCATCTATATCGGCAGCTTCTCCAAGTCCGTCTCCGCCGCGTTGCGGGTGGGATTCATTGCCTGCGGCGCGGATCTGGCAAGCGATCTCGCCGATCTCAAGGCGCTGATCCACGTGAGCAGCTCGGAGTATTGCGAGCGCACCGTCGATGTGATCCTCAGCGAAGGGCACTACCAGCGCTACATCACCAAGCTGCGCTCCCGCCTGGCGGAGGCCACCGACAAGGCGCTGGCGCTGTTCGAGCGGCTGGATGCGCGCATCTTTGCGCGGACCGGGCAGAGCTTGTACCTGTGGGGGGCGTTGCCGAACGTGGACGACTCGCTGGTGCTGGCGCAGAGGCTGCTGCCGCAGAAGGTCGTGATCGCCCCGGGCCGCGTCTTCCGCGTGGACTCCGAGGCGACATCGCCGTGGTCGCGCTTCAATGTGGGCGCGGTGCTGGATCCCAGGTTCGAGGCGGCTGTACGCGGCGCGCTGGATCGTTAGCGCAATGCCGCAACGGAATATCCGGCTGGCGCAGGTGATTCACGAAGTACGCGAGATCGGTTGCCGGGCGTGTGGCGCATGGTACTGGAGGCGCGCTTGCATTACCTCTCGTATCCACCTTTGCGCAGCGTCACAGCCCACTATACTGAGCCTAGCGCGCCGAAAGTCACGGCAGCGTCGGGACGACAGCCGCTACCATGCCGGTCATTGTCTCGCCCCCACTTAATCCCATGGAGGTTGAACATGTCGATTCGCATCGGTGACGAAGCGCCCGATTTCACTGCCGATACCACGGAGGGGAAAATCAGTTTCCACGAATGGATTGGGGACAAATGGGCCATCCTGTTTTCCCATCCGAAGGACTTCACCCCGGTCTGTACCACGGAACTGGGCTATATGGCCCGGCTCAAGCCGGAATTCGACCGGCGCAACACCAAGATCATCGGCCTGAGCGTGGACCCGGTCGCGGACCACCAGAAGTGGGTCAAGGACATCGAGGAGACGCAGGGCCACGCCGTCAACTATCCCATGATCGGCGACGTCGACCTCACGGTCGCAAAGCTCTACGACATGATCCATCCGAACGCGAGTGGCGGGCCGCGCACTGCCGTGGACAATGCCACCGTGCGCTCGGTGTTCCTGATCGGGCCGGACAAGAAAGTCAAGGCGATGCTGGTCTATCCGATGAGCGCCGGCCGCAATTTTGACGAAGTGCTGCGGCTGCTGGATTCGCTGCAGCTGAATGCAAAGCACACGGTAGCCACGCCAGTGAACTGGAAGCCGGGCGAAGACGTGATCATCCCCACCTCGGTCTCCGACGACGACGCCAAGAAGAAATACCCGCAGGGTTTCAAGACGCTCAAGCCGTATCTGCGGGTGGTGTCGCAGCCGAAGTAAGGCATGCGTCGGATGGGCTCGCAGTGCGATGGTGGCGCCGGTCCTCCGGCTGGAGGACGGTGCGTATTGTTGTAAGCCCGGTTGTAAGCCCGGTCGTAAGCCCGGTCGTAAGCGCGGTCGCGAACCCGGTCGCATGCCCGGTCGCGAGCGCGCCTGCGCTCGTCAGCCCGCGCCTGCCAGCGAAGCCCTCAGTTCATCGCGCTGCGTGAAACTCGGCGTGGCCAGCCAGCCGACGAAGTCGTCGTGCCAGTTCTCCCAGGCGTTTTCGTCGAAGTCGAAGGCCTCGTCCAGGTGCCCGCCGTCGCGCAGGTAGGTGCCGACGATCCGCGTGCCATCCCAGTACGCCGCCACCGCCACGTCGGCGAGGTCCGCCGTGGTCCCGACCGGGAGGTCGCGCAGCAACATGGACAAGTGTGCCTTGAACGATGCGAATTCGTTTGAGGTCATGGCTTGCTCCGCTAATGGGAAGAGTATGTCCAGAGGATGTACCCGTTCCCGGGGCGCGTCAATTCCGGGCGTTGCGCGCCGCACGC
The DNA here is from genome assembly GCF_058801495.1 of Cupriavidus sp. GW822-FHT03E04. NCBI lineage: Bacteria > Pseudomonadati > Pseudomonadota > Betaproteobacteria > Burkholderiales > Burkholderiaceae > Cupriavidus > Cupriavidus sp. GW822-FHT03E04. Next base: position 45,495 of record NZ_JBXANI010000046.1, read on the forward strand.
AAGGCAGCCAACCGAGCGGCCAACCGAATGGCCAACCGAGCGGCCAACTACAGGATTCCCCGCTCCCTCAAGCCCGCAACGTCCTCGTCGCTCAAGCCCAATTCCGCCCGCAGGGCCGCATCCGTGTGCTCGCCCAGCATCGGCGGGCAGCGCATCGCCACGGGCGTGGCCGAGAAGCGCATCGGGCTGCGCAGGCTCGGCGCATTCACGCCGCGCCCGTGCGGCAGTTGCACCAGCAAGCCCCGATGCTTCACCTGCGCATCCTCGAACACTTCGTCGAGCTCGTTGATCGGGCCGCCCGGCACGCCGGCGCGCTCCAGCGACGCCAGCAGGTCGGCCGCGTTCCAGGTGGCCACTCGCTCGGCAATCGTCTCGCGCAGCGTATCGCGGTTGGCAACCCGGTTGGCGTTCTGCATGTAACGCGGATCGGCGGCCAGCTCGGGCATGCCGAGCAGCTTGCACAGCGCAGCGAACTGGCCGTTGTTGCCGGAGGCAATGATCAGGTGGCCGTCGCGGCAGGCAAAGACTTCGGAGGGCGCGGCCACGGGGTTGCTGTTGCCGGCGCGCCGGGGCAGCTTGCCGGTCATCTGGTAGCCCAGCGCCAGGTGGCCATTGACGGCGACCGAGGCATCGAGCATGGCGGCATCGATGTACTGGCCTTCGCCGGTGGCCTGGCGGTGGTAGAGCGCGCCTAGCAGGGAGACGGTGGCGTACAGGCCGGTGAGGATGTCGGTGATGGGGATGGCGGTGCGCATCGGCTCGCCGCCAGGGCTGCCGTCCGGCTGGCCGCAGGTGCTCATCAGGCCGGCCATGCCTTGCAGGATGAAGTCATAGGCCGGGCGCGCTGCGTAGGGGCCATCGGGGCCGAAGCCGGTGACCGAGCAATAGATCACATCGGGGCGCACCGCGCGGATGGACTCGTAGTCCAGGCCGTATTTCTTCAGGCTGCCAGCCTTGTAGTTCTCCACCACCACGTCGCAACGGGCGGCCAGCTGGCGTACCAGCTCGGCGCCCTCGGGCCGGGAGATATCGATGGTGAGCGACTGCTTGCCGCGGTTGCAGGCCAGGTAGAAGGCGGAGTCGTTGGTGGCCGCGCCCTGCGCATCGGTCAGGAACGGGCCCATCTTGCGGGTGTCGTCGCCGTCGCCGGGCTTCTCGATCTTGTAGACGGTGGCACCCATGTCGGCCAGGTTCTGCGTGGCCCATGGGCCGGCTACCACCCGCGTCAGGTCGAGTACCTTGATGCCGTCGAGAATTGCGCTCATGTGCTTGCCACCCGGAGGATTGAGATCCCGCATCATTCGCCGGATCGGCCGGCCTTGCAATTCGCCAATGCCAAAGCCAGCTTACTGCGGGGCGCAAGCGTGCGTGTGGCCGGCGTGGGGTTGATGCGTATGGTCGGACCCTTGTGCCGGGTGCGCGGGGTGCGCCTGGTGCGGATCGTAGTCGCAGCTCGGGTTGGCTTCGTCGTGCGAATGCGGGGACAGCGCGCCGGGGATGTGCCGGCTGTCGAGTCCGCCGGCGTTGAGCCAGGCCAGCGTGGCCGCGGCGGCACGGTCTATCAGCGTGCCGCACTGGGTGTAGTCGTAGGGGGAGACGTCGAGCGGGCACAGCGGCGGGACCACCGAGATATGCGCGTGATCGGCCCAGCGCTCGAGGTCCTGCACCAGCTGGCGCGCCACCAGCAGCGACAGCGCGTTGAAGGCATGGTCGATGGGCCCGCGCGGCTCGCGCCGCCGCGCGCAGGCAAAGCCTGCCGGCAGCACCACCACGCGTGTGGCGCCCAGGCGGATGGCGGTGGACACCGGCGTGTTGTTGGCCACGCCGCCATCTATCAGTTGCCGCCCGCCCAGCGACACCGGCGGAAACACGCCCGGGATGGCTGCGCTGGCGAGCACCGACTGGACCAGGCTGCCGGAGGACAACACCACCTCCGCGCCGGTTGCCATATCGGTGGCCACCACGTATAGCGGCACTTCAGCGCGCTCCAGTGCAATATCGCCAAAGTGGCGCGACAGCAGGCGCTGCAGCGCGGCGGAGTCGACCAGGTGGGCGCGCTGTCCGCGCAGCATGCCAAACAGGCTGCGCCACGACCACGGCATCACCTCGGCCCGGCGCAAGCCGCGCCAGAGCGTCTCGAGCTGGTTGGTGCCTGCCACATGCGGGTTGCAGGCGTAGTAGGCGCCGTTGATGGCGCCGGCCGAGGCGCCGATCACCAGGTCGGGCTTGACGCCCCACGCCACCAGCTCGCGCAGCATGCCGGCCTCGATGGCGCCGAGGCTGCCGCCGCCTGCAAAGACAAATGCGGTTTTTTCCATAGTTTGTGGTGCGGTGCAATAGCCCCGGGGATCCCTGTCAAGGAAAGCATAGGCGACATTGCGCCGGCATGACAGGCGCACGTGGGGCCGGTGGGCGCGGATGGCACATAATGTGCGTGCAGTGCTAGGAAAAGCACGCGCGCCGAGGGTGTCCTGGCCGCCAAGAGAGGAGACAATGAGCAGTTCAACCGACAAGTTTTCGGCCACCATGCGCGACGGCCTGGCCCATCTCGCGCGGCGCCTGCGCTTTGCCATGGAGGAGGGTTCCATCTGGCTGGACGAGCAGCGCATGATCCTGATTCATACCGCGGCGCTGGGCGCCTTGCGCAAGGAATTGGTGGATACCCTAGGCATGGAGCGCGCGCGCGGCTTGTTCATGCGCATGGGCTTTCATTCCGGCATGCGCGACGCGGAGCTGGCCAAGAAGCTGCGCCCGGGCGACAGCGACTTTGGCCTGCTCGAGATCGGGCCCTGCCTGCACACCATCGAAGGCGTGGTGCGGGTGACGCCGGTCAAGGTGGACATCGACATCGCCGCGGGCATCTACGACGGCGAATTCCTGTGGGAGGACTCCTTCGAAGGCGACGTGCACCGGCAGTTGTTCGGCATTGTCGACGCGCCTGCCTGCTGGATGCAGATCGGCTACGCCACGGGCTACACCTCGGCCCTGATGGGCCGCACCATCCTCTACCGCGAGGTCGAGTGCATTGCCTGCGGCGCTGATCACTGCCGCATCGTCGGCAAGCCGCTGGAGGCGTGGGAGGACGGCGCCGAAGTGCTGGCGCTTTACCAGCCCGACCCGGTGATCGAGACCATCCTGGAATTGCAAAGCGAGGTCGAGCACCTGCGTGCCTTGCAGCGCAGCACCGACAAGCCAGCCGACCTGGTCGGCGGCTCGCCCGAGTTCCGCGCTGCCTGGGGCTTGCTGCAACGCGCCGCCGGGAGCAGCGTCACGGTGCTGCTGCTGGGCGAGACCGGCGTTGGCAAGGAGCGCTTTGCGCAAGCGTTGCACGGCGTGAGCGCCCGGGCCGACAAGCCCTTCATCGCGGTCAATTGCGCCGCGATTCCCGATGAGCTGATCGAGGCCGAACTGTTCGGCGTGGAGAAGGGCGCCTTCACGGGCGCGCACCAGTCGCGCCCGGGCCGCTTCGAGCGGGCGCATGGCGGCACCCTGTTCCTGGATGAGCTGGGCGAGCTGTCGGCGTCGGCGCAGTCCAAGCTGCTGCGGGTGCTGCAGGAGGGCGAGGTAGAGCGCGTGGGCGGCACCGAGCCGCGCAAGGTGGATGTGCGGCTGGTGGCGGCCACCAACGTGGACCTGGCCGAGGCCGTGAAGCAGGGCACCTTCCGCAAGGACTTGTATTACCGGCTCAACGTCTACCCCGTCACCATTCCGCCGCTGCGCGAGCGGCTCGACGATATCCGCCTGCTGGTGGAGCGCTTCGTGGCCCGCTACGGCGCGCGCCACGGCAAGAAGATCGTCGGCATCACTGACCGCGCGCTGGCCGAGCTGCGCCGCTATGACTGGCCGGGCAATGTGCGCGAGCTGGAGAACGTGATCGAGCGTGGCGTGATCCTGGCCAGCAACGGGGGGCAGATATCAGCGGACCACCTGTTCCTGCCGACCAGCGCGCCGCCTGGCATGGACACCGCGCCGCGCCTTGGCGTCAAGGGCACCTTGCCCGAACTGCGGGAGGCCGCCGTGCATGGCTTGCTCGATCATATGGCTGAGCAGCAGCTCGCGCTGGGCGATGTGGAGACGGTGTTGATGGAGGCGGCCATGCAGCGCGCCAATGGGAATATGAGTCAGGCGGCGCGGTTGCTGGGGATTACGCGGCCGCAGTTGGCGTATCGGTGGAAGATTAGGGGGATTAGGGGGTAGGGGGAGGGGGGGCGGTGGTCGCTGTTTTGGGGTTTTCGCTTTTTCTTTGTACGGCGTTGGTTTTTGGACCCAAGAGCCATACGACATCCCCCTGCGGGGGCTGCCGGTCACTCTTCTTTGCGTCGGCAAAGAAGACTAACGAGAAGAAAGC
>NZ_JBXANI010000047.1:0-47260 GCF_058801495.1 Cupriavidus sp. GW822-FHT03E04
TCCACGTCCTGGAACACCAGCTCGCCCGTGTGCGAGCCGCGCATGCCGAGCTTGTCCAGCTTCTGCGCCACCGAGAAACCCTTCATGCCCTTCTCGACGATAAAGGCGGTCATGCCGCGCGCGCCAAGGTCCGGCTCGGTCTTGGCGTAGACCACCAGCACATCGCAATCCGGGCCGTTGGTGATCCACATCTTGGTGCCGTTGAGCACGTAGTGGTCGCCCTTGAAGTCCGCGCGCAGCTTCATGCTCACCACGTCGGAGCCGGCGTTGGGCTCGCTCATGGCCAGCGCGCCGATCCAGTCGCCGCAGACCAGCTTGGGCAGGTACTTGGCCTTTTGCGCGGCGGTGCCGTTGCGGTGGATCTGGTTGACGCACAGGTTGGAGTGCGCGCCGTACGACAAGCCGACCGATGCCGAGGCGCGGCTGATTTCTTCCATGGCGATCATGTGGGCCAGGTAGCCCATGTTGGCGCCGCCGTATTCCTCCGCCACCGTGATGCCGAGCACGCCGAGGTCGCCCATCTTCTTCCAGGCGTCCATCGGGAACTGGTCGGTACGGTCGATCTCGGCCGCGCGCGGCGCCAGTTCGGCCTGCGCCCAGTTGCGCACGGTTTCGCGCAACATGTCGATATCTTCGCCAAGGTGGAAATTGAGGCCGGGGAGTTCGTTCATGGTTGAGTGCTCGTTATCTAGTGGAATACGGCCGCGGCAGACGGCGGCCCGATGTCAGATGGGATTCGGTTGGGTCGTCACGTGGTCTTGTCGCCAAGCCCGAGCTCCAGCGTCATGCGCTCGCGCATCACGAACTTCTGCACCTTGCCGGTAATGGTCATGGGCATTTCGTCGACAAAGCGGATGTAGCGCGGAATCTTGTAGTGCGCGATCTGGTCGCGGCAGAAGGCACGGATATCGTCCTCGGTGGCCGTATCGCCCGGCTTGAGCACGATCCACGCGCAGACTTCCTCGCCGTACTTGGGGTCGGGCACGCCAAACACCTGCACTGCCTGCACCTTCGGGTGGCGGAACAGGAATTCCTCGATTTCGCGGGGGTAGACGTTCTCGCCGCCGCGGATCAGCATGTCCTTCACGCGGCCGACGATGTTGCAGTAACCCTCGGCGTCGATGGTGGCGAGGTCGCCCGTGTGCATCCAGCCATCGCGGATCGCTTCGCGGGTGCGAGGCTCGTCGTCCCAATAGCCTTGCATCACCGAGTAGCCGCGCGTGCACAGCTCGCCCTTTTCGCCAACGGGCACGATCTCGCCGGTGCCGTCCACCAGCTTGACCTCAAGATGCGGCTGGATCAGCCCCACGGTGGTCACGCGCTTGTCGAGCGGATCGGTGGTGGAACTCTGGAAGGAAACCGGGCTGGTCTCGGTCATGCCATAGGCGATCGTCACTTCCGCCATGTGCATCTGCGAGATCACACGTTTCATCGTCTCGATGGGGCAGGGCGAGCCCGCCATGATCCCGGTGCGCAGCGTGGAGAAGTCGTACTTGGCAAAATCCGGATGATCCAGCTGGGCGATAAACATGGTCGGCACGCCGTGCAAGGCCGTGCAGCGCTCCTCGCTGACCGCCGCCATGGTTGCCGCCGGCTCGAACGCCTCGCCGGGGAACACCATGCAGGCGCCGGTGGATACGCAGGCCAGCACGGCCAGCACCATGCCGAAGCAGTGATAGAACGGCACCGGGATGCACAGCTTGTCCTGCTCGGAGAAGCGCATCGCCATGGCGATGAAGCGCGCGTTATTGACGATGTTCCGGTGCGTCAGCGTGGCGCCCTTGGGCGCACCGGTGGTGCCGCTGGTGAACTGGATATTGATTGGGTCGTAGCGATCGAGCTGAGCGGAAATCGCGTCCAACTCCCCGGTCAGGGCATGCGTGCCATGCGCGAGCAGCGCGTCGTAGTTCAGCATGCCCGGCGTGCGCTCGCCGCCCATGCGGATCACCCAGCGCAGCGCGGGAAGGCGCGCTGCCTGCAGCGCGCCCGGCTCGCAGCTTTGCAACTCCGGCGCCAGCGTCTGCAGCATTTCCAGGTAGCGCGACGTCTTGAACGACTCCGCCGCCACGATCGCCTTGCAGCCCACCTTGTTCAGCGCATATTCCAGCTCCGCCAGGCGGTAAGCCGGATTGATGTTCACCAGCACCAGCCCAAGGCGTGCGGTGGCGAACTGCGTCACCAGCCACTCCACCCGGTTCGGCGACCAGATGCCGATGCGGTCCCCGCGCTCCAGGCCCAGCAGGCGCAAGCCCCCGGCCATGGCGTCCACCACCTGTGCAAATTCCCGCCAGCTCCAGCGGATGCCCTGCTCGCGAAACACCACCGCCTCGCGATCCGGGAAACGCGCTACGGTTTCGGCTAGCAGCGCCGGCACCGTCAGCTCGGACAAGGGAATGTCGGTACTGCCCCTGACGTGGGAGAGCCCGCCAATGGGCAAGATCGTTGGGCTAGCCGCACCCTGCATCGTCATAACTCGTCTCCAAAGCGCTGTCGCAATATTGTCCGTATCCCGGTTTCTTGAGGGTTATTCAACTTTGTTGAGTGTGGCTCAAGTCGGGGAGTGCGCATATATTCTGGCCCTTGTCCCATCCTACGTAGCATCGGGGCAGTGGCGTTGACTGGAAAAGTACACGCAGACCCGAAAAATTGCAACCATGAGTTGAGTAAAGATCAATTACAATCCCGTGACGGGGGCGAGTTGCGCCCCAAGGCGTGCCCGGGCATCTGTTTTATGTTGCGCCGCACTATAATCGCCGGCTTCCGGCAAGCGAGGTAACACGTCGATGGACGACATCATGGTGCGGCGCCGCGTCCCCGCGAGCGCCAAGGCGGAGCAACGCATCCGCGACATCCTGCGCGTGGCCCGCGAAGTCTTTGCCGAGATGGGCTACGAGCGCACCACCACCACCGAGATCGCCCAGCGTCTGGGCATCTCCGAAGCCACGGTGTTCACCTATTTCCACGGCAAGCGCGAGCTTTGCGTGCGGGTGATCGAGGACTGGTACGACGAGATCATCGCTGCGGTGGAAGAAGGCATGCCGCGCGGCCAGAGCACCAAGGCGCAGCTCGAGTTCTTCGTGCGCACGCATCTTCGGCTGTTCCTGATCCAGGGCACCGGGCTATGCGCGCTGGTGCTCTCCGAAGGCCGCGCCAGGGGGCCGGGGCTGGGCGAGGTGTTCGTGCCGCTGCAACGGCGCTACACCGCGCCGCTGATGGATATGCTGGCGCGCGCGCGGGAGAGTGGGGAGATCCGGGCCGACCTGCCGTTGAGCTTGCTGCGCTCGGCGATCTTCGGGCCGATGGAGCACATTCTCTGGGACGCAATCGCCAGGCAGCGGCCGGTGGATATCGAGCGGACCGCCAAGGATATCGTGGCGCTGCTCTGGCCAGCACTACTGCCGCCGGACCTGGAGGTGGCGGCGCTGCGGGAGTTTTATGGGGAAGTGGGGGCGGCGTTGCGGCGAGTGGACGGGCGCGCGGAATAGGGCGCGCGAAGTGGGGAACGCGAAGTAGAGCGCTCCGGTAATAGTTCGGGCAGCGCCAACCCCGGTGTGTGGCACAGCCCAACAGCGCTAGCGGCGCGGCTTCCTTCCGAAGCACAATCGGGCGCTTTTCTGCCGTGCTGGCACGGGCATGGGAAATGCGTAATGGTGAACAACGGGTGCATCAGCGCCGCCTTTGCGACTGGCTCCCCGGTTTTCCCCATGCGTCGGCTCATCGTGTCGGCGTCCGCTGCTTCTCTGAGGGAAGGGTTTGCCATGCAAAAGCTGTCCATTCTGGCAATTTGCCTGCTTGTTCTCCTGGCCTGCATGACCGCGTTCATCTGCCTGTCCGGTGCATTCACGCTGCGCGACACCGAGTACGGGAGCGGCACGGCGGCGTTCTGCTATATCGAGGGGTACGTTTGTTGAGGCCAACTTTGCCACTGTCCCACTGTCGGCCGGGTTAGTGGAAACCAGTGGAATAATCCCGCTGCCCGAAGCGTTTACCGTAAGGGCCGGGTGCGCGGCGTGCGCGCACGCTTGCACTATGCTGGAAGGGTTCCTGGCCCGAGAACACCACCCGCGCCAACGATGGAGAATGGTCATGCAATATCGCTTCGCCAGATGGATGGGGGCTACCGCCGCTGCGCTCGCGCTGTGTGCCTGCGCGTTCCTGCAGCCGGTCGAGACCGCGCAAAAAATGATCGGTGGCCCGGAGAGCGCCGTGCGCGACACCTTCGGCAAGCCCACGGAGACCTACCAGCTCGCCGGCGGCACCAGCCGCTGGATCTACTCGAAGCAGCCGCTCGGGTTCGAAGTCTACGCGGCGGATTTCGACGCCAGCGGAAACCTCACCAGTTTCCGCCAGATGCTGACCGAGAAGGAGATCTATGAGGCGCGCCCGGGTACCTGGACCAAGCAGGACGTGGCCCAACGCTTCGGCCTGCCGCGCGAGCCGGTCCAGTACTACCCGCTGATGAAGCGTGAGGCATGGTCGTACCGGCTCTACATCGGCGCTTACCAGCCGGCCCACTTCAGCGCTTACTTTGACGATCGCGGGGTGCTGGACCGCACCATGATCATTGTCGATCCGCTTGGGGGCGACGACCATTCCAGCAGCAAGTGATTGCGGCCTTAAAAAACGCTGTGCGGTGCGTGGCTCAGGCGCGAGTCGCGTCCATGGCCCGTCGCGCGGTGGGGGCAAAGGCGCGCAATGGCCTAGGGGTTCGCCCCGCAGATGCGGAAGGCTTCCTTCGCCATTAACGTTCCAGCCGCGCCTCGATCCCTCCAATCAACCGCTCAACCCAGATCCGCAGCAAGCCATTGGACGGTGCCATCAACGCCGAATATCCCACAATCCGATACACCTCGCTCCGCCGTATCTTGGGCACCTTCGCCGGATCCAGCCAATCGTCATTGCTGGCAAGCAGCAGCAGCGTCTCCAGCCCGATAAGCACTGGCCACAAACACGCCAGGCGCAATCGAACAGAGAACGCCGGAATAGCAAACGTGTAATCCACCGCCTCACGGAAATGACCCAGCGTCGTGCGGATCAGCGCGAGCAGAAGTGGTTTCGCACGCGCCGAATTGCCTGGCAACAGCAAATCTTGCGGCGTCAGTCCATACTGGTCCAGCATCGCCCCCGGCAGGTAGCAACGCCCGATCCGCAGGTCCTTGGCGCAGTCCCGCAGCACATTGGTCATCTGAAGCGCCTTGCCAAAGCGCACGCCTCGCAGCAGCATCGCCTCGGATTCTCCCTTGAGCGTCCCGGGCATATGGGCGTAGGTCATCTTGGTCCAGAATTCCCCCACGCATCCCGCGACCAGGTAGGTGTACCGGTCCAGCTCTTCCCATTCGCGCAGCACGCCGATCTGCCCGGACCTTTCGTCGGGGAAGGTCCGCAGATCAAACTCCATGCCGGAAGCCAGGGTCGACACGATCTCGCGAACCGCCGTCCGATCGGCCGCGCTCAGCTGGGACAGCGCCGTCAGCGCCGGGCCGAGCGATTCGAGCAGAACCTTCTCGTCCGATAGCGCTTGTTGCCCGGCGACCTCTGCCGCCAGCCGCCGCATGAGCGTGCCATCGTCCGTGGCGCCGTTGACCTGATCACGCAGCGACAGCAGCAGTTCCAGCCGTTGCTGCGGTGGAATCAGCGAGGTGTCCGCGATGGTGTCGGCGGCGCGCGCCAGCAGATAAGCCAGGCCGATCGGATCGCGCATCCCTGCAGGCAGCACCCGCAGGGTGAGATAGAAAGAGCGTGAAACGCCTTTGAGCAGCGGGCCAAGAAGGAAGGCCCGGGTAGGGTTAGGCATGGATGGGGTCGGGTCGTGATGGACAAGTCGGCGCTGCCGGATTGTATCCTCATCCGGCACCATGATCGCCTGCCCGGGCGCTGCCTTGCGAGACTGAACCAACCAGCGCTGGCCGAGGCGCTTGCAAAGACCATGACAAGCTGGTTGGGCAGCAGAGGCCGCAACGCAAGTGATGGCCGCCATGCAGCCGTGCCAGCCTCAAGGCACCCGGCGCAGCCGAATCGCGCCATTCTCATACAGGACGACGCCTGCGACGCGCCCGGTCGCATCGCGCTCGAACTGGAGCTGGCTGCTGCCGTTTTCGTAGGCGAACCGATCCGGTTTGTCGGCGACGGGGAACACAGGGCGGCGAAACCAGTTTCCGGCGCGCACGCCAAGTTGCCCGTTCTCCGCGCGAACATCAAGGTCCAGATCTGTGCGAATGATGCGGCGGGCGCGGTAGCGGCCGGCGTAGTCCAGTTGCCTGTCGAGCGGCACGACGGCAACCGGCGGCGCGGCTTTGTTCGTGCGTAGCCCCGCAAAGCCGCTAAAGCCGCCAAAGCCGCCATCACCCAGGTAGTAGTCGACCCGAACGATCTCGCCGGCCTCGCGCCTGAACACGTACCGCGTGCCGGCATCGGCGTCGACAAAGGTGTCTGGCCCGCCGGGCGAGAGCGCGCGAAACCCTGTGCCCGTCGAGCGGCGATAGAGCTTGCCATCCTGCGGCACGAAGGTGAAGCGGGTGTCCTTGTCTGCCTGGTAGATGCCGCCATATTCGGCCAAATCCGCAGCTGCCGGAGCCATTTGGGTAGCCGGGGCGATCGGGTAGCGGCTAGCCGCAATGCCTGTCAGAACCTTAACCGGGTTGGCGTGCGAGTTACTGGCCAGTATCGCCACGGCTTCCTGGGTATCCGGCGCAAACGCCAGCAGTGTCCGGTAGCCCGCGGTAAGCCCGTCGTGGTGATACGTTCGATGCCCGGCCGGCCCGCGGATCAAGATGGCGTAGCCGATCTCTTCTCCACGGAAGTGGCCCAGGGGGGTGAGCGCCCGTTCTGCCGCCGGGCCAAGCGGGCCGGCCCGGCCAGCCATGAGGGCGCGCGCCAGCAGGAGCAGGTCGGGGGCCGTCGAGCGCAGTGCGCCGGCGCCTGACAGCGCCTCGAAATCCCATGGTGCCTGGAACGCCTCGTGCTGATAGCCGGTGGCCAGGCGGCTGGCCTGCCGGCCGAGGTATTGCATCGTGTCGCGCATGCCCAGCGGCCCGGTGATGTTCTCGCGCACCAGCACATCCCATGGCTTTGCGTAGCGGTCGGAGAGCAGTTGGCCGAGGAGGCCCATGCCCAGGTTGCTGTACGCCGCGCCGCAGGGTGGCGCATGTTCCAGCGTCATGCCGGAAAGACCGGCGTAGATTTTCCAGCGGTCGTGCCGGGAGAAGGGATTTGGTGTGCCGTAGCCGGGAAAGTCCTGCGGCTCGCGGGGCAGGCAGGCGCTGTGCGTCACCAACTGGCGCAGGGTGATGGCGGCGGTTTCGGGCTTCAAGGTGGCCTTTGCCTCGAGCAGCTTGCCTAGCGTGTCGTCCAGCGACAGGTCGCCGCGCTCCACGGCCTGCGCGAGCAGCAAGCCGGTGAATACCTTGCTGATGGAGCCGATCTCGAAGAACGGCTGCGCGTCCGCGCTGCCGCCCTCCACAACCTCGCCGACGCTACCCACTGGATTGCGTTGCAGCGCGAAGCGGCCTTGCTGGTTCCGCCAGATGCCCACGGCCACGGTGCCGGGTTCATCGTCGAGCACGGCTTTGGCGATTTCGGCGGGAGGCGATGCGAAGGTGAGGGGCGCGGCGGCAGCGGGCGGGAGATAAGAAACGCCGGCTAGCGCCGCGCAGGCAGCGCAGGCAGTGGATAGGGCATTGCGCCATGCCGCAAGGAAAGCTGTCGCATGTCGCGCCGCCAACGCGGTAGCCAGTTCACCGAACCGCTTTGTCTTTCCCGCCATGAGAATCCTTGAATGGTCTCAGGCGTCGATTCTATTTTGTTTTCTGCGCTTCGGTGTCGTGGTTTGGTGTGGTAGAGCGCCCAGATCGCACTATGGCGACCACGGTGTCGATGCGGAGGATGTCTTGCGCCAGCTTAGAGCGCGCCCGTCAGCCTGCGCCGCACAAAGACGATATGCTCGCGCAGCACATAGAACTGGTCGGCATAGGCAAGCGGCATCTTCATCTTGTTGACCGCGTCTTCGATGTGGTCGAGGCGCTGGGCCAGGGCGGCTTTTTCTTCCTCGGAGGGGTTCACCAGTGCCACGCGCTCGATGTCGATCAGGGTGCCGTACCAGCGATAGATACGGGACTTGACCCGCCACCTGTAGAGCGAAGGCACCAGCCGGAAGGCCGGAATCAGGATCACGATCACCGGCACAAGCACCAGTGCACGGGAGAGCAGGCTCGCCAGCCAGAAGGGCAGGTGGCGGTACAGGAAGCCCTTGCCCGACGCGTAATAGCGTGTGGCGTCGTCGCTCAGCGGGAACTCATGCGCGGTGGCCGAGGGAAACTGCCCGGCGCTTTGCAGCAGGCCGGCCTTGCCGTGGACCTCGCGCGCGGCCTCGATCAGCAGGTCGGACAGCGCGGGATGCAGCGAATCGCGCGCCACCAGTTCCACCGTCGGGCCGATCAGGCGGATGGGATGCGCCGGGAGATTCTTGCCCAGGTCGAATACGCCGGCGGGCAACACCAGCTCCTGCAGATAGAGAAAGCGCCGCGTATAAGCATTGGCCTGCGCGAAATCCAGCAGGCGGATGCCCGGCATGCGAAACAGCTTGCGCATGATCGGGCCAGTGGCGGAATCGCCGGTCAGCATGGCCACGTCGATCTTGCCGTCGACCAGCGCCTGGGCGGCGTCGTCGCCATCGAACGCGATGAGCTCGGCACTGCCGCCCGGCTCGATGCCGTTCGCCTTGAGCAGCGTCAGCGCCAGCGCGCGGGCACCGCTGCCTTCGCGTCCGATGGCGATGCGCGACTTGTGGAAGTCGGACAATTTGTGCTGTTCCTTGCCGCGGTACAGCACCGTGATGGGCGCGTAGAACACGCTGCCCAGTGAGACCAGCCCTTCGGTATCCACATCGCTGGAGACGCCACCCTGGACCAGCGCCAGGTCAACGTCCTGCTTGCGATCGGCCAGCCTCTGCACGTTCTGGCGGGAGCCTTCGGAGGCCAGCACATTCAACGTGATGCCATTGCGTGCGAGGACCTTTGCGTACTTCTCGGCGGCGTTGTAGAAGGAACTGCCCTTGGGGCCCGCGCTGATGGAGATGGTGCTCGGCGGCGCCGGCTGCACCAGCCAAACGGCGAGCCAGATGGCGGCCAGGGCAAGGGCCAGCACGGGGCCGAAGGATACGGCCAGGTCGCGCCAGGAAATGGCGACAAAGCGGGCGCGCAGGCGGTGGATATCAGGGAGCGCGTTGGCGGTAGTGGGCTTGTCTGGTGCGGGGTCCGGCGGCATCGGCGCGATTGGGGGAGGCTAGAGCCGTTGGATGATAGCACCCGCGCTGTGCCGCATTTTTGCGCGCGTGCTATCCGGCAACGTCATTGCGTCCAGCCGCCTCTTGGCGAATAGTCGTGCTCCCGGTTGTCGCCGTTGCGCTCCGTGCCGTACGGCTGTCCGCGATCGCCGGAGCGATGATCGTTGTTCCACTCGTTGCCTGGATGGCCGTCATGCCGGTCCGCACCGCGATAGCCGCCATCGCCACCGGTGCGGCCTTCGCCGCCGGGTACCCACAAGCACCCCGTTTGGGTGAGCGCGAGCGCAGCAGCGCAAATAATAAGACGAGTTCGCATGACATGCTCCTATCGATACCACGCCGCAGGCGTGATGCGCTGCAGCGGTCATCCGCAATGCGTCACGCCCACCGGAAACCTGGCATGACGTCACTGTGCTCCTCGACGCTCACGCCGCCCAGTTCATGGATCATGCGTTTGACGGAATCCTTCGCGTCCCCGGCGCAACTCGCGACCAGCAGCATTTCGCCTTGCGCGAGCTGCGCGCGTTCCCGGGCAACCTTGCCGCGCAGGATGCGCGCGCCAAGCTGGCCCGCGAGCCAGGCGCCGCACAAGCCGCCGAGCGCCCCGCTCGCCACGCAGGCCAGGATGCTGGCAAAGGTGCCGGCCGAGGTGCCAAGATGCAGCGTCGCGGCAATGGCCAATATGGCGCCGGCCACAGTGCCCGCTATCGCCCATTCCTGGCGATACGTTGTTTGCTTGGACGCGGCTCGGGGCAACCCTTCCAAGGGCTGGTCGTCGCGCTGGATGAACCAGGGCCCGCCGATATGGACAGGGGCAACAGGTAACGCCTGCAACGACGATTGCATGCTTCTCGCGGCGGCGATGCCGCTAAGCCGGAAATAAAGGACGCTGCGCATGATGTCACCTCGAGATCCATCGCATCGCGCTCGCTACATGGCGAAGGCCCGCAATGCGGCGCCGCGACAGGCTGAGACTGACATGGATCGGCTGCGAAGTCGGTACGATGGCGGACACGGAATCCGATGCGGCGCGCCATGCAAAAAAAAGCCCTCGGCCCGAAGGCCGAGGGCATAAAAGGAATAGCGTTCAGCGTTGGCTTGCGTTTGCCGCCATCGCCGGTCGGCTGCACGACCCCTGCCCGGTTGCAGCCGCGTCTACTGCCTGGCAGTTCCCTGCTCTTCTGTGACTTGTGATACCCGTTCCCCATTGCCCAGGATCATCAGGGCGCTGTCATCCATTTCTGGCGACGGTTCTACCAACTCAAGCACTGGAATCTCCGGGAACAACACCACGACCAGCTCCCTGACGAGCTTGTGCGACTCGAATGGCCCGAAGCGGTAGACAGCTTTCCTGTCGATTTCCGCGAAGTACCATCCACCGACCATGTCGGGATAGACGATCACACTGTGACCATTAGCTTGGGCTTGCATGCGCCCTCCAAAACGTTTCCCCTGCCAAGTGGATCGAGCGCCACTAGTTACCGTATGCCCCAAGGGGAGGGAGAGGCATGCCTTGGCTGTGATGCGGCCTGCAGCCCTATGGCATCTGGCCGATCGACATCTGGGGCATCTTAGGCGGGGGCCTATGGCAAGTCGGTACGCTAGCGTGCAAGTCGGGTTCTCTTTTTATGGCGCCAGTGTCTGGCGGCTTCGGCAAGCGCGCCATGCGGCTGGTTTACACTGGGGCTCAGATGGCGGTCCTGACCCCGATTTGCCATGGCAGATGCCGGCAAGAGGCAGGTCCTGAACCTACGGGGCATACCCATGCAGACACAGGAATACGCCAGAGCCAATCATCTGTTGGCGGTGTTGCCGGAAGAAGAATGGGCGCGCCTGGCGCCGCAGCTGGTGCTGGTGGATTTGCCGCTGGGGCAGGTGATCTATGAGCCTGGGGACCGGCTCAATCATGTGTATTTTCCAACCACGTCGATCATATCTTTGCTCTACGTGATGGAAAACGGCGCATCGGCGGAGATCGCCATCGTTGGCAACGAGGGCATGGTCGGGATTGCGCTGTTCATGGGGGGCGAGACCACGCCAAGCCGTGCCATCGTCCAGAGCGCCGGCACGGCCTATCGGCTTGACAGCGCCACGGTGAAGGCGGAATTCAATCGCGCCGGCCCCATGCAGCGGCTGCTGCTGCGCTATACGCAAGCGCTGATCACGCAAATGGCGCAGACGGCCGTGTGCAACCGGCATCACTCCATCGAACAGCAGCTGTGCCGCTGGCTGCTGCTCAGCATGGACCGCTTGCCAACCAACAAATTGAAGATGACGCAGGAGCTGATCGCCAACATGCTTGGCGTGCGGCGTTCCGGCGTGACGGAGGCAGCGCTGAAACTGCAGAATGCCGGCCTGATTCGCTATCACCACGGGCATATCGAAGTGCTCGATCGGCCAGGGCTGGAGCAGCGCGTGTGCGAGTGCTATGCCGTGGTCAAGCGCGAGTGCGATCGCCTGCTGCCCGACCTGCGGGCGATCTGAGCGAGGATCAGGCCGCCTTGCCTGCCTCGTCCGCCAGGATCGAAATCAGCTCCGGCACCGTCGGCTGCGGCCGGGCGGTGTGGCTGGCGCGCTCGTAGGTATCCCGCACCGCCTCCGCCGTGGCACGCGCGGCGCCAAGCTCCTGCGCCATCGTGGTGTAGTAGCCCATGTCCTTGAGCGCGTTGGCAATCGAGAAGCGGAAGCCGGACTTGTCCTGCGACTCGATGTAGGGGCGCATGCGGTTGAGGATCACGCCGTCTGCGCCGCCCTTGGCCAGCACTTCCACCAGCACGCCCGGGTCTACGTCTGAGCGCTCAGCGCAGGCAGCGGCCTCGGCCAGCACGGCGGAGAAGCCCAGCGAGACAAAGTTGTGCAGCAGCTTGAGCCGGTGGCCCGAGCCGGCGGGCCCGGCGTGCACGATGTTCTCCGCGAAGCACGACAGCAGTGGCCGGCATTGCTCGAACAAGGCGCGGTCGCCGCCGACGATCAGGTTGAGGCGGCCTTCCTCGGCTTCCTTGGGCGTGCGCGTCATGGGCGCGTCAAGAAAGCGTGCGCCGGCCTTGGCCACCGCTGCGGCAATGCGCTCCGTGGACGAGGGAATGGCGGTGGAGCAGTCGATCACCACGGCGCCCTGGCGCAGGCCGGCAAGCACACCGTCCGGGCGGAACAGCACGTCCTCCACCTCCGGGGTGCCCGTGACGCACAGGATCACGATATCGACCGCGCGCGCTAGCTCGGCCGGGGTGGCGGCCGTGGTGGCGCCGGCCGCCAGCAGGTCGTCCACCGGCTGGTTGCCGGGATGGTCGAGCAGCACCAGCGGGTGGCCGTGCCTGGCGATGTTGGTGGCGATGCCATGGCCCATCATGCCGATGCCGATCATGCCGATTGTTTTCATGTTGTCTCCGTTCTTGTGTTTTCTGCCAGGTGCGAATATCCGAGTCCGGCAGCGCCTGGCCGCGCTTGCCGCCAGGCGCTGCCGGCTCCGATTTAATTGATTCCAGGTAATCCTCGATCCCGTATTTTGGGCTCTCGGAGCCAACGCCGGGCGTCTTCTCGCGGCGCAAACGGCGCAAACGGCGCCACTGCGGTGGAGATGATGCCTGCATTCAGGCGATGATGGCGCAATCCAGCGCATCGGTCACGCGCCAGGAGCGGGCGTGGCTGCCGGTATGGAAGTGCGCGGGCAGGCCGAATGGCGTGTTGTTTGCCATGGCGACGGCATGGGGGATACGCGGTCCGGCGGCCGCGCGGATGGCGCGTCAGGCTTTTGGCGGCGGTGCGAAGGCTGCGGCCTGCCCCGGCTTGCGCAGCATCTTGTCGACCTCGCCGGCATGCAGCTCCTCGATCTGGATCATCTGGCGCGCGAATTCCTCCAGCGCCACGGAGCGATCCTCCACCAGCGTCAGCAGCTCGCGATACAGCTTGAGGGCAGCGTTTTCCGCTTCCAGCGATTCACGCAGCATGGCGGCGGTATCGAAGGTGTGGCTGTCGAGCAGCTTGCCGATGGCCAGCGACGGATACGCGCCCAGCGTGGTAATCCATTCCCCCGCCTGCTGGGCATGCAGCAGCGATTCGTTGGCCTGCTCGCGCAGCCAGGAAACGATCGGGATGCGGCCGAAGCCGAACACAAGCAGCGAGTAATGGGTATAGCGCACCACCCCCGCAAGCTCGGCTTCGAGGATCCGGTTCAGCACGCTGACCACTTGTTCCTTTTCCATCTCAGCCATGGCACGTCCTCTCCGATGGGTTGGCGCTGCTACGTCATTGGCGGGTCGCAATCATCATGGAGTCAGGCCCGGTGAGCGGTTCCACCCGCGCTTGCGCAAAGCCCACTTGCCTGGCCCAGGCGCAGCACTGCGCCCCGGTGTAATCGAAGCCGCCCGGAGTTTCGATCAGCATGTTCAGGCTCATCAGCAAGCCAAACACGTTCTGTTTGCGCGCGTCGTCGATCATGGCGTCATAGACGATCAGGCGGCCGCCGGCGGGCAGCGCGGCGTGGCATTTTTCCAGCAGGTATAGCTTCTGCTCGAGATCCCAGTCGTGCAGGATATGCCCCATGACAAGCACGTCTGCTTGCGGGCAGGGGTCGTTGAAGAAGTCGCCGGGATAAAAACGCAGCCGATCCTGCAAGCCATGCAAGGCGACATATTCCTCGAAGACCGGGCCAACCGCGGGCAGGTCGAAGCCGCCGCCGCGCAGGTGCGGGTGAGCCAGCGCGATCTGTACCGGCAGGGCGCCCTGCGCCGTGCCGATATCGATAAAGGTCTGGCACTGCGCCCAGGGGAATTTGCGCGCCATCGCCTGGGCGGCGGCCAGGCTGACGCCGGTCATGGCTTGCAGGAATCCGCGCAAGCCTTGTTCGTCCCGATAGATTGCGGCGAAGAGGTCGCCATGCTCGTCGGCCTGGGTCTGCGGCAGGCCGGAGCGCAGTGAATCGGTCAGCGACGCCCAACTGGGGTACAGCCGCGCATTGGCCATCTCCAGCAGGCCGCCTACATAGCTGGGCTTGGCCTTGTCCAGGAAGAGGTCCGTGTCGGGCGTGTTGCTGTACCGGCTGGGCGCCTCGGCGTCTTCGCGCTCGAGCAGGTGCAGGGCCACCAGCGCGTCGAGGAAATCCACCGCGCCGCGTGGATGCAGGCCAAGGGCGGCGGCCAGGGGGCCGGCCGGCTGCGGCGCCTTCGCCAGTTGCGTGAACACGCCAAGCTCCACCGCGCTGAGCAAGGTCTTGGAGGCCCAGAAGCCCATCCCGAGCTGCAACACCCGCTCCGGTGTCAGGTCCGGCACCTGCCATGGGCTGGCGGGCGTGGGGCCGCGGGCGACGTCTTTTCCGTTCTGCATAGGTCACCTCGTCGCCGCCGCCGGCACGTACCCGGATACCCGGGCGCCGGGGCGTAGGGAAGGATGCTGGTAACTCTAGATGCCGGAAGAGGCGAAATCCAGCCGATTCTGGCGCGGCAGCCTTGGCACCCCCCAATCCTGCCGGGGGATGCCACCGAATGCCCCTTCGGCCTGCGGGACTTGCGGGGTCTACAGGGCCGCGGCCAGCCGCCGCCCGCGACAAAGATGGGTGACAAGCAGCGCAAGGCCGAGCAGGCATCCCAGGCACCAGGCAAAGGCGCTGCCGTAGCCATGCGCCGTGCCGGCGCTTTCCAGCCGCGCATAGAACAGGTTCCCGAGCAGCGCCACGCCAACTGAGTTGCCCACCTGCTGCACCGTGGCCAGCACACCGGCGGCCACGCCGGCATGGTGTTGCGCCGTTCCCGCCAGCACGGCGCAGGCCAGCGGCGCCATCACCATGCCAATGCCCGCGCCCTCTACCACCAGCAGGATCAGCATCACGGTCATCAAGCCGGTGCCTTGCGCCTGCCATGGCAGCAGCGTGTTCGCCAGTTGCAGCCAGTGGCCCGCCGCCAGCAGCATGGCGCCATAGGCGATGGACGAGCGCCCCAGGCGGGCGGCGATGCGCGGCGCGGCCAGTGAGGTGGCGAAGAAGCCCAGCGCCAGCATCGTGAACGCGCCGCCGCCTTGCAGCGGGCTCAGGCCAAGGCCGTCTTGCAGGTAGAGCGCCAGCACGAAGTAGAACGAGGCATTGCCGGCGTAGAAGGCGACCGTCACGGCCAGGCCGCGCGCAAAGCCTGGCGCGGCGAATAGCGCCGGGCTCACCAGCGGCTGCCCGCCGCGCGCATGCAGCCAGCGCTGATGCCAGGCGAACACGGCGAGCAACACGGGCGCCATGGCCAGCGTAAGCAGGGCGGCGGGCGGCCAGCCTTGCTGCCTGCCTTCTACCAGAGGCCACACCAGCGCACCCAGCGCCGCCGCCAACAGCGCCATGCCAGGCAAGTCCGGCTTGCTGCCGCTGGTGGGCGGCGATGCGCGCAGCACGCGTGGCGCCAGCAGCAGCGCAATGATTGCCACGGGCACGTTGATCAGGAAGCAAGTGCGCCAGCCCAGCCCGCCCAGGTCGGCCCGGATCAACGCGCCGCCCACCAGTTGGCCGAGCAGCGCCGCCAGGCCTAGCGTGAGACCGTACGCGGCGAATGCCCGCGCCCGCGCGGGGCCGGTGTAGGTGAGCGAGAGCATGGCCAGCACCTGCGGCTGGAGCAGCGCGCCCGCCAGGCCCTGCGCCACGCGTGCCGCGACCAGAACGGGAGCGGACGGGGCAAGCCCGCAAGCGGCGGAGGCGAGCGCGAACAGCAACAGGCCCAGCATGAACATGCGGCGCCGCCCGAGCATGTCGCCCAGCCGCCCGCCGGTGATCAGCCCGGTGGCATTGGCCAGGCCATAGCCCGCCACCACGAACTGCAGCGCGCCGGCGCTGGCGTGCAATTCGTGCTGGATGGCCGGCAGCGCCACATTCACGATAAAGAAATCCATCACCACCATGAAGGTGCCGCTTAGCATCACCAACAGGGCCAGGTGGTCCATGGGGGTCGGGGACGATGCGGCGGCGTGGTGCGGGACGGGCGCGCTCTCGGCGCGGTTCAGGCTCGAGGAGGTCATGGCTGGAGTCCTTGGCAAGGGGCCTTAGCCGAGTTCGCGCACGAACGCCAGGATGTCCGCGCCCAGCCGCTGCGCATGCGTGAACGGCAGGCCGTGCGGCGCGCCAGCGTAGACGGCGAGGCGGGCGTCGGGCAGCAGGGCCGCTGTGCGCTCGGCGGTCAGCGCAAGCGGGCAGGAGGCATCGTTGTCGCCGTGGACCAGCAGGGCGGGCACCTTGATGGCCGGCAGTTCCGCGCGGAAATCCGCATGGGTGCTGGCGTGGTTGCAGCCCAGCAGCGCCTGCAGCGAAGTCTGCAGGGGCATGGCGCGCACCCACGCAAGCCGCGGCGCCGAGCACAGGCCGCCGCCGAACGCAGCGAGATTGTCCTCCACCCAGAGCGGAAAGTCGTCCGCCAGCTCGGCCGCCGCTTGCGCCAGCAGCGCGGGATCGATGCCGTCCGGGTTGTCCTCGCTGCGCGGCACGCACGGCGTGGTGCAGCCCACCAGCACGATGCCGGCGACGCGGCCCGCGCCGTGGCGCGACAGGTAGCGCACGATTTCTCCCGCAGCCATCGAATGGCCGACCAGCGTCACGCGCCGCAGGCCGTGCGCGTCGATGACGTCCGCGAGATCGTCGGCCAGCGTATCGAAGTCATAGCCATGCCCGGGATCGCTGGAGCGGCCATGCCCCCGGCGGTCGTAGGCGATGCAGCGCACGCCTGCAGCATGCAGCGCCTGCATCTGCCCGCCCCAGACGTCCGATGGCAGCGCCCAACTGGCCGCGAACAGCACCACGTCCGCCGCCGGATTGCCGTCGTGCCAGTCGCGCACGAACAGCGACACGCCGTCACGGGTCAGCACATGGCCGGGCTGTGTGGAATGGAGCCGAGCGGGGATTGATGCGCCGGGATGGCGCAGGGACGGGGCGGAATGTGAAATGGCGGCGGCAGGCATGAGACAGCTCCGGTGGCGGTTACCTGGCGAGTCCAGGCAAGCTCAGTGTGGGAGCTGGGGGGCTGCGCGCCAATTACGCGGCAGGTAATCAAGGTGCCGATGACGACCGCGGCAGGGGCCAGGAGGATCACGGTGCCGGCTATGACCGGTGCGCCAGTCGCGCCGGTCCTGGACGCCGGCGAGCGGGAGAATGGGCGAAAGGGAGAACGGGCGGAAGGGAGAACGGGCGGAAGGGAGAAAGTTACCGCCTGCGATGGCTGCGCAGCGCCCGCGGCGTCCCGCTCCGAATCGCCTCCTCGAGCAAATCCGCGAGGGCTCGCGTCCGGCGTTCCGCGATCTGCTGCACCGTGGCCAGAGCGCCAGGGATCCCCATATCCGTGAGCGCACCGGCGCCCAACTCCTTCACGGTTTCGCCGCGGCGGGCCGTATCGATCTGTGGTTTCGCGTCGTTTAGCATGGGATTCGAGGCCTGCGGTTGCTGTTTCAGGCCGGATTGTGCACCCATCTTGCGTGGGGACGATCCCCCCTTGTTGGGGTAATCGTGAAGGACTATTGACGGCGGAAAAGCGCCCGTGCCGACGCCCGGCGATCCACCATCGGGATGATGCGGATGAGCGCCATAGGCCATTGCAGCGAGGACGTTTCGCGCAGGGCCCGGTGTTTCGGGTGTACACGCGCGAATCACGCAACTCAGCCTGCAAGAAGCGCCGCGAAACGGTCAATGTCCACGTTCCCGCCGCTAACGATGATGCCCACGCGCTTGCCCATCAGTTCGGCCTTCATGCCGCGTGCGGCGGCGAGGCCCAGGCAGCCGGTTGGCTCCACGACCAGCTTCATGCGTGACGCAAAGAAGCGCATGCCATCGACCAGCTCCTCGTCACTGGCGGTAAGGATATCGTCGACATCACGGCGAATGATCTCGAACGTGTGACGGCCTAGGTGCTGCGCCTGCGCGCCGTCGGCGATGGTCTTCGGCGTATCGATATGCACGATCGCGCCGGAGCGCAACGATTGCTGGCCATCGTTGCCGGTGGCGGGCTCTACGCCGTAGATCTTGCACCGCGGCGCCAGTGCGCGCGCGGACAGTGCGGAGCCGGAGAGCAGGCCGCCGCCGCCCAGGCAGACGAACAGGGCATCGAGCTCGCCCGTTTCCTCGAACAATTCCTTGGCGGCGGTTCCCTGGCCGGCAATCACGTCCGGCTGGTCATAGGACCCAATCAGCGTCAGGCCCTGTTCCTCCGCCAGCTTGTGGCAGATTGCCTCGCGGTCGTCGGTGTACCGATCATAGAGCACCACCTTGCCCCCGTAGCCCTTGGTCGCCGCCACCTTGGCAGCCGGCGCATCGTGCGGCATGAGGATCGTCGACGGTATCCCCAGTAATGCCGCCGACAGTGCGATGCCCTGCGCGTGGTTGCCACCGGAGAAGGCGAGAGCGCCCCGGCGGCGTTGCGCGGCATCGAAGCGCGCCAGCGCATTGAATGCACCACGAAACTTGAAGGCGCCAGTGCGCTGCAGGTTCTCGCACTTGAAGAATAAAGCGGCGCCCAGTTCCTTGTCGGCGGTCTGGGAGCGCATCACGGGAGTCCGGTGGGCAAAGCCTTCAATCCGGCGCGCGGCCGCTAACACGTCATCGAAGGTTGGAAGATTCAGGATCATCGTTAAGTCTTGTTAGATTGATGGCGCTGTCAGGGCCGATGGATTCTGGGGCCCCTGAGTATCGATAGCACGCCGCTGGGCAGGCGTGCCATCGTCATGGCCTGCGGCGCCATGTCGGTCAGATTGCAACTGGTGCGAAAGTCTCAATCAAACCGTGGTCCGCTTTCCCTTCCCTGTTCCTGCTCGAGCAGCTCTTGCTGCTTGCGGGTACTCAGAGGTGCGATCAATCTGTACATATTATCTATATCTGGACAATTTGTAAATTCATGGCCGTAAATTCATGGCCAAAGGACATGGAACATCCCCCGGTCCTGTATCCATAGGAGTCGGGTGAATCGAGCCTGCCGGCCTAAGCAGGCGGTTCAACATTGAGCGAACAAGGTTCACGGCTCAATGAATCGCGGCAGCAAGGCCAAAAAAAATGCCCGCCAGGTAAATGGAGGGCATGAAGAAGTGACATTGGGCGAGACGCTTTTCCCGCCCGCACGCAGTGTCTCACCGTGGGCGCTGGGCATCTGCCCCAATAGCGTGGGGATTGTGCTCCATCACTCACTTGACTTGGATCAACATTAAAAGCTATGAGATGTGATCTCCGCTCCCTGCGGGGCAGTGGCCCGCGATGGCCGCAGCGGCCTGCTTACTGCTCGCGTGGCACAAACCGCCAGCCGCCGGCTTCGAGCGCAAAGGCAAAGCCGGTGACGCGCTGGTCGGGCTTGCCGCCGGTGGAGATCATGGCGGAGCAGCGCACGTTGCCGCTCTCGTGGCTCAGACTGCACTCGTCGAGCTGCTTGACCGTCAGCGATGTGGCCATTGCGGTCAGTTCCGCGACTGCCTGCGCATCCGTCTGGGTCTGCAATTGCCCACGGGCAAATTCGCGCATCGATGCGGTGGCTTGCGCGGCGTCCGGGCCACTGATGGCGGGTTCTTCACGGCGCACCAGTACCCACGGCTCCGGATTGCCGCCGAAGGCCAGTGCGCGGTAGCCGTCGCGGCGGCCGGCCTTGACCCCGACGATGCAGACGATCTCGCCGCCGCTGGCGGGCAGGCAGCCCTTGACCGTATGCGCCTTGATGGAAGCCATGATCCCTGCCACAAACGGCGAGCGCGCACGCTCGGCCGCGGCCGGGTCAGTCTGCTCTAGTTGCTTCAGGCGCTCGGCCTCCGCTTGCTGGATGGCGGCGGTGACCTGGTCAGGCGTGGGCGCGGGCGGGGCCTCGGCGGCGATGACGCCGGCGCTGGCGGACGCCAGGCAGACAGAGAGGAGTGCAGCTCGGGTAGCGAGGCGGGAAATGCGCATGGATAGGGAGCAACGGCCGGATAAGAAGGGCGGCCAGTTTAGCACCCGGGCAGGCAATCATGAGCAGCAAGGGCCTCTTTGTCGGGGCGCTCGTTTTCCATTTTCCGTTCCGGGGCCACGTCCGGCGCCCGGTGCCAGTCACCGGCATGAAACAGCCCGCCGATCGGCGGGCTGGGCGGCCTGGTCAGGCCTTGCGGGGTCCAAGCGCCTTAGCTGGCTTTCTCTTTCTTCTGGTGATGGACGATCCGGTCCCACCAGTAATGGAACGGATGGGCGTGTTCCGGATAGAGCACCGACTTGTGGAAAAAGCCTGCGCGAATGACGAAGGCGTAGAGCAGGACGACTGCCCCGAGGAAGAGCATATAGGCGATCATGGCGGTTCCCTTTTATGGTGGCCATGATTCATTGTAGGCTTCGTGCGCCTGGCGTGCTGGGCGCTGGCGGCTAGGTGTTCCTGGCCTCCAGCGCGGCTAGCTGGCTAGCTACTTCAGCGACCTGGTCGTGCAGATCCATGACGGAAACATCGTGAACGGCTGAGCTGATGCCGGAAGCGCCTCTCAGGCGCGGGTCGCAGCGCCAGCTTGCCATTCGCCGCACCGGGACGGAACCCGCCATGCCACTCATTCAGAGCGATATCCCCGCCCGCCTGGACCGCCTGCCGTGGTCGCGCTGGCACTGGAGGGTGGTAGTCGCGCTGGGGGTGGCGTGGGTGCTCGACGGGCTCGAGGTGACGCTGGTGGGATCGCTGGGCGGCGTGCTCGAGCGCCCGGATGGCCTGGGCCTCAATGCGGCGCAGGTAGGGTGGCTAGGGTCGCTGTACATAGCTGGCGCGGTATTGGGCGCGCTGGTGTTCGGCCGCCTTGCGGACCGCCTTGGCCGCAAGGCCTTGTTCCTGGTGACGCTGGCGGTGTACATGGCGGCGACATTGGCCACCGCTTTTTCCACGGGTTTCGTCTTCTTCGCGGTGTGCCGCTTCCTGACGGGCCTTGGCATCGGGGGCGAGTACGCGGCGATCAACTCGGCCATCGACGAACTGATCCCGGCGCGCGTGCGCGGGCGCGTCAGCCTGGCCATCAACGGCAGCTTCTGGTTCGGCGCCGCGCTTGGCGCGGGCCTGAGCCTGGTGCTGCTGGATCCGCGCGTGCTGGGCCCGGCCGTGGGCTGGCGTGCGGCGTTCCTGCTCGGCGCAGTGCTGGCGCTAGCCATCTTGCTGGTGCGCCGGGACGTGCCGGAGAGCCCGCGCTGGCTGCTGACGCACGGGCGTGGCGAGCAAGCCGGGCGCATCGTCGCCGCCATCGAGGCGCAGGTGGTGGCCCAGTACGGCGCGTTGCCGCCGGCCACGGGCACGATCCTGCTTTCCAGGCGCGCGGCGCCTACGCTTGGCGAGGTCGCGCATGTGCTGTTCAAGCGCTACCGGCTGCGCAGCGCGGTCGCCCTGGCGCTAATGGTCTCGCAAGCGTTCTTCTATAACGCGATCTTCTTTACCTATGCGCTGGTGCTCACGCGCTTTCACGGCGTGCCCGATAACCGCGTGGGGCTGTATATCTTCCCCTTTGCGCTGGGCAATGTGCTGGGGCCACTGCTGCTGGGGCCGCTGTTCGACCATATCGGGCGGCGCCGCATGATCGGGCTTACCTATGTGCTCTGCGGCGTGGGACTGGCCATGACCGGGTGGGCCTTCGAGCAGGGCTGGCTTGACGCGCGCAGCCAGGCGCTGTGCTGGTCGGCGGTGTTTTTCCTGGCCTCCGCGGCGGCCAGTTCCGCTTACCTGACGGTGAGCGAGGTCTTTCCCATCGAGACGCGCGCCCTCGCCATTTCGGTGTTCTACGCCGTGGGGACGGGCACCGGAGGCTTTATCGGGCCGTTGCTGTTCGGCGCGCTGATCGAGAGCGGCAGCCGCGCCGCGGTGGCTGTTGGCTATGGCATTGGCGCGGCGCTGGTGATCGTCGCGGGCTTGTTTGCCCTGCGTTATGCGGTCAATGCGGAAAAGCGCCCGCTGGAAGAGATTGCGCCGCCGCTGTCGTCGCGCGATTAGCCCACCTTGCATGGCGCGCCGGCAACACGGGCGCGGTCTAGTCTGCTCAGACCGGATCCTTCCTGCGGAATGCGGCCTGCGCGGTGGCGATCAGACGGCCTTGGCTGTCGGTGACCTCGGCGTTGGAGAAAAATACCCGGCGGCCACCGCCCACGCGCCGGCCAACCACCAGCAGCGGCTCCACTTGCGCGGACGAGACATAGTTGACGTTCAGCGAGATGGTGGTGGCGGCGCGGCGCACGCCATTCTCGGGAAACAGGCCGGCGTAGCCGCCCGCCGCGTCCAGCAGCGTGGCCAGGATGCCGCCTTGCACAACGCCCGTGTTGTTGAGGTGCGCAGCCTGCGGCATCAGCGACATGCGCACCAGGTCCGGCTGCCACTCGACGATGGTGAGATTCAGCGATTCGAGAAAGGGATTCTCCAGCGCGTATGGCTGGCTTGCGGGGGTGTTGTCAGGCATGGCGAGCGAAGGACTGTGCCGGTGTGTTGGAATGGCCGTCATGATAGCCGCTAGCGGCCCGCGGCAATCTGGACGGCTTCGCTGTCACGCTCTCCGACGGGACGGGCGAGATGTGTCTGCCGTGCGCCTGATCCTGTTCGCAGGCCCCAGTGATGGCTAGGCGGGCATTGCGCCCATCATTAGCAGCCCGCATCCGCCCAGCATCCCCGCCCAGCGGGCGGCGCGTACCGCGATGGCCGGCGCGTAGCTGAGCAGCAGCACCAGCACGAGCGCGCCGAGCGTCAGCGTGCCGATCCATGAGATGCTGCCCATCGGCCAGCCTAGCTGCCGCACGCAAGCCGCCAGGGCAAGGGCCAGCGCGGCCCAGCCTAGTCCCTGCAGGCGCAAGCGCTCGGCGGGCGAAGGCGCGGCGCCGCGGCCGTGGCGATCGGCATAGTGGCGGTCCAGCGTCTGGCTGAGCGCGGTGAAACCGCTATAGGTGAAGGCCAGCGCGGTGAAGAAACCCAGGCTTGCGCTCATGCGGCTCCCTTCGCATCGCTCGATGGCATACCGATGTCTTTGGCTGGCACCGGGCGCCGCACGGGTACGCGCGCCTTGGCGCGCCGCCCCAGGATATGCGCTGCCGCGCCCAGCGCAATGCCCAGCGCCAGCACCGTCAGGTCGAACCCGGCCACGGCAGCAGGCCCCTGGCCTTGCAACAGCGTCACGCCCAGGTGGGTCTGCGTGGTGAAGGCGTTGAGCACGGGAATGGCAGCGAGCATCAGCGCGCCGGCCCACAGCTGCACGCGCCACATGGTGCGCGTCGGCCGCACCTGCGCCAGCACGGCTGCCGCCCCCCAGGCGATGAAGAAGGCATGGATCTCCGCGTCGGGGCGGTGCGGCATGCCCGCGGGCAGCAAGCGGTTGGCCCAGAAGTACGTAGCAAACGCGATCGGCAGGCCGGCAATAGCGCCGAGGTTGAGCGCGTCCACCAGCCGCAAGCCAAAGCTCGGGCGGGCGCCGGCCGCCAGTGCCTTGGCCTGGCCCTGGCGCGTCTTTACGCCCCACAGCAGCGCGCCGGTGGCCACCATGGCGCAACCTGCCAGCCCGCTCACGAAGAACAGCGCGCGCAGCAAGGGCCCGGCGAAATGCGCCTCGTGCAGGCCCACCATCACGCCGCGCGTCTGGTTGGCCGCGCCGGGCGCGTCGCCCGTGGCCAATACCAGCGCGCCGGTGACGCCGTTAAAGCGCATCGACGGCGCATTGGCGGACAACGAGCCTTCGGTGCCGCGCGACACCGTGATGGTGGCGTTGGCATCGCCCGCCAGCATGATGGCGACGCGGCTGGGCTGCGCGCCATGCCAATGGCGCATGGCTTGTTCCACCAGCGGGGCGACCGGCGTCAGAGGCGCCGCCTGCCCGCTTGGCTTGCCCTGCGGCGCGCGGCCGAAGGCTTCGTTGTTGAAAGCCTGCTGGTTGCCCTGGTACGCAGTCTGGATGCCCCACGGCATGTACATGAACATCAGTGTGACCAGCCCGGTGTAGGTGATCATCAGGTGGAAGGGCAGGGCCAGCACGGCGGTGGCATTGTGCGCATCGAGCCAGGAGCGCTGGCCCTTGCGCGGCCGGAAGGTGAAGAAGTCCTGGAAGATGCGCCGGTGCGTGATGATGCCGCTGAGAATGGCCACCAGCATGAACATCGCGCAGAAGCCGACGATCCAGCGCGCCCAGATCGCCTGCATGAAGTACAGGTCGAAGTGCAGGCGGTAGAGGAACTCGCCGCCGCGCGTGTCGCGCACGGTCTGCAGGAAGGCGCCGGTGGCGGGATCCAGCGTGCGGCTCTCGAAGCGGCCGCGGCCGCCCCCGATGCCTGAAGCCGGCGCGCCGGGTGGGCGCATCCACAGCACGTTTACCGCGGGGTTGCGCGCATCCGGCAGGTCGATAAACCAGCGGGGAGAGTCCGAGGCGTTGCGCTGCAGGTACGCTACCGCACGGCTGGCGGCCTCGGCGCTGGAGACTTGCGTGGCGGCCGAGCGGTGCAGCTCGGGCTTCATCCACAGCGTGATCTCGTCCTTGAAGTAGCTGGCGGTGCCGGCGCAGAACACCAGCAGCAGCACCCAGCACACCAGCAGCCCGGACCAGCTATGCAGCCAGGCCATCGATTGACGCAGCCCGGCCCTCATGGCGCGCTCCGCAAGGCAGCCAGCAAGAGGCCGAGCACCGCGGCAGGCACCACCACGCCGGCCCAGGCGCGCCACGCGCTGACGGCGGCGAACACCCACAGCACCGCGCACGCGTAAAGCGAGAATGACAGCAGCGTGGCGGTCATCACCGCCTCGTCCGGCGGCATGGGCACCACCACGGCCAGCAGCCCGGTGGCCACGGCCGCGAGCACATAGCCGCCCCCGATGGCGGCCACCACGCGCGAGGCAACGCCAAGGCGATAGCGGCCGGTCTGGCTCAACCCCATGACAAGCGCTCCCTTACTTGTTGGGCGCGGCTGCCGGCACTGCGGGTACCGCGGCCAGGCCATCGCCCTGCGTCAGCGACAGGGTGGTGACGTAGCTGGCGATGTCGTACGGCTTGCCATTGCGCTCGCCGGCGGTCTTGTCGATGTGGTGCACCTCCAGCACGTAGGTGCCTTGCCACGGCTGCGCCAGGCGCACGATGCCTTGCTCGTCGGTGCGCAGCTCGCGGCCCCAGCCGGACTGCACGGCCACGCCCACCTTGGCCTTGGGCAGTGGGCGGCCGGCATAGACCACCTGGTACTCGCCGGCGCGGCCGGTGGGCACGATGTCCAGCGTGAGCTTGGGCGTTACAGCGGTGGTGGAGCCAGCGCCCAGCAAGCGAGCCGCCGGCGTCCAGGCGGTGCGGATCACCTTGTCGCCGTCCTTGCGCTCCAGCAGCGCATAGCCCGTGTCCTGCGCGACGATGGTCTCGCCCGCGCCTGCGCGCCCCGAGAGCACGAAGCCGTTGGTGGTCTTGTCGGCCTTGAGGGGTTGCTCGCCCCTGGCCGTTACCAGCACGGCGGTGGGCTGCACGAACCGGTCCAGCAGTCCCGGCGAAACTTCGCGCAGGTTCTCGTTGAATTCGCCAAAATACAGTTGGGCGGCCGCCGGCGTTTGCTCAAGCCAGACCTGGTGAGCCTGAGCGGTGCCGCTCAGTGCGGCGCCGCAAAGCAGGGCCGAGGTGATGAGGCGATTCATGGGCTATGCATCCTTTCAAGATGGGAGGCTGGCGGTGCCGTGTTGCGCACAGGCCGTTGGCTGGGACGGCTAGGAAATCGTGACCGTGAAGTCGCATATGATAATCGTTCTCATTTAATTTGTGTGGGTTTTGCATGATGGCGCAGCGTTGGGGGCAGGGCATGGACGCAGGCTGGCCGATGCCCCCCGGAGGCGGATTTGCGGTCATTGAAGGGGTGCAGGAGAGGGGCCTTTGGCCCGGCTTTTGCGTCCGGATTCGAGGCTCGGCGGGGGCTGGTCCCGCGCTCGGCTATCATGTGCGATCCTCAGGATCTTCAGTGTGCGGCCAGCGCCGCATCCGCGACCGTTTCCCCGCCCCTTCTACCTGCATTTATTGTGTCTTTTGCCATGCCTTCTTCTGATCCCGCCGACGTCAAGAAAGTCGCCGCCATTGTCTGGATCCGCGTCCAGATGGAGCGGCTCGGCATCTCCATGGATGAATTGGAGGCGGCAGGTTGTTTTGACTGGGAGGCGGCGCCCGCCAGGGCGCCGATCGAGGAACCCATCGTGAAGGAAAATGAAATGGATGTAGATGTCGCCCAGGCGCTGTTGCCCGCAGGGCCGATCACGGCACCGCCCGCGCTGTTGCCTGCCGGGCCAATCACCGCACCGCCGGTAGTCGCACCTGCGCCATTGCGCAAGGCCGTAGCGCGCAAACGCGTTCCTGCCCCTGTCAGGCAATCAGCGCCACCTGCTGTGCCGGTCGCAAGGCCAATCGCAACACCGGTCGCCGCGCCTGTCGTAGATGCGGTGGCAGCGGCTGACGCTGTGCCCGCGGAAAAGCCGGCGGCAGCGTTGGTTGCCGAGCCGGTGGCAGCCCTGGCCGCCGCTCCTGCGCCTGCACGGGTGACCATGTCCGTGCCCGCGCAGAAAGCGGGAGCCGTGAAACCAGCGGCACCTCCAGCGGTGCCGGCACAGGTAGCCGAGGCCGCCGCCGCGCCGGCAGCGGCCGCACCTGCGCCAGCACTGGCGCAGGCGAGCGCGCCCGCACGCCGCTACCGCAATGCGGAGGGACAGGTCTGGGATGGCGTGGGCCCCATGCCCGCATGGCTGCTGCGCGCAGTCAACGCGGGCCAGTCGGTGGAGCATTTCCGGGTGAATTGAAGACAGCGGCCGATGGCCGCTGTCCTGGTCGCTGCCGGCGAGGCAGCGATGGCGCCGCGCTGCCGTTCAGGCCAGCGGGTTAATGATGGTGCGGCAGCGGATAAACGTCGTTTCCGCATCCAGCGCGGCGGCCAGCGTCGGCGAGGGCACCTTGTCGAGGTCGGTCACCACATAGCCCATCTGGCCATGCGTCTGCAGGTGCTGGGCCACGATGTTGACCCCGTCGCGCGCCAGCAGCGTATTGAGCGCGGCGAGCGCGCCCGGCGCGTTGCCGTGCACGTTGAGCAGCCGCGCCGGCGACGTTAGCGGGCCGGGGCTCACCTCGGGGAAATTCACCGCGCCAATCGTGTCGCCCGTCCTGAGGAAGGCAATCAGCTTGGTGGCGACTTCCGTGCCGATATTTTCCTGCGCCTCCTCCGTGCTGCCGCCGATATGCGGCGTCAGGATCGCGTTGGGCACGCCCTGCAGCGGGCTGGTGAAGCGGTCAGCGTTGGTCTTGGGCTCTTCGGGGAAGACGTCGATCGCCAGGCCGGCGATATGGTTGTCATCGCACGCCGCGCGCAGCGCTTCGATATCCACCACGGTGCCGCGCGACGCATTGATCAGGATCGCGCCACGCCGGAACTGCCGGAGCACGTCGGCATCGATCATCTTCTTGGTCTGCGCGGTGGCCGGCACGTGCAACGTCACGATGTCTGCCTGCGACACCGCATCCGCCAGCGAGCGCGCCGCGCGCGCCGAGCCCAGCGACAGCTTGGCCTGCACATCGTAGTACACCACGCGCATGCCCATGGCTTCTGCCAGCACGCCAACCTGCGAGCCGATATTGCCGTAGCCGATGATGGCGATGGTCTTGCCGCGCGCCTCGAACGACCCGCTTGCGCCCTTGGCCCATTTGCCGGCATGCGCCAGCGCGTTTTTCTCCGGAACGCGGCGCAGCAGCAGGATCGCCTCCGCGATAACCAGCTCGGCCACGGAACGCGTATTGGAGAACGGCGCGTTGAACACCGGCATGCCGGCGCGGGCTGCGGCGTCGAGGTCTACCTGCGAGGTGCCGATGCAAAAGCAGCCAATGGCCACGAGGTGCTTGGCGGCTTCGATTTCAGCGGCGCCAAGGTGCGTGGCGGAGCGAATGCCGAGAATCTGGTGGGCCGCGGGAGCGCGATGCAGTTCGTCGCCAGCGAGCGCGCCGGTGCGGCGCTCGACGGTGACATGCGCTTCCTTGAAGCGCTCGACGGCGGTGTCATGGATGTTTTCAAGCAGCAGTGCTGAGGTCATGGCGATTGGGTGATGGCGGCGAAGGCGCGAGGTGGGTGCGGCAGCGCGAGGGCATGCGCAAGGTGAGACGTACGCTGCCATGGTAACGCAGGCAGCGCTGCCCGGCCGAACACCCACATTGCCGCCAATGGCAAATCCGCCGCGCCCGGGACGAGGCTCGCTAGGGAAAGCCCCCGGATTGACCGGCGAATCAACGGCTCCTACAATTAATCGGAATGTTATTCCGTCTAATAGAACAAGTAGGCGCACCAACTTCGGAAGAGCGACCCGCCGCCCCGAGAGCTGGCGTGAGCCACGCATAGCGAACACCGGACACCGGACACCAGTCAGACATCAATGGAGACAGCCATGTACCACCGCCTTTGCGCCAGCCTTGCCCTGGCAACCCTTAGCGTGGCCACTACCTATGCCCACGGCGGCACCTGGCCCGACAAGCCGGTGCGCATCGTTGTGCCATACACCGCCGGTGGCACCACCGATTTCGTGGCCCGTCAGGTGGCGCAGAAGCTGACCGAAAGCACTGGCAAGTCGTTCTTCGTGGAGAACAAGCCCGGCGCCAGCGGCACCATCGGCACGCTGCAGGTGGCACGTTCCGCGCCCGATGGCTACACGCTGCTGGCCAACGACACCACGTACACCATGCTGCCGTCGCTGTTCAAGGCGCTGCCCTGGGACTACAACAACGACCTGGTGCCGGTGACCACGATTGCGCAGACGCCGGTGATCCTGATCGTGCCCGCGAGCTCGAAGTTCAAGACGCTGCAGGAACTGATCGACTTCGCCAGGCAAAACCCGGGCAAGCTGAACTTCGGCTCGGGCGGCGCCGGCAGCTCCACCCACTTGTCCGCCGAGGTCTTCAAGAAGGACGCCAGGATATCGATCACGCATATCCCGTACAAGGGCGCGGGCGATGCGCTGATGGGGCTGATCGGCAACAACGTGGATATCCTGATCACCGCCACGCCAACCGCGGTGCCGCAGATCAAGGGCGGCAAGGCCCGCGCGCTGGCGGTCACGGGCGCCGCGCGCGTGCCCGCGCTGCCGGACGTGCCGACCTTTGCCGAAGCTGGCCTCAAGGACTACAAGGTCATCAACTGGTTTGGCCTGGCGGCGCCCAAAGGCACGCCCCCTGCGCTGGTCGCCAAGCTGCAGGCGGAGGTGCACAAGAGCGTGAACAGCCCGGAGGTGAAGGAGCGCCTGGCCAGCATGGGCGCCCAGCCGGGCGGCATTGCGCCTACGGAATTCGCCAGGCGCATCAAGGACGACACCGCGCTGTGGAGCCAGGTGGCAAAATCCGCCGATGTGAAGGCCGAGTAAATGGGCAAGCGCCGCCATTGCGCGGCGCCAGGACAACAAGGAACGATCATGTACTTCAGAACGATGCCCCGGGAGATATCCCTCCAGGTCTTCACGGCAATGCCCGCGCATTTGCGCAAGACTGGCGTGCGCTCCGAGTGGGCTGATGCCAACAAGGGCGGGGCCTGCATCGACAGCTTCCTGGAGGGGCCGGTATTCGACCCCGCGGGCAACCTGTACGTGACGGACATCCCGTTCGGGCGCATCCTGCGCATCTCGCCGGCCGGGGAATGGTCGCTGGTCGCCGAGTACAAGGGCGAGCCCAATGGCATGAAGTTCCTGAACGCGCGCGAACTGGTGGTGGCGGACTATCGCAACGGCCTGTTGCGCGTCAACGTGGACACGGGCGAGGTGACCACCTTGCTGGGACGGCGCAACGCGGAGCAGTTCAAGGGCGTGAACGACCTCGTGATCTCCCGTAATGGCGACTTGTATTTCACCGACCAGGGCCAGACCGGCCTGCACGATCCCACGGGCCGCGTCTACCGCCTGCGTGCCGGCGGGCAGCTGGACCTGCTGCTGGGCAATGTGCCCAGCCCCAACGGCCTGGCGCTGTCCTGCGACGAGAAGGTGCTGTTCGTTGCGGCCACGCGCGGCAATTGCGTGTGGCGCGTGCCGTTGCAGGCCGACGGCAGCGTGTCGAAGGTAGGGCAGTTCTTTAGCTTCTACGGCACCAGCGGCCCCGACGGCATGGCCATCGACAGCCGTGACCGGCTGTTTGTGGCGCATGCCAGCCTGGGCTGCGTGTGGGTGCTGAGCAAGCGCGGCGAGCCCGAGGCGATCCTCGCCAGCCCGGCGGGCGCAACCACCACCAACCTGGCGTTTCAGCCCGCCGTTGAGCCGGGGCAGCCGCGCAAGGTGTTTGTGACCGAATCGGAAACGGGGACGATCCTGTTCGCGGATCTGGACGAGGCCGGGCTGGGCGCTTGATCCCGTTGCGGCCCGCGCTTGTCACTTCGGTGGCAGCAGGTCTTGCAGGTCCCGCAGGGTTGCCGCGGTAGCGGGGGCCGCAGGTGCGGAGACAGGAGGCGCGGAGACGGGTGGCGCCGGGCGGGCCTGGCTGATCGTATTCGTGCTGCCACCGGCGGCATGCGGCACGGCAGCCGGGTCGAGCCGGCCATTCTGGCCCAGCGCGATCTGCGCGCAGCCGGTGAGGAAGCCATCTTTCTTCAGGCTGTTGGTGATGTCGATCGCCAGGACTGCAGCGCGCTCCTCGATCGGGATGAGGGTGCCGCCGCGGCTGAACGTGTATTTGCCTTTCCACACCGCGCGGTTCTGCCTGACATCCGTCAGCGTCGTGCCATAGTTGATTGACAGGCGGCCGCCGGACGCGTTGACCACGCCCCCGCCGTTGGCGATGGTCAGCACCGTATCGGCGGCGAACGTACGCATCCTGCCGGTCAGCGCGGTCGAGTCCAGCTCCAGCCCCGAGATCTCGTCGTACGCCGATTCCACGCCGCACTGCCGGGTGACCTCGCGGAACTTGGCCGCGAACGCCGCGGAGAAGTCGCTGTTCCAACCCATGCCGGTAGTGCCCAGCACATACATGCGGGTGGGCTTGCCGGTGTAGTCGCTGGCGCGGCTGGTTACGCCGACGGTGGTCGGCGCGCAGCCGCCCAGCAGCATAGACGCCACGGCCAGCGCGGCGGGGGCGCTATTTCGATATCGGTTTCCCATGTCTTGTGCCCTGAGAGAAATGGCGAGGCGAGCGGCTGCGGCCGGCGCCCGCTTGCTACTTCGTGTATGAAAAGTAATAGGGACTGGTGGCGGATCGCATGACATAGCGTCCGTCGGCCTCGGTCAGCCGATAGCACGTTTGCATCGCGCTGAAACTCGGGTTGGCCATCTCCAGGCAGACTTGGTTGGCTTCCGGCTCGATGCGGTAGCGCCCGGACGAATAGCCGCGGCTGACGGAATTGGTCACATCCAGGCTGCCGCTTTCCCTGACCTGCATCCAGAGCGTAATGCCGGAAGGCGCGATGGCATTGATCCTGCCAAGATGCGTGAAATGGCTGGCCAGCTCGGCCCCGGTCAGTTGCCTGCCCTGCGGGCCGGCTGCGGGCCGGGCCGGGGCGTAGGCCGTGGCGCCCTGGCCCGGCAGCCCGGGCTGGCCAGGCGGGAGCGCCATGGCAGGCGGGGCGGTGGATGCCGTCTCGCTACGGAATTTCTGCAGCGCCAGCGCGGACCGTGCCGGCACCTCGCTGATCCATTGCGCGGGAATGGCAAAATTGATGTTCTGCGCGTCGGTCCGCATCAGGTAGGTAATGCCGACGAGTTGCCCGTCCGTGTTGAACAGGCCGCCACCGCTGGAGCCTGGGGAGATCGGGGCGGTGGTCTGCAGGCGGACGATGCGGTCGCGCTCGTCCTTGTTCAGTGAGGAGAGCAGGCCGTCGCTCAGCGTCAGCTCGTAGCCGCGCGGCGCGCCGATGGCGTAGACCTTCTGTCCCACCTTGAGCGCGGACAGCGGCGCGATCTTCACGGCCGGGGCGGTGAGGCCTTTGGCACGCAGGATGCACAGGTCGCGCTCGACATCGGCATGCACCAGGCTGGCGCCGTAGGTGACTTTCTCGCGCCGGATGCTGATGGACTTGCCGCTCTTGAGCACGTGGCAGTTGGTGACCAGCTCCTCCGGCCCGATCACCACCGAGCTGCCCAGGCCGAACCGCGTGCCTTGCGCGTCAAAGACGGATACCACCCAGATGCTGGGCGATTCCCGCTCATAGAGTTCGGCCGAATCCAGCGCCAGGCAATCCGTCGAAATGCCAAAAGCCAAACACGAAATAGCGAAGCTTCCCGCAATGTTCTGCGCCCGACCCATGATGTTCATTCTGGTGACTGGTTTCGCCGGATTCAGCCGCCATCCTGACGGTGCTGGCTGTCTGGTCTTTCCCGGCCAAAGCGGCCGGGCTGCTTATGATAAACGTTCCGGATGCCAAGCGGGCGGCCCGCTATTGCGGCCGCCGCGCTAAAGATTCCCGGTTGATGGCCGACAACATGGATGCTGGGAGGTGCGCCTTCCCGCTGGCTTCAATGCCAATCGTAGCTTCAACCGTAGCTTCGAACGTAGCTTCAATCTCAACCTCAACCTCAATCTCAACCTGGAAAACCGTTCAATGGATATTTCCCTCGTCAGTGCGGCTAGCAACTCGGGCGGCGATCCCGTGCCCACCATGATGCTGCGCAAGTCGCTGGACCTGCAGGCGCAGAGCGTGGCAACCCTGCTGGGCTCGATGCCGCAAGTCAGCGTCCCGGCCAGCAATCCCCCTCACCTTGGCCAGAGCATCGACATCAAGGTCTGATTCCGGCAATCCGATAACGGAGCTACCCGCGCCCGGGTTGACATCAAACGGGTGCGGGGGGCTAAACGGCGGAGCCGGGTGGCTGCGGCGCCAGTGCGAACGTCAGCCGCACGGTCGTCCCTTGCGCCGAAGAGCGCAGGTCCAGCGCCGCCCCGATGGCCTCGGCACGCCGGCGCATATTGCCCAATCCCCGTCCGTGCGCGGCAGCCTCGGGCGTAAAGCCGCGGCCGTTGTCGTGGATCTCGATGACCAGGGCTTGCTGGGCGGCATCATGGTGCGCCGAGACCCGGATAGCGCTGCCGCCGGCATGCTGCATGGCATTGGAAAACACCTCCAGCAACAGGTAGTGCAGCTCACGCACCCGCTGCGGCGTCAGGTCGTGCAGCGCCGGCAGGCGCGCCACCTGCCAGTCCACCCGCAATCCCGCCGCCTCCAGCCGCGGGCCAAGCCGGTAGCGCAGGTTGCCGAGTACGGTGGCCAGGTCGCCGCCGGTGTCCTGCAACGCATCGACGGATAGTTTCAGGGCATCCAGCGCATGCTGCAGCTGTTGCTGCAACGTGTGCGTGGAAGGGCTGCCGGAGCGCAGCATGGAGAGCATGCCCACCAGCTGGCTGCCGAGCCCGTCATGGATATCGCGCATGATCCTGCCGCGCTCCTGCAGGGTGGCCTGCTCGCGCTCCATCTCGCGGGAGTGGCGGTACATCGCATGCAGTTCCTGCTCCTTGCGGGAGATCGCGCTGTCCAGCTTCTGGTTCAGGGCAGCCAGCATGCGTGTGGCGCGCGTGTAGCGGTCGACCAGCAGCCATCCCATGGTCAGGCTGAAAATCAGCGACACGTAGCGGGTGACGGAGGAGTCCCAGTAGGCATCCCCGATCCACCAGACATGGATCAAATCCAGCACCGAGATGAGCAGGGTGAGGCCAAGGGCGGCGGCAATCGCCGTGCGCTCACGCTCCGGACGCGTCACGGCGGCGCGGACCAGCACGGCCACGATCGACAGCGCCATCGCAACATTGACGACCACATTGGCCAGCACCATGGCGCGGGTGCTGTGTGCCGTCACCATCAGCGCGATCAGCGGAAGCTTGATGCTCAGGTAGAGCAGCAGCCCGCGGCGCAGCCAGCGCGCCTCCAGGCCGGTCACAACGATGGCGAACCTGGCGGTCGCGTACATGAAGACCGCCCGCCCGGCCAGCACCAGCGCGAGCCATGCATCGGGCGCGCCGGCATCGTCGGAAACGAAGTACTCGGCCAGCCCGAAAGACCAGCCAAGCTCCGCGATGGCATATAACCCGAACAGGGGATCCCGCTGCCGCCACCACACCAGCGCCGCCAGGCACGCCAGCAGCACGCTGGCCGCTGCGATGACTATCGGGCCGATGACCTTGAACCAGAGCGCCCGCTGGTAGTGCGCCTCCACCAGTGCCGGCGCACCAAACTCCACGGGTGACAGGCCGCCGCGCGAGCTGGCGCTGGCAGCGATCGTGACAAGCAGCTCGTTCTCCGGGCGCAGCAGGTCAGCCGGCACCGGGATCAGCAACGGCTGCTGGCCGGCATAGGGTGCCGGGGCCGACAGGCTGCCAGCGTGGGCAAGGCGGCTGCCGTTGAGCCGCACCTCATAGCTATTGGCGGCCCGCTCGATGTACAGCGCGGCCATGCCCTGGCGGCCTGGCAAATCCGGGAAGCGCAGGAGAAATCGCGCGCCGCCGGTCTGGCCGGGACGGGACCGGTCCCAGTAGTAAGGCAGGCTGACGGTGGCCGGCGTGCCGTCGCCGGTGATCATGGCGGCCTCGCCAAGGATTTGCAGCTGCCCGGCGGCAAGCGGTAATGAACCGGGCAAGGTGAGCAGCAGCCAGAGCACAAGCGCTAGCAGTGGCTTTGCGGTGAGCAGGGATTGGGGCAACAGGATGCGCGCCATCCGCAAGGGGGCGGTAGGCGGCGTGGCGGTGGCGCTGGCCGCCGCGTGAGGTATCACCATGAGCTGGTCTGGGGCTTGGCGCAAGGGTGCGGGATGATGGTTCCGCCGCGCCCATCGTAGCTTTGCGCCGGAGTTCGGTCAATCGCGCCGGCTGAGCGGCCCATCGCCGCGCCTTCAGGCGGGATGGGCCGGGCCTCACCCCACCTCGGCCGGCGCGGTCGCGGCGGCCCGGGAACTGGTGCCGCCCGCGGGCGAAGACACCCGTTTCAGGCGTGGGGCGTGTGCCGCCTCGGCATGGTTGCCCATAACCTCCAGGCGCAGCAGGATGATGGGCACGGACACCAGGGCGCGTTCCAGCGTGACCAGCAACTGCCCGGCCCGCATTTGCGGCATCCGGATCTCGAAGCTCAGCATGCACTTGATTGGCGGCAGACCGAGCGGCATCTGCCGCTCGTTGGACGGGTACTGGCCGCAGTCGCTGGCGGCGCAGCGCATGGCCACGCGTACGGCGGGCGCATCGTCAAGCCGCGCGATCACGCTCAGGCGATACAGGCGCCACCGCTGGACGGGCGGCGCGAGGTTGACGGCTTTCATGGCAGGTCTCCTTTGTCTTTCGACACGAGGCAATCGAAGCTGGTGCGCCCGGCCGTGGCCGGGGCGCGCCGGGCCGTTAAAGCGCGGGCCGCAAGCCGGTGGAAAGTTGCAGCTCCACCGTGGCGCCCGCCAGGTCCGCCTGGGCCTGGAGGTAGTCGAGGTAGGTCTCGTCCGCGGTGCGTTGCGCATCGAGCAGTTCCAGCAGGGAGGCAGAGCCCTGGCGGTACGACTGGCGCATGCCGTCCAGCACCCGGTCGGCGTCGGCGATCACCGAGTCG
This sequence comes from Cupriavidus sp. GW822-FHT03E04, assembly GCF_058801495.1. Taxonomy (NCBI): domain Bacteria; kingdom Pseudomonadati; phylum Pseudomonadota; class Betaproteobacteria; order Burkholderiales; family Burkholderiaceae; genus Cupriavidus; species Cupriavidus sp. GW822-FHT03E04. The sequence continues at coordinate 35,697 of NZ_JBXANI010000047.1, forward strand.
CGGTAACGTTGCAGGTTGTCCTGCGCAGCCTGGAACGCGATGAGCGCGTTGCGCACGTCGACCTCGGTTTTCAGCTCGGCCTCGCGCAGGGCCAGCATGGCCTGCGTGACCTCCGACTCCGCCTGGATCAGCTCGCCGCGCTGCAGCCGCGACAAGGGCAGGGGAATCGATACCGACACGCCCAGCATGCGCGAGCGCGCCGTGGCGTCGCCGTTGGGCTGGCCCTCGTCGTCCGTGGTGCCGCGCACGCCGGGGGTCATGGTCATCGCGAAGCTCACGCTGGGATCCACCCAGCGGTTGGCGCGCGCCAGTCCCGACTTGTCGCGGGCATTCTCCAGCGTGGCGCGGGCGATCCGGACCTCGTCGCGCGCTTCCATCGCCTGGGCGATCAGCGCGCCGCTGTCGGTGCCAGGATCATAGGGCTGGAACTCGCAAGCCAGCGGCGCGTTGCCGAAGGCCTCGGCCACGCGCACGCCAAGCTGGATGGACAGCTTTTGCATGGCGGCCTGCGCGGCGGCGCGCGCCGATTTCACCTCGGCGGTGAAGCGGTCACGCTCGACCCGCGACTGCGACAGCTCCAGGCCACCGATGTCGCCCGCCTTGCGGCGGATCTCGTTGGCGCGTACCACATTGGACAGAGCGGACAGCGTTGATTCCTGCCGGACCAGGGCCTCGCGGCTGCGGCAGGCTTCGACAAAGGCTGTGGCGGATTCCTGGTACAGCGTGTGCTTGAAGCCCTGCAGGTTCGCCTCGGTCAGGCGCAGGTTGCTCTCGGCGGCGCGGATGCGCGCGCTGCGCTTGCCGCCCAGCTCGATGGGGATCTCGATTTCGAACTCATGGGTGCGCGGCGGCTTGGGCGACACCGCACGGCTGGTCTCGATGCTGCCACGACCGTACTTGAGCACCGGGTCCGGGCGCACGCCGGCGATCGAGATCTCGGCTTGGGCGCCGCGGATGGTTTCCTGCTGCGCGGACAGGCCGATGTTCTGCCGCTCCACCGTGTCGAGATAGGAGGAGAAGCGGACCGGTGCGCGGGCCGTGGCGGTGGCGGTGGCGGTGGCGGTGGCGGGCGCGTCCTGCGCCCAGGATGCGGATGCCGCCAGCATCGACGTTGCCAGGAAGAGGTGGCGCAGGGCGGGTGCCGCTAGCAAGTTCTTGTCTTTGATTTGCATGGGATTCTCCTCAGGCCTGGCCGGCGGCGCTGGTTGCCGCCGCGTCGCCTTCGGCATCGGTTTCCGACCCCCTGGCCGCTTGCGCCGCACGCTCCGCGCGGGCTTCAACCAGGTAGTAAAGGGCGGGCAGCAACAGCAGGGTCAGCAAGGTGGCGGTAAAGAGCCCGCCAACCACCACGGTGGCCAACGGCCGCTGCACATCACTGCCGAGACCTCGCGCCAGCATCGCCGGTGTGAGCCCGATGGCGGCCACGGTGGCGGTCATCAGCACCGGACGCATGCGGCTTGCCGCGCCTTCGATCACGGCTTCGCGCAGGCTCAAGCCGTTCTGCGCGCGCAGCCGGTTGATCTGCGAGATCATCAGCACGCCGTTGAGCACGGCTACGCCGAACAGGGCGATAAAGCCCACCGCGCTGGATACGTTCAGCGTCATGCCGCGCAGATGCAGCGCAGCCAGGCCGCCGATGGTGGCCAGGGGCACCGCCAGCAGCACAAGCGCCGGCTGGCGCAGGTTGCGGAATTCGGCAAAGAGCAGCACGAACATCAGCGCCAGCGTCATCGGCAGGATGATGGCGAGCCGTGCCTGCGCACGTTCCAGGTTCTCGAACTGGCCGCCCCATTCGATCTGGATGCGCTTGTGGTCGTAGGACACGGCGCGCTCGATGGCGGGCTGGGCCTCCTTGAGGAAGCCGGACAGGTCGCGGTCACGCACGTTCAGGCGCACGATGATGTGGCGGCGTGCCATCTCGCGCACGATCACGCTTTCGCCGGACACGGTGCTGATGCGTGCGACCTGCGCCAGCGGCACCTTGGCGCCATTGGCCGCGGTCAGCATCAGGTCGCCCACGCCAGATGCGCTGGCACGCATGGCCGGCGGGAAGCGCACCGTCATGTCGTAGCTCTTCTCACCCACATAGAGCTGGCCAACCGGCGATCCACCGATGCCGGTGGAGATCAGCTCGGCCACGTCGGCCGCGTTGATGCCGTAGCGTGCGGCGGCGGCGCGGTCCAGGTCGATCTTCAGGTTGGGCAGCGGAGGCTCCACGTCGATTGCCACATCCGCGGCGCCAGGCACGCCGCGCAGCGCGGTGGCCACTTCGCCGGCAATGCGGCGCACGTCGCCCAGGTTCTCGCCGAACACCTTGACCACCAGGTCGCTATGGGCGCCGGAAAGCTTGTCCTGCACCCCGTCGATCATCGGCTGCATGAAGCCCACCGAGTAGCCTGGCATCTGCGCGTAGCGCGCCGCCAGCTTGTCGATCAGCTGCTGCTTGGTCATGCCCGAGGCCCACGTCTTGTACGGATGCAGGCCAACGCTGGCCTCGATATGCGAGGGCGTCCAGTAGTCGGTGCCGTCATCGTTGCGGCCGGTCTGCGTCACCACGTAGGAGACTTCCGGGAACTCGCGGGTTACCCGGCGCAGCTCGCTGGCCATGCCGGAGGCGCGCTCCAGGGTGATGCCGGGCGGCATCTGCACCTGCAGCCACAGCGAGCCTTCATCCAGGTACGGCAGGAAGTCGCGGCCGATGGTGGCGCCAAGCGCCAGCACGCAGGCGAGCGCCAGCGCGCAGCTGGCGGCCACCCAGCGGATGCGGCCAATGCCGCGCTCCAGCGCAGCGCGGTAACGCACGCCCAGCCAGTCCAGCACAGGGTTGTGGAACACGTGGCGCGGCTTGCGCATGGCAATCCAGGCCAGCCCCGGCACCAGCGCCAGCGCAACGATCAAGGCGCCGATCAACGCCGCGCCAACCGCGAACGCCATCGGCGAGAACAGCTTGTACTCGATGCGCTCGAATGAGAACAAGGGCAGGTAGGCCGCAACGATCACCAGCATGCCGAAGAACATCGGCCGTGCCACCTGCAAGGTGGCCTCGATGGCGTCGCGCGGGGTGAGCGCGCGGTCCTTGTCCTGCTCGCGCCGGCGCAGGATGTTCTCCACCAGCACCACCGCGCCATCCACCAGGATGCCGAAGTCGATCGCGCCCAGGCTCAGCAGGTTGGCCGGGATGCGCAGGTGATACATGAAGACAAAGGCGATCAGCAGCGAGAGCGGAATCGTCAGCGCCACGATCAGCGCCGCGCGCGGGCTGCCCAGGAACAGCAGCAGCACGATGCCCACCAGCAGCATGCCTTCGGTCAGCGTGAAGCCCACCGTGCGCATGGTGGCGTCAATCAGCGAGGTGCGGTCGAGGTAGGCGACCACCTTCACGTCCTTGGGCAGCAGGTTGTCGTTCAGGTCCCGCACCGCCTCGTGCACGCCCGCAAGCGCTTCCGATGCGTTGAAATCCTTGAGCAGCAGCGTGATGCCGGAGATCGTGTCGGGGTTGTCGTCCTTGCCCAGGATGCCACGTCGCTCCACGTTGCCGTAGCGCAGCGTGCCAAGGTCCTTGACCAGCACGGGGGTGCCGTCCTTGCTCGTGACCACCACGTTGCCCATGTCGTCGAGCGAGCGCAGCAGGCCCACGCCACGCACCACGTACGATTGTTCGCCGCGGTCGATGACGCTGCCGCCCGCATTGACGTTGTTGGCGTTGAGCGCCTCGGTGACCTGCGTCAGCGTCAGGTTGTACTGCGTCAGCCGCGCCGGGTCGAGTTCCAGCATGAACTGCGTGGTGAGCCCGCCGAAATTGGTCACGTCGACCACGCCGCGCACCTTCTTCAGGCGCGGGATCACGGTCCATGTTTGCAGCTCGGATAGCTCGCGCAGGTCGCGCGTGCCGGACTCCAGCGTGTAGCGGTAGAACTCCCCGGTGGGCGAGGTGTACGGGTCCAGCCCCGGCTTGGCATCGTAGGGCAGGTCGACCTCGTTCAGCCGTTCCTGCAGGCGCTGGCGCGCCCAGTAGCCGTCGGTGCCATCCTCGAACACCACGGTGATGAGCGACAGCGCAAACAGGCTGCGGGTGCGCAGCACATGCATGCCGGGGGTGGCCAGCAGCGCGCGCTCAAGCGGAATGGTGATCTGCTGCTCGATTTCCTCCGCGCCGAGGCCTGGCACCTGGGTCACGATTTGCGACGTAACGTCGGCAATGTCCGGATAGGCCTCCACGGGCAGCTGCTTCCAGCTGTAGGCGCCGTACAGCGCCACCAGCGCAAAGACCAGCCAGACGATGGCGCGCCGGTTGAAGCATAGGGTGACGAGGCGGTCAATCATGTAGCAGCACTCCGTTTTTCACGACGATGCGTTCGCCGGCCTTGAGCCCGGCCAGGATCTCGACTTGCCCGTCGGCATGCGCGCCCGTGGTGACCACGCGCGGCTCGAAACGCAGCGGGGCTTTCTCCACCAGTACGCGCGTGTAGAGCCCGCTTTGCAGCAGCGCGGTGGGCGGCACCAGCAGTGCCGCATGCTTTTCGCCCGCGAAGGTCACCTTGGCAAAGAGGCCGGGGCGATAGCGTCCGTCCGCGTTGTCGATGGCCACGCGGACCTTGACGGTGCGGGTGTCGGGGTCGAGGATCTCGCCGATGTAGCGGACCTTGCCGGTCACGGGCTTGCCGGGGTAGGCGTTGAGCAGGATCTCGGCGGGCTGGCCGACGAAGATCGAGGCGATGTCTTTCTCCGACACGCTGGCCGCGAGGTAGACCGTGGACAGGTCGGCCACCGTCATGACCGGTGCGCCGTTGTCGTTCCAGAAGCCGCCCTGCGCGCCTTCGAGCTCGATCACCCGGCCGGACAGCGGCGCGTGCATGGTGTACTGGCGGTGCGATTGCGGCGCGGTGCCGGCGCCAAGCTGCGCGAGCTGGGCGGCCGTGGTCACGGCGTCGCTGTTGGCTTGCGCGTAGGCCAGCTGGGCTTGTTCATAGTCCTTGCGTGCCGCGATTTCCGCTTCGAACAGGGTGCGTTGGCGCTCCAGGTTCAGCTTGGCTTCAAGGAGCGCCGCGCGCGCCTTGCTGGCCTCACCCTGAGCCGCGCTCAGCTCGGCGGAATCCAGCGTGAAGAGCGGGTCTCCCTTGCGCACTGTGTCGCCCAGGGCAGCGTGCAGGCGAACGATGCGCCCGGGCATTGGCGGCACGATCTTGACCAGCTTGGCGGCATCGGGCTCGATCGAGCCCGGTACCTCGATGGGACGCTCCAGCGCTTGCTCGACGAGGGTCTGCACCTGCAACTGCGTGCGCAATGGCGAGGCCTCGGGCACCGTGATGAAGTTGCCCTCGCGGACCGGTTCGGTACTGTGCTTGGGCGTGTTGGCGATGGCGCCAGACAGGCTGGCGCCATCGCAGCCGGCCAGTGCGAGACATGCCGCGCAGACGGCGGCGAGCGCAAGGCCTGGCTGCCGGCGCAGCGGCAAGCTTTGGCGGGTGGTGGGCGTTTGCATGGATTTTTCTCCTCGGTCGGTGCACTTGCCGTGGCGGCAGCCAGGACAGGGGCACCGCTTGTTGCCGGTGCGTCGTCGGTGGAATCGCAGGTTCAGGATCCACCGACGACAGGATTCGACAGGCGTGACGCATCCCCGGCGCTGCGGGGTGGCAAATCCACGCAGGTAACCGGTGATGGGCGAAAGCGCCCGCTTTGCTAACGGGGGAAGGCGGCGCGGAAGGCGGGGCGGGTCCGGCGCGCACGCGGCCGGGACGGCGCGAAACGCAATGGGAGCCTGGCGGGTCCAGGTAGCCGGTGCCGCGGCACCGGCAGGATGCCGGGCGCGGAATCAGGCCAGCTGGAACACGCCGTGCCTTCGGCGCTGCCTACTAGAAGGGTCTGGGTCCATGTTTTTCCTCAGGCAATCAGGGTGGATCTTGGCGGGCGGGCCTTGCGCTCAGGCCGCGGCTAACGCGCGCTCGGGCTGCGGCACGGTTTCCCAGCGCACGGCGCGAACCAGCGGCTCCAGGCCAAGGCGCTGCACCAGCTTGACCATGCCGGGCCTGCCGCCCGGCTGGCAATGCACCAGCACACGCATCTCGACCAGCTCGCGGCGCTCGCACTGCCGGGTGCGCAGGCGCTGCAGCGAGAGGTCGCGCGCGGCCAGCTCCTGGCGGATCTGCCGCTCCAGCCGGGCGCCATAGTCATCCTTGCAGAGCAGCACCACCTGGAACAGCTGGGCGGCTGTGCCGCGGCTCGCCTGGGCGGCGCGGCGGTTGGGGGCCTGGGGGAGCATCCAGTTGAACAAACGCATATCCAGCTCCTTTCCTTCTCCTTGGGGTTATTCGAGCGCGCCGGCCGGAATGGCCCAGCGCACGAGGGAAACGCTCTTTTCCATGCTGATGCGGCTGACGATCTGCTCCAGCTTGCCTTCATGGCCGGGCGCGGCCAGCACATCGGCGCGGACTTCGATGTGTCCGCCAGCGGCGGTGTCCTCGCTGTGCAGCGACTGCAGCAGCAGGGCGGGCATTTCGGTCAGTGCATGCAGCAGCAAGCCGCGCACACGGATTTCTTCCTGGGCGGTGCATACCGTGGTGATGCGATAAACCATCTCCACTTCCGGCGCGGTGGCCGTGCCGTTGCGATTGATGCGCTGGCCCAGCATGCGCAGGCCAAAGTTGGCGCACAGGATGCAGGCGGTGCCGATGGCGGCTTCCAGCGCATGGCCAAGGCCGGCAAGCACGCCGACGGCGGCGGAGCACCACAGCGTGGCAGCGGTATTCAGGCCGCGCACGTTCAGGCCGTCGCGCATGATGACGCCGGCGCCGAGAAAGCCAATGCCCGAGACGACCTGCGCGGCAATGCGCGCATGCCCCTGCGGGTCAAACGTAAAGGCGGAAACCGAAACAAACAAGGCCGCGCCGGCGGCGACCAGCGCGTTTGTGCGCAGCCCTGCCATGCGCTGGCGCAGCTGCCGTTCGGTACCGATGCAAGCGCCCAGCGCCAGCGCTTCGAGCAAGCGCAGGGCAAATTCGTGCCACACCATGAGAACTCCCGTATTGAGCAGGAAGCACCGGTGAGTCTTGTGCAAATCGCGGGCAAGCGCAGGCAGCGGCGTGCTGCAACGCAGGCGCGATCAGAAGAATGAAGCCGTATTCAAGAAGAGAGGCGGGACAGGACGTCTGGCCTCGAAAGCACCGTGCCGCAAGCGGGGCACGGTCGCTAGGGATACCGTGGCCCGTCAGGCGGAGGTGCCGATCCTGGATCGACTACTGTCGTCGGAACAAGTGCTCACTGGGTAGCCCTGGAATTAAGAACCCGCGTACTGTAGCGGCGCAAGTTGAATGGGTCAAGCACAAAACGGCGGATGCCTGCGATTAATCGATCTTGAAGGTTGAATGCATGTAGATTGCCTGAAAATCAATCGGACAAGTCTGAAAATAGATCAAGAAATTCCCGAATCAATTCATCGCATCGGAATATCTCGCGGCCTCATCTGGCGTGCCGCGAGATTGGCGCGTTGCGATAGTCAGTGCGTCGGCGTCGGCGTCGGCGCCGGCACGGCAGCGCGCCGCGACCGCGCCGCCAGCACCTGGCTCAGGCCCAGCCCGCCCAGCGCCGCCACGGCCGAGAACAGGAACACCGAGCCATAGCCTGCATGGCTGGCGATCACGCCGGCCGCCGGGCCGGTCAGCCCCAGCGCCAGGTCCAGGAACAGCGCATAGGCGCCAAGCGCCGAGCCGCGGTTGCTCTGGGGCACCAGCTTGACCGCCTCCATGCCCAGCGACGGGAACACCAAGGCAAAGCCAAAGCCGGTGACGGCGGCGCCGATCAGCGCCTGCGCGGGTGTCGGCGCAAGCCAGATCAGGGCCAGGCCGGCGGCTTCCACGGCAAACGAGCACAGCGCCACCCGATAGCCGCCAAAGCGGCCGATGCTATCGGCCAGCAGCAGGCGCGCCACCACAAAGCTCACGCCCAGGCTGGTCAGCGCCAGCGCGGCATGGTCCCAGCCGTGGCTGGCGTAGTACAGCGTGACAAAGGCCGTGATGGCGCCAAAGCCCACCGAGCCCAGCGCCAGGCACAGGCCAAACGGCGTCATGTGGCGGAACACGGTGCGAAACGGCATGCGCGCGCCCTTTACCGTGGGCACCGCTGCCTTGCGCCGGGCCAGCGTGAACGCGGCCAGGGCCATGACGGTGGTGACGATGCCCAGCGAGGCAAAGCCCCAGCGCGCATCCAACAGCACGCCAACCGGCGCGCCCAGCGCCAGCGCGCCGTAGGTGGTCATGCCATTCCACGAGATCACCTTGCCGGTATGGCGGGCGCCCACGTCGCCGATGCCCCAGGCAATGGTGCCGGTGGTCACCAGGCTCTCGCCCGCGCCCAGCATCAGCCGGCCGGCGAACAGCCACGCCAGGCTAAGCCAGCCGATCGACACGAACAGGCTGGACACCACGGCCAACAACCCGCTGGCGGCAACCAGCGTGAGCCCGAGCGTGACGGATTTCTTGGGACCCTGCAGGTCGCACAGGTTGCCGGCGTAGGCGCGGCTCAGCAGCGTGGCCAGGTACTGGATGCTGACCGCCAGCCCGGCCACGACCGTGCCATAGCCAAGATCGCCGTGGACGAAGCCGGGCACCACCGCCAGCGGCAGGCCGACCGTCAGGTAGGCAATGAAGTTGAAGAAGACGATGGCGACGATGCGCCGGTTGATGCTGCCTTGCTGATGTTCCCCGGATTCCGGGGCGGCGAGGGTCGTGCTGTTTGCGGACATGGCGATGCGAAGGCGAGTGTCTTGGCGCTGAAAGCGCAGAGCCCGGACAACGAACCGTGGCGCGCCATGCTTTGGGCGCGCGGGAGAGTGCGGTCTTGGGGCGAATGCGAAGCGGGTAGCGAAGGTGTGATGCGGGCGCTACTCGAGGCGGCGGGTCGATACGGCGGGGCGCAGGCGGTGGGCTGTCAGCATGAGCAGGGACATGGCTAGGGGGCGGTTAGCCGGCCTGTGTCCCCAGAAGCTGGCCGGTGAAATCGGAGCCGCCCGGTCGTATGCAAGTCCGCCGCTGCTGGCTGGGCAATTTTAAGCGGCTGTTTAGTTGGTGTAAATCCGGGTTGCGGAATTTAGCCCCCCGAGTGCGCCCGAACGCGGGGCAGGCCTGGCTGAAGTGCGCTAAGTGGCACGTTCACGAGGGCAGCGAGGCCTGTGCAAGTGCGCTCGGAGAGGTAGACAATGCCTCGTGGCAGCAGGGTTCGCCACCAGTTTCATCACCAATGACTCAGTGAGAGGACCGGATATGCAACTCGGAATCATAGGGCTCGGGCGCATGGGCGCGAACATCGCAAGGCGGCTGCTGCGCGCGCAGCATGAGGTGGTGGTGTACAACCGTAGCGCCGACAAGGTGCAGGCCCTGGCGGCGGACGGTGCCGTCGGCGTCACCAGCATCGAGGCGCTGGTTGGCAAGCTGGCCGCCCCGCGCGCGATCTGGGTCATGTTGCCGGCAGGCGACACCACCGAGCAGATGATCGCGGCGCTGGCGGACCTGCTCGAGCCCGGCGACGTCATCATCGACGGCGGCAACACCTTCTACAAGGACGATATCCGGCGCGCTGGCGAGCTGGCGGCGCGCCAGTTGCATTATGTGGACGTAGGCACCTCGGGCGGGGTCTGGGGCCTGGAGCGCGGCTATTGCCTGATGATCGGCGGCAAGCAGGAGGTCGTCGGCCGGCTCGATCCGCTGTTCGATACGCTGGCGCCAGGCTATGGCGACATACCGCGCACGCCGGGGCGCAACCCCGCGAACGACCGCGCCGAGCGCGGCTATATCCACGCCGGGCCGGCGGGCGCGGGCCACTTTGTGAAGATGGTCCACAACGGCATCGAGTACGGCCTGATGCAGGCCTATGCCGAGGGTTTCGACATCCTCAAGACCAAGGCCGCCGAAAGCTTGCCCGAGGCTGAGCGCTTCCAGCTCGACCTGGCGGATATCGCCGAAGTGTGGCGGCGCGGCAGCGTGGTGTCCTCGTGGCTGCTCGATCTCACCGCGCAGGCGCTTGCCAGCGACGTCAAGCTCTCGCGTTTCTCTGGCGAAGTCGCTGACAGCGGGGAGGGGCGCTGGACGATCGACGCGGCTGTCGAGCAGGCCGTGCCGGTGCCGGTGCTAGCCAGCGCGTTGTTTGCGCGGTTCCGCTCGCGGCAGGATCACACCTATGGCGAGCGGCTGCTCTCGGCCATGCGCTTTGGGTTTGGCGGGCATGTGGAAGAGCATGGCGGCGGGGAGTCCGGTATCGCGCACGCCAGCCGCCCCGCCGGCCTGCCTGATTCCGCACTTTAATGGGGTGGGGCGCGAATTCGTCAGTCCTTTGCCGCGTTGCCGCTAAATTTCCCCAAAGATTGGCCGTTAGCCGGAGCAGTGGCCCGTCATTGCAGCGCGCCGCTCCAGCGCCAAGCACCGCTGGAGCCACGCGGCGATGCCGGGCCCGGGGAAACGATCAACACCGCGCAGCGAGCCCGCGCATTGCGGGGACAAAGGAAGCGTATGAGCAGCTCGATGAGAGACATCGACGAACGGACCAACCTGACCAACAACAACCAGTTCGAGTTGCTGTTGTTCCGCCTGGGCGAGTCGGACCAGTCCGCGCAGAGCGAACTGTTCGGCATCAACGTCTTCAAGGTCCGCGAAATCCTGGTAATGCCCCAGGTCACCACCGTGGTCGGCGGCGGCCCGGCCATGCTCGGCATGGCCGATATCCGCGGCCAGGTGATTCCTGTGATCGATCTGCCCAAGATGGTGGGATGCACGCCGCGCAGCGGCCTGAACATCCTGCTGGTGACCGAATACGCGCGCTCCACGCAAGGCTTTGCCGTGGAAGCCGTGGAAGAAATCGTGCGCCTGGAGTGGAACCAGGTGGTCTCGGCCGAGACCAGTGTCCGGGGCGATATGGTGACCAGCATCGCCAAGCTCCATAACGAGGCCGATCCCGCGAACCCGCGTCTGGTCCAGGTGCTGGACGTGGAGCAGATCCTGCGCGACGTGCTGCCGACCCGCCAGCCGGAAGTGGACCCCAAGACGGTCGGGCCGCAACTGACGCTGCGCCCCGGCACCAAGATCCTGGCCGCCGACGATTCCGCTTTTGCCCGCAGCCTGATCGAGCAAGGCCTCAAGGCCATGGGCGTGCCGGTGCTGATGACCAAGACCGGCCAGGAAGCCTGGCAGCAACTGGGCGAGATCGCCGATCATGCCGCCGCCAACGGCCGCACCGTGCAGGACGAGATCGCGCTGGTGCTGACAGACCTGGAAATGCCCGAGATGGACGGTTTCACGCTGACCCGCAAGATCAAGGCGGACGCGCGCTTCAAGTCGATCCCGGTGGTGATCCACTCCTCGCTGTCCGGGACGGCCAGCGAAGACCACGTGCGCAAGGTGGGGGCCGATGCTTACGTGTCGAAGTTCCTGGCGAAGGACCTGGCGGATACGATCCGGGGCGTGCTGGCACGTTGATGCTTGTGGGAGGGGCAGGGGGGAGAGGGCGGGCGGGATAACACCGTTGGCTTCGCTTCAAGTGGCTCCTAGCCAAACCGGCCCCCACCCCCCCCCCCCACCCCA
>NZ_JBXANI010000048.1:0-42009 GCF_058801495.1 Cupriavidus sp. GW822-FHT03E04
GCATTGCCCAGCGCCGCATCGGCCCGCCTCGCGCGGGACACCCAGTTGATCCTGCAGCACGAGATGGGCCTGTGCGATGTGGCCGACCCATGGGCGGGCTCCTACATGATGGAATCGCTCACGGCGCAAATGGTGGAAAAGGTGCGCGCGGTGATGGCGGAGATTGCCGCTGCCGGCGGCGTGCTGGCGGCGATCGGCTCGGGCTGGGTCCATGAGCGGATTCATCGCGCCGCTGTGGCCACACAGGCGGAGATCGACGAAGGCCGGCGCGTGATCGTCGGCGTCAACCGGTACCAGGAGGGAGCCGACGAGGCGCCGGCCTGCCTGGAGATCGATGGGCGACAGGTCCGGGCGCAGCAGGGCGAGCGGCTGGCCTGCCTGAAGGCAAGCCGCGATGGCGTGGCCGTGGCACAGGCGCTGCGCGCACTGGCGCACGCCGCGCGCAGCGGCGAGCAAAACCTGCTGACCCTGACCATGAACGCCATCCGCTGCCGCGCGACCCTCGGCGAGTGCACGCAGGCGCTGGAGCTGGTGTGGCCGCGCCATGCGATGGCGCCTCGCTACGCCCGCCAAGCCTACGGCGAGGCCTTGTACGACAGCCCGGCCTGGGACGCGGCTCGCGAGCAGGTCCGTGCGCTGGCCGCGTGCCTGGGCAGGCCGCCGCGCATCCTCATCGCCAAGCTGGGGCAGGACGGGCATGACCGCGGCGCCAAGGCCGTGGCCGCGGCGCTCTCCGACGCCGGGTTCGCGGTCACGCTGGGGCCGCTGTTCCAGTCGCCGCAGGACGCCGTGGCGATGGCCCTGCACGGGCAGGTCGACGCGGTGGGTGCATCGTCCCTGGCCGGCGCGCACCTGGCGTTGCTGCCCTGCCTGATCGATGGCCTGCGCGCAGGCCGGCCAGGCGCGTTGGTCTTCGCGGGCGGCGTGATTCCCGCCAGCCACGCCCGGCGGCTGCGCGCCCAGGGGGTGAGCGCGATCTTCGGGCCGGGTGCCACCATGGCGGCCATCGTCATGGGGATCGCGGGCGCGTTGTTGCGGCATGCGGGCAAAGCGCGCTTGCCCGATGCCCAGCCGGAAAGTGCCGGCTAGCGGGCGCGCTGCGCTCGGGCCGGGGCCGCTGGCCCACTTCCACTTTGCCCGCATGGCCAGCGTGCCGCACTGCCTGCGAACCCCTTTCATTTCGTCGGGATTCATTGCCCATGGCCGGCGCCTGGGCTATCGTTCGTCTTGGCTCGAAGCGGCTGCGGGAACGCATGCGGCTGGGCTGCCCCCGCAAAAGGAAAACGGAGAGACCGTATCGTCCTCCCGCTGTATTGCGAACTACAGCGCACTACAGCGCACAACTGAAAAGATCAGCGCATGTCACGCCCTGGCCGCCACTGGCGCCGGCGTTTATTCCGGCTCGGTGATGGGTGCCTCCAGGTCCAGGTTGCCCCGTACCGGGCGATCCTTGACGTAGTTTGTTTGGAGAGTGTCTTCCATGCCCGCATTCCGTTCCGAAACCGATTCGATGGGCGCCATCGATGTGCCCGCAGATCGCTACTGGGGCGCGCAGACGCAGCGTTCCACCATTAATTTCCCGATCGGGGTGAGCCGCTTCCGCTGGCAGCGGCCGGTGATTCGCGCGCTGGGCATCCTCAAGCGCGCGGCCGCCGAGGCCAATGCGGAACTTGGCGAATTGCCGCCCGACATCGGCCGGCTGATCGTGCAGGCGGCCGACGAGGTCATCTCCGGCAAGCTGGATGAGCACTTCCCGCTGGTGGTGTTCCAGACCGGGTCCGGCACGCAATCGAACATGAACGCCAACGAGGTGATCTCCAACCGGGCCATCGAGATTGCCGGCGGGGAGCTCGGCAGCAAGAAGCCGGTGCATTCGAACGATCACGTGAACCGCGGCCAAAGCTCCAACGACACGTTCCCCACCGCCATGCACATCGCCGTGGTCGAGCAGATCCATACCAAGCTGCTGCCGGCGGTAGGCGCCTTGCGCGATACGCTGGCCGCCAAGGCGCAGGCGTACCAGGACATCGTCAAGACGGGCCGCACCCACCTGCAGGACGCCACGCCCATCACCCTTGGCCAGGAAATCAGCGCCTGGGTGGCGCAGATCGATTTCGGACTGCATGGCGTCAAGCTGGCTGAGCCGGGCTTGCTGGAACTGGCCATCGGCGGCACGGCGGTGGGCACCGGGCTGAACGCGCATCCGCAGTTTGGCGCGCGCGCGGCCGCCTATATCGCCGCGCTGACCGGCCATCCGTTTGTCGATGCGCCCAACAAGTTCTTCGCGCTCTCCGCGCACGACGCGCTGGTGCAAACCTCCGCCGCGCTGCGCACGCTGTCCGGCGGCCTGATGAAGATGGCCAACGATGTGCGCTGGCTGGCCTCGGGCCCGCGCTGCGGCATTGGCGAGCTCAACATCCCCGAGAACGAGCCGGGCTCGTCGATCATGCCCGGCAAGGTCAACCCGACCCAGTGCGAGGCCATGACCATGGTGTGCGCGCAGGTGTTTGGCAACGATGCCACGGTGGCGTTCGCCGGCAGCCAGGGCAATTTCCAGCTCAACGTGTACAAGCCGGTGATGGTCCACAACGTGCTGGAGAGCATCGAGCTGATCGCCGACGCCTGCCTGGCCTTCAACGACCATTGCGCGCTCGGCATCGAGCCGAACCTGCCGAAGATCGCGGAGAACCTCGACAAGAACCTGATGCTGGTGACGGCGCTGAACCGCCATATCGGCTACGACAAGGCCGCCGCCATTGCCAAGAAGGCGCACAAGGAAGGGCTGACCCTGAAGGCCGCCGCGCTGGCGCTGGGCTATCTCACCGAGGACGAATACGCGCGCTGGATCGTGCCCATCGAGATGACGCATCCGAACAAGGATTGAGCGCGCGGCTTAAGCGGCTTTCAACATGAAGCCAGGCGGTTCTGGCCAGGCGCGCGGCCGCAGACGTACAAGCGGTACGGCCAAGGCCGCGCAACGACGCCAGAATCTCTTTGAAATGGCCGGGCAGGAATGCCGCGAGCGCAAGCAGTCCAGCGGCGCAGGACCATCGGTGCCATTCATGGCGCCGTCGTCGCTCCCACGGCCTGGCTTGCATTGCGCTGGGCCATCGCGACCAGTGCGACGATGACGGCCAGGAAGATGCCGCTGGTCAGCGCCGCGCCAAAGCCAAGGCCGCCATAGGTCTGCGCCTGGGACAACAGGTCGCCCAGCGAGGCGCCCAGCGGGCGCGTCAGGATATAGGCGATCCAGAAGGTCAGAACGGCGTTGACGCCGAAGTAGAACGCCGCCACGGCGAGGGCAATGAGGGCGCCGAACACAAGGGTGCCCAACTGGAATCCCAGGCCCAGGGCTTCGGTGGCCAGGTCGCCCGCGGCGGTGCCGAGGGCAAAGGTGCAAAGAATCGCGGCCCAGTAGAAGAGCTCGCGGCGGCGCGAGCAGATCGTGCGGATGGAGAGCGTGCCTTCGCGTCGGTACCAGAACACGAATATTCCCGCCAGCATGACGGCGAAGACGGCCGTGCTTAGATACAGGCTCACGCCCAGGCCATCGGTGAGCGCATCGGTGATCTGCGTGCCGACGACGCTGACCAGCACCACGGTCAGCCAGTACATCCAGGGAACATAGCGATGCACCCGGACCTGCGCGAACAGTGCGATGGCCAGCAAGGCGCCCATGGCGCAGCCGGTGACGGCCTGGCCCAGCCCCGCGTTGACCGCGAGGAAATCGGCGCCGGTTTCGCCGACCGTGGTCGACAGGATCTTGATGATCCAGAAGCCCACGGTGACTTCGGGCACTTTGTTGAGCCAGGCTGGCATCGGCCGGGGGGACAGCGTGTTCATGGCGTGCTCCAGGTTTGCTATGCGCTGGGGGGCGGCTTGCCCTGTTGGTTGTTCGGGGGGCTGGCGTAGGATCGGCCGCTCTACGCAGTCCGTGGCGCAAGGTTATTTCACCGCAGCTTAAGGCAGCATTAAGGCCGTGTGGAAAACAAGGCACCAGCAACGGCGTGCAAATGAAAAAGGGCGCTCCGCGGAGCGCCCTCAAGGCTGAAAACTGAAAAGCTAAAAGTAAAAAGCTAAAAGCAGAGGTTCTTCAGACTTTCGCGTGGGTAAGTGGCGGGAAGCAACACGCTGGTTTGCTCCCCTCTCCCATGAAATGGGAGAGGGGCCGGGGGAGAGGGTGGGCGTTCGCTCAACGTGATGCGCCTCGCTCTTGCGCAGGCCCGCCCTCTCCCCCAACCCCTCTCCCGCCATGCGGGAGAGGGGAGCTACGGCAGCGCTGGATTTGGCCCAGCGATGCATCGACCCACACGAAAGCCGGATGAATCAAAGTCAAAAGAAAGCCGGCAAAACTCACATATGGAAGTTCAGCGTCATCACCGCTGAACGACCCGGCGCCCACGTTGCGTAGATCGGGTACGCGGCGGAGTAGTACTTCTTGTCGAAGAGGTTCTGCACGTTCAGTTGCACATCCACGGTCTTGGAGACGCGATACGTCGCCACCGCATCGAAACGCGCGTAGCCCGGCGTCCATTTACGCGACGTTGCCGAGACCGAGGCGTAGGTCAGGCTGGAGATCGTGGCGCCGCCGCCGATCGACAGCTTGGGCAGCACGTCGTAGTAGGTCCACAGCGTGACGTTGTGCTTGGGCACCATCACCATCGGCAGGCCGGATGCCGAGGCATTGGCGGCGCCGGCGTCGGTCGTGATGGCATCCAGGTAGGAGTAGCCGCCGAACACGCGCCACTTGCTGGTGAGGTTGCCGGCCATGCCCAGTTCCGCGCCGCGCACGCGTTGCTTGCCCGCGTTGACGATGCCGCCCAGGCCGTCGCTGACGCGCGCATTGGTCTTGTCGGTCTGGAACAGCGCCGAGGTCAGCGACAGGCGGCGGTCCAGCGTGTCCCACTTGGCGCCCACTTCGATGTTGCGGCTGCGCTCGGGCGACAGGTCCTGGTTGGTCTTGGTGATCTGGTCGGTGCCGCCACCCAGGCCGCTGTTGGCGCCCGGCGGATTGGCGGAGGTCCCGTATGAGGCATACAGACTGACCGTGTCGACCGGCTTGAACACCAGGCCAAGCTGGTAGCTGAACAGGTTGGCGGTGTTCTTCAGGTCCGGCGTGCCGGCCTGCACGGCGGTGACGTCGAAGCGGTCGAAGCGCGTACCGGCGTTGAACAGCCAGCGATCGCTCAGCTTCACGCTGTCGAACAGGTAGGCGGACGAGACATTGGTGCGGGTGCTGGTGGGCGCGCCGGGGAAGCTCTTGTCGCCGTTGAGCACGGTGCTGCCGGTCCACGGGGCGTTGGCATTCCAGGCACCGATCGCGGTGCAGTTGTAGGCGATCGTGCAGGGGCCGCCCGTGCGGATATTGTTGCCCGCGCTGTCGCTCACCAGGTAGCCCTCGTACAGGCTGCGCTCCCAGCTGAATTCCACGCCGGCCGTGAGCGTGTGCTGCATGCCAAGCAACGTGGCCTTGCCGGACAGCTCGGTCTGGTTGGAGACGCTGTTGGTGGCGTACTTGCCGCTCTTGGCTTGCAGCTGGAGGAGGTTCGCGCTGGCGTTCAGGAACTGCGGGTTGGTGGCGATGTAGTCCAGCGTGGAGCGGCCGAACATGGTGGTATTGCGCACCTTCCAGTTGTCGTCCACGCGGTGCTCGATGCGGATCTCGCCGGTGTCCGTCTGCCCGCGGCGGTAGTCGCGGTTGTTCAGGCCGTAGAACTGCGAGCGCTGGATGCTGGTTCCCGCCCCGGGCGTGCCGCCGGTCGAGCGGAACGGCACGCTGAAGTCCGGCATGTCGTAGGTGTTGACGTGGTAGTAGCTCAGCGACACCGTGGTCGGCGTGTTCAGCCCGAACGCGACCGACGGCGCCACGCCCCAGCGCTTGCTGTAGACATCGTTGCGCCCGGCCTGGTTGGCGTCGTGCCCCATCACGTTCAGGCGCACCGCGGTCTCGTCATTGATACGGCGGTTGACGTCGAGCGTGGCGCGCTTGTAGGCCTCGGTGCCAAGCCCCAGGCTGGCATTGGTGAAGTCATCCGCCTTGGGCATCTTGGTGACGATGTCGATGCTGCCGCCAACCGCGCCACGGCCCGCATAAACCGAATCCGGGCCCTTGATGACGCTGATCTGCTCCACCGCGAAGGTCTCGCGATTCTGCACGCCGGAGTCGCGCATGCCGTCGACAAAGATCGAGTTGCGCGACTCGAAGCCGCGGATCACCGGACGATCCGCGGAGGGGTTCGCCGCGGCGTCGCCGCCCAGGAAGGTGATGCCCGGCACGGTCTTCAACGCATCGGCGAAGGTCGTCGCATTGGTCTGCTTGAGCAGTTCCTCGGGAATCACCGTGACCGAGCGCGGTGTATCCAGCAACGGTGCGACGAACTTGTACGAGGGCAGGCGCTTGGCCTGGAGCGGCGAATCGGCGGTGACCACGGCGGTGGGCAAGGTGGCTTCCTTCGCGTTGCCGGCGTCGGCTGCGGACTGTGCGAAGGCTGGCGTGGTGGCGAGGAAGCCTGTGCAGTAAAGAGCACCAACGGACGCGAGCAAACGCGCGCGCGTCTTCAGGGGAGCAGTCATGATTTCAGTGTTGCGAGGGGAGTCGATGCGCGCATGGGGCGCGGAAGATACCTGGCGTGCAAGGAACGAAAGGAGGGGCCAGGAATAAAAACCAATGCTTGGGCTGGAACGAGAATGCGAGTGATTCGCAATTGAGGGGCAGTGTAACGATTCCGTTGCTATTTGTAAATGTCTGTTTAAGAGGAATTGTGCTGAATGACGCGCAAGGCGGCGTGACCCGTTCAGTGAAAACCCTAGGAAGTTCGCTCTTGCCCTGGCCGGGAAACGAGGTCTAGAATATTCCATATCGCGAATACAAGTTCGCAATCCGAATAAAAAAGAAGCGTCTCAGGACGCGGGGCAGGATCAGCAAAGAGGTGCCGTTGCTTGGCACTTTTTCTTAGCCCCACAATTCGAATAAAAATTCGTAATCCGAATTTTATAAAACCCGGCAGCAATGCCGATGCGTATCCACCCAACTTGAACTTGAACTTGAGCGAGGGCTTTCCTCTGTCCATTCATCGAATTAAAATTCGGAATCCGAACTCGATTCCGGGTTTGCATCGAGAACTAAGAACTGACAGTGGAGATTGACATGGCTACCGAGAACTCCGTCCCGACCGCATCGAAGGCGAGCAGCGCGGCCGACGCATCCAAGAACACGGTGCAGTCGCTGGCGAAGGGCTTCCGCATTCTTGAAGCGTTCACGGCGCAGGAGCCCGAGCTCACCATGGCGGAAGTCGCGCGCCGCTCCGGGCTGGACAATGCCACGGCCTTTCGTTTCCTCAACACGCTGGTGGATATCGGCTACGTGCAGCGCGTGCCGGACACGCGGCTGTTCCGGCTGTCGCTCAAGGTGCTGGACCTTGGCTTTGACGCCATCGCCCATGCCGACCTGCGCACGCGGGCAAGGCCGATCCTGCGCGCGCTGGTGGGGGAGATCAATGAAGCCGCTTCCATCGGCGTGCTGGATGGCCCGGACGTGCTTTACGCGGAACGGATCCAGGCCGGGCTGACGCGGCTTGGTGTGGATATCCGCATCGGCAGCCGGGTGCCGGCTTATTCCACGGCCGTCGGCTACGCCATCCTGGCGTGGCTGCCGCAGGACATGCAGGCCCGCGTGCTGGACGCCCAGCCCCGGCAGAAGCTGACCGACCACACGCTCACCGAGCTCGACACCATCCTAGAGCGGCTCAAGACCGTGCGGGCCAAGGGCTATGCGTTGTCGGACCAGGAAACGGTGTCCGGCCTCTATGTGGTGGCCGCGCCGGTGCTGGATGTGGATGGCGTGCCGGTTGCCGGGCTGAGCGTGGCGGCGCCGGCCATGAATACCTCGCTTGAAGATTTCGAATCGACCACGGCCCCGGCGGTAGTGCATGCCGCTACCGAGCTGGCCCGTGCGCTGCAACCCTCCGGCGGATTCATTCCGCCCACCTTGATACCCACCCGAACGCGCAAATAGCGCAAGCCACACCAGGAGACGAACGTGCCTGATATCAATTTCCACGGCATCATTCCCGCCATCGCGGTTCCTTTCAACGCGGACTACAGCATCAACGAGCCGGAGCTGCGCCGTTTTGCCAGGTGGCTGGGCGGCCAAGCCGGCGTGACCGCGTTGATGACCAATGGCCATACCGGTGAAGTCTTCTCGCTGACGCCGCGCGAGCGCGCCGAAGTGACCCGCATCACCGCCGACGCCACCCAGGGCATCTGCCCGGTGATCTCGTCGGTGGTCTGCGAAGGCATCAACGACGCCGTGGAACAAGCTGGCTGGGCCAAGGAAGCGGGCGCCGCCGGGCTCGATATCATGCCGCCGCATCACTGGCTGCGCTTTGGCTTCAAGCCGGAGCATTGCCTCGACTACTTCAACGCCATCGGCAAGGCCAGCGGGCTGCCCCTGGTGGTGCATATCTACCCGGCCTGGACCCGTGGCTCCTACTCGTCGGAGCTGCTCGCGGAACTGGCGAAGCTGCCCTATGTGAAGGCCTTCAAGATGGGCGAGCGCGAAATGAACAAATACGCGCGCGACATCAAGGAGATCCGCGCGGCCGATCCCACCAAGGTGCTGATGACCTGCCACGACGAATACCTGCTGTCGTCGATGGTGCAGGGCATCGATGGCGCGCTGGTCGGCTTTGCCTCGCTGATTCCCGGCCTGATCAACGACCTGCTCAAGGCGGTCAAGGCCGGCGACCTGCATGAAGCCATGCGCGTGCAGGCCCTGATCAACCCGCTCAAGGACGCGGTGTACGGCGCGGGCGAGCCCACGGGCGAAGCCCATGGCCGCATGAAGGCCGCCATGGCGCTGGCCGGCATCCTGCGCGATGGCACGGTGCGCCCGCCGACCCACGCACCGTCGGCCGCCGAGCTGGCCGCGATCCAGGCCGCGCTGGAACACGCCGGCGTGACGCAGAAAGCGGCCGCCTGAGCCTGAACCACGTCTGAACCACGTCTGATCCACGTCTGATCCGGGCCTGTACCGGCGCGCCATCCCGGCCCGCGGCCAGCGTGCCGAGGGCCGGGCTGCTGGCCATGCAATCCAAAGGGGCTTTGATGAGCCAATCCATGCAAGACGACGACACGCCCGCGGCGCGGACCAGGCACGCCGTGGTCACCGGCGCCAGCTCCGGTATCGGCGCGGCCATTGCCCGGCGGCTGCTGTCGGCGGGTTGGACGGTGACCGGGCTGGACCGCTCGCCGGCACCCAGCGCCGAGGGCTTCAACGGGATCGAAGTCGACCTGACCGATGCCGCAAAGCTTGCCGCCGCCGTGGCCACGTTGCCCCAGGTCGATGCCATTGTCCATGCCGCGGGATTCATGCGCACGGCGGTGCTCGGCGACCTGAAGCCCGAGGACGGCGAGGGCATGTGGCGCATCCATGTGCAAGCCGCTTGCGTGCTGGCCAACGCGCTGATGCCAACCCTGCCGGATGGCGCGCGCATCGTGCTGATCGGCAGCCGCACGGCGGCGGGCGCGCCAGGGCGCAGCCAGTACGCCGCGACCAAGGCGGCGGTGGTGGGCATGGCGCGCTCCTGGGCCGCGGAGCTGGCGCCACGCGGCATCACCGTCAATGTGGTGGCGCCGGGCGCGACCGAGACCCCGATGCTGAACGACCCGGGCCGCAAGGGCACGCCGCCGCGCACGCCGCCCATCGGGCGTTTTATCCGGCCCGATGAAGTGGCCGGGATGGTGAGCTTCCTGCTCGGGCCCGATGCCGGCGCCATCACCGGGCAGCAGATCCTGATTTGCGGCGGTGCTTCGCTGTAGTGCCGCCAGCCGACATATCGAACCGCCTGATTCGCTGATTAGCTGATTACCGAAAGACACTAGAACACTGGAGACAAGCCATGTCCGTGCGCATCATTGACGTCCGCGAAGTGACGAAGCCGATTTCGTCGCCCATCCGCAATGCCTATATCGATTTCTCGAAGATGACGAGCAGCCTCGTCGCCGTGGTGACCGACGCGTTTCGCGACGGCAAGCGCGTGATCGGCTACGGCTTCAACTCCAATGGCCGCTACGGCCAGGGCGGCTTGATCCGCGAGCGTTTTGCGCCGCGTATCCTGGCGGCCGATCCAGAATCGCTGCTGGACGACGCCGGCACCAACCTCGACCCCAACCGCGTGTGGGCCGCCACCATGTCCAATGAGAAGCCGGGCGGCCATGGCGAGCGCTCGGTCGCGGTCGGCACCATCGACATGGCGGTGTGGGACGCGGTGTCCAAGATCGCCGGCGTGCCGCTGTTCCGGTTGCTGGCCGAGCGCCACGGCGTCAACGCCAACCCGCGCGTGTTCGTCTACGCCGCCGGCGGTTATTACTATCCGGGCAAGGATCTCGGCGCGCTGCGCGCCGAGATGCGCTCCTACCTGAAGCGCGGCTACAACGTGGTCAAGATGAAGATCGGCGGCGCCAGCCTGGAAGAAGACAGCGCGCGCATCGAGGCCGTGCTGCAGGAAATCGGCCCGGACGCGCAGCTTGCCGTGGACGCCAACGGCCGCTTTGACCTGGACACCGCCATCGCCTACGCCAAGATGCTGCGCGACTATCCGCTGTTCTGGTACGAGGAAGCCGGCGATCCGCTGGACTACCACCTGCAGGCCACGCTGGCCGAGTACTACCCCGGCGCCATGGCCACCGGCGAAAACCTGTTCAGCCACCAGGACGCCCGCAACCTGATCCGCTACGGCGCCATGCGCCCGGACCGCGACTACCTGCAGTTCGACTGCGCGCTGTCCTACGGGCTGGTGGAGTACGAGCGCACGCTCGAAGTGCTGAAGACCTTTGGCTGGTCGTCAAGCCGCTGCATCCCGCACGGTGGCCATCAGATGTCGCTCAATATCGCCGCCGGCCTGGGCCTTGGCGGTAACGAGAGCTACCCCGACCTGTTCCAGCCATACGGCGGCTTCCCCGATGGCGTGAAGGTGATCGACGGCCATATCACCATGCCGGAGCTGCCGGGCATCGGGTTTGAGGGCAAGGCGGATCTGTATGCGCAGATGTCGGCGCTGGCGCAGCCTTGAGAGCGGGAAAGAAATAAGAGCGCCGAAATAAGCGCACCGAAATAAGAGCACCCCATAGGGGCGCACCTGCAGTCGAGACAGGAGACAAACCATGCTGTTCCACCGGATTTTCCGCAGTGCCGCTGGCGCCTTGCTGGCCTGCGCCGCCGCCAGCGCCATCGCGCAGGGTTACCCCAACAAAGCCGTGCGCGTCATCATTCCGTTCCCGCCCGGCGGCCCCACCGACACCGTCGGCCGCATGCTGGCGCAAAAGCTCTCCGAGCAAACCGGCCAGAGCTTTATCGTCGACAACCGGCCCGGCGGCCAGGGCATCATCGGCGCCGACGCGGTGGCCAAGGGCACGGCGGACGGCTACACGCTGTTGTTCAGCGCCTCCACCTTCACTACCACGCCCATGACCCTGAGATCGTCGCCTTACGACGTGACCAAGGATTTCGTGCCGATCGCGCTGGTCGGCAAGGGGCCGCTGGCGGTCTCCGTCAACAAGAACCTGCCGGTGAAGAACATCAAGGAGTTGATCGCCTACGCGCAGGCGCATCCCGGCAAGATGTCGTTCGCGATTGGCTCGCAGGCGTCCGCGGGGCATTTGTCCACGGAGCTGCTCAAGCGGGCAGGCAAGATCGACTACCTGGTGGTGCCGTACAAGGGTTCCGCGCCCGCTTACCAGGACCTGATCGGTGGCGCCATCGATGGCTTTATCGATCCCGTGCTCGGCGCCTTGTCCTATCACAAGAGCGGCATGGTGCGCGTGGTCGCGGTGACCTCCAAGGACAGGCTGCCTTCCATGCCCGACGTGCCGACCGTCGGCGAGACGGTGCCGGGTTATGAGTTCTACTCGTGGTATGGCCTGTGGGGTCCGGCCAAGCTGCCGGCCGATGTGACCAGGCGGCTCAACGCCGAGGTCAACAAGGCGCTGGCGTCCGACCTGCGCGGCAGGCTGGCCGAGCAGGGCTACCTGCTCTCGCCTGGCACGCCGGAAGACTTCGCCCGCTTCCAGAAGGAGGACATGGAGCGCTCCGCCAAGATCGTGGCCGAAGCCAGGATCCGCGCGGAGTAAAGCGCCCACGCACTCGCCTGTCGCGCTGCCGCGCTGCCCAGGCCTAGGCCGCCAGCGCCAGGTCCGCGATCACTGCCGCCAGGAAGCGCGCGGCCTCGCCGCCTGTGACCACCCGATGATCGAAGGTCAGGCTGAGCGGCAGGATCCGGTGCACGACGGGTATGCCGCCGGCCGCAACCACCGCATCGTGGATACGGCCGGCGCCCAGGATGGCCACTGTTGGCGGCACCACGATCGGCGCCGCGTACTTGCCGGCGATCATGCCGAAGTTGGACAACGTGATGGTGTTGCCGCGCATCTCCTCGGGGGCGATCGTGCGCGCACGTACATCCGCGCGCATGCGGTCCAGGCCGCGCCGCAGGTCTGCCGCGTCGCGCTTGCCGGTATCGCGCAGCACCGGCACGAACAGGCCTTCGGGCAGGTCGACCGCAATCCCCACGTCGATCCGCGCCGGCACATGGCGGCGCCCGGTCTGGCTTTCATACCAGGCGTTGAGGCCGGGCTCGGCGCGGCAGCCCGCAACCAGTGCGCGCACCAGCCGGATGGTGGTGTCGGTGCCGGGCGCCCAGGCGTGGATATCGGCGTCGTCGATCACGGTTGCCGCGGCGACCTCGCTTTGGGCGCGCGCCATGTTCAGCGCCATGGCGCGCCGCACGCCGCGCAGGACTTCCGGTGGCCCCAGGTCCGCCAGCGTCGCGGCGACGCGGCGCACATCGGCGGCGCTGATGATGCCGTCCGCGCCCGTTGGAGTGACCATCGCCAGGTCCACGTCGAGCTGGCGCGCCAGGGCGCGCACGGCCGGCACGGCCCGCACCGCGCCGCCGCCACGGGACAGGGCGGCGGGCGCTTCCGCGACCACCTGCGTGCCGACTTTGACATCGCCCACCACCGCGCCCGCGTCCTCTTGCCCGCCGGCGCCTTCGAAGCCCGCCAGCGGCGCGCCAAGGTGCACGATCTCGCCCGGCTGGGCAAACAGCTTGGCGACCTGCCCGGCGTAGGGCGACGGTATCTCGACGATCGCCTTGGCGGTCTCGACCGAAACCAGCGGCTGGTCGGCCGCCACCGTGTCACCGGGTTTGACGTGCCATTCGGTGATCTCGGCTTCCTGCAGGCCTTCGCCCAGGTCGGGCAACTTGAAGATCTTCATCAATGCTCCCGGGGAAAAACGTCAGGCGGCCATGGCCTTGCGGGCCGCGTCGGCAATCCGCGCCACGCTGGGCAGGTACGTGTACTCGAGCCTGGCCATCGGCACCACGGTGTCGTAGCCAGTGACGCGCTGCACCGGCGCCGCCAGCGAGTACAGCCCCGCATCGGCAAGGTTCGCCGCGATCTCGGCACCGAAGCCGGCGCTGCGGGGCGCCTCGTGGACGATGACGCAGCGGCCCGTCCTGGCGACCGATTCCAGTATGGTGTCCATGTCGAGCGGCTTGAGCGTGGCCACGTCGATGACGGCGGCGGCGATGCCTTCGTCCAGCAGCAGGTCAGCCGCGGCCTGCGTCTCTTGCAGCATCGCCCCCCAGCTCACCAGCGTGATGTCGTCGCCGTCGCGCAGTGTGAAGCAGGTATCGAGCGGCAGCGCCTCGCCACTGTCCGGTACTTCTTCGCGGAACAGGCGGTAGAGCCGGGTGGGTTCGAGGAACACCACCGGGTCGGGGTCGCGCATGGCCGCCAGCAGCAGGCCGTAGGCGCGCGCCGGGGTGGACGGTATGACCACCCGGATGCCGGGGATATGGGCAAACATCGCCTCGGGGCTTTCGGAGTGATGCTCCGGCGCATGGATGCCGGCGCCATAAGGCGAGCGCAGCACCATCGGGCAGCTCAGCCTGCCGCGCGTGCGGTGGCGCAGGCGGCCGGCATGATTGATGATGTGGTCGATGGCCGGGTAGATAAAACCGGTGAACTGGATTTCCGCCACGGGCGCCAGCCCCATTGCCGCCATGCCGATCGCGGCCCCGGCGATACCGGACTCGGCCAGCGGCGTATCGATCACGCGCTCCGCGCCAAAACGGGCTTGCAGCCCCGCCGTGGCGCGGAACACGCCGCCATTCACGCCAATGTCCTCACCGAGCAGCACCACGCGCGGGTCGTGTTCCAGCGCATGGGCCAGCGCCTGGTTGACGGCTTCGACCAGATTGATTTCAGCCATGATCCTGCTCGCTCTCGTTATCCTTGCCCTGGTGGGCCCCCGGGGCAAAGCGATGCGCGGTGGCCACTTGCCCCGCCAGCGCTTTGGGCAGGCCGGCATACAGGTAATCGAACATCGCTGCCGTCTCCGGCAGGGGCGTTGCCAGGTAGGCCTGCACCGCGGCCGCCACTTGCGCCGCGCAATCCTTGGCAAGCGCGTCTTCGCGGGCCGCATCCCATGCGCCAAGGCGCAGCAGATAGTTGCGCAGCCTGGCCACCGGCTCCAGCAGCCAGTGCTGCCTGACCTGTTCGCTGTCGCGGTAGCGCGAGGCATCGTCCGCCGTGGTGTGGTCGCCAAGCCGGTAGGTGATCGCTTCGATCAGCGTGGCGCCGCCACCGCTGCGCGCCCGTTCCAGCGCGTCGAGCGTGACCTGGCGCACCGCCACGATATCGTTGCCATCCACCTGCAGGCCAGGGATACCGGCCGCGATGGCCTTTTGCGCGAGCGTCTGCGCGGCGGTCTGCTGGCTGCGCGGCATGGAGATCGCCCACTGGTTGTTGTTGACGACCAGCACAAGGGGCGCGTGCCAGGCGCCCGCCATATTCATGCCTTCGTAGAAATCGCCTTTTGACGTGCCGCCGTCCCCGAGCAGGCAAACCGCGGCGCGCGGCTCGCGGCGCAGCTTCATCGCGTAGGCGATGCCGGCAGCGTGGCAGACCTGGTTGCCGATGGGCACGCAGTTCGCAAAATCATGCGGCGCCGCCGCGAACGCATTGCCGCGCTCGTCGCCACCCCAATACAGCAGGCTCTCGGTCATGGAGACGCCGCGCTGGAACTGCGCGGCGTGATCGCGGTAGGACGGCACGAGCACGTCCTGCGCGCGCATGGCGCTGGCAACGCCGACGCCGACGGCCTCCTGGCCAAGCGCCGAGGCGAACGTGCCGATCTGGCCGGTGCGCTGCAGCGCAATGGCCTTGAGGTCGAACTGGCGGGTGAGCACCATGGCCCGGTAGAGCGGGAGAAGCGCCTCGGGATCGAGCGCAAATGCAGGCAGCGCTTGGGTCGGCTCACCTTGTGGATCGAGAAACTGCGTGTACTCGATGTCGAATGTCGCGACGGTCGCCATGCTATGCCCTTTATTCTTGTGTTCCAGTCGTTGCACTGGGGGCTGTCTTCTCTTCTTTTTTTCTCTTCTCTTCTCTTCTCTTTCTTCTTTTGTGCGCATCCCGGATCATGGAGCGCGCAACGCGCACGCTGCACCTGCATGTCAATGCTTGGGGCCCTTCATCGCCTCGGCTTCCCTGGCCGCCATCCGCTCCTCGCCGGCCTCGATCGGATCCATGGCCTCGTCCACCGAAGCCGCCGCGCGCTCGGCGTCCGCGTTGGCTTCTTCGGCAGGGGATTCGAAGTCGTCGTCCTCGGTGCTTGGCGGCCTCAGCATATCCTCGAGCATGGCGGCTAGCTCAGGTGTATCCCATGGCGCACTGCGCTGCTTTTTCCTCTTGATGTAGTGCCTGACTTCCGCATCCTGTTCCGGGGTCAGGGGAAGACCACGAAAGGTGCTTTGAGGGCCATTGGCGTCCATCATGGCGCTCCGGAGGGTTGTCTCGTTGTCAGTGTAGCCCTATTGCGGAGGTTGGGGCGATTGCGGGGGTGACGGGGTCCCGCGGAGACACACTTCAGGCTGCCGGCTACCTCGGCTACCTGTCAGGCAGCGCCGCCCGCACGGCCCAGGCCGCCGCGGCAGCCAAGACCTCAATTTGCCGTCAGGCCGGTCGATATCCAATGGGGGGAGTGGCGAAAAGGTCGCTACGCCCGACAAGCGCCCGGTCAGGGAACAAACCTGACGGAACACTGCCCGGCACAGGTGTTGGCCGGGCCCGATCCATGGGCGCGCCATTCGATAGGACAGGATCCGGATTTCCGGCGGTATCTGAGAGGATGAAAGTGGGAGACACGGACGATACCTGCGCAAGACTGGCAGCCGCGCTCGATGGCGGCTTGCTCCGGCCGGCATTCCAGCCATTGATCTGCTTCGAAACCGGCGCCATCGTCGGCTTCGAAGTGCTCGCTCGCTGGACGGACCCTGCAACGGGCCCGGTTTCCCCCGTCACTTTTATATCGATCGCGGAGTCGTGCGGGCTTATCGATCGCCTGACTTCCCATATCGTGCGCACGGCGTGCGCGGAGGCTGTGGGCTGGGGCCAGGGTTTTGTGCTGGCGTTCAACGTGTCTCCGGTGCAATTGCGCGACAAGGCGGTCGTCGCGCTGATCGCCGACGCTGTCACGCAGACGGGATTTCCGCTGGAGCGCATTCAGATCGAAATCACCGAGGGCGCCATGGAGACCGATGTCGAGCTCGCGCGTGCCATCATCGACGATCTGAAGGCACTCGGCATTGGTATCGCGCTGGACGACTTTGGTACCGGCTATGCCAGCCTGACACGCCTGCACGCTCTGCCATTCGACGAGATCAAGATCGATGCCAGCTTTGTGCGCGGCATGCTCGACGACCAGGAGTGCCGCCGGATCGTGACGGCGATCGTGGGGCTGGGCCACAGCATCGGCATGCGTGTTGTCGCGGAAGGCGTGGAGCGCGAAGAGCATGCCACCCTCCTGCGCAAGCTGGGATGCGACATCGGCCAGGGATGGCTGTGGGCACCGGCGCTGCAACCGGAGCGGATTCCCGCGCTTATCCAGCGGCTTGGCTTGCGCGCGCCGGATCCGCGGCCGTTGGACCGGTCGCCGTATCAGCGCCTGCATCAGCTGGAGGCGCTCTATGTCGGCGCGCCCGTCGGCCTGTGCTTCCTGGACACGCGCTTGCGCCACGTGCATGTCAACGGGCGCTATGCGGAAATGTTCGGCGCCCAGGTGGACGCCCTTGTCGGCGCCCAGCTCTGCGCGGCCTGCATGTCCGAAGCCGGCAGATCGGTCTGCTCGCTGGCGCATGCCGTGCTTGCCATGGAGACGCGCTCTCCGATGGAGCGCGAGATCACGGCGAACGGCGAGGTCTACCTGGTGGTCGGCCAGCGCGTCAACGATGACATCGGGGACGTGATCGGCATCTCGCTCGTTGCCATTGGCATCTCGGCGCGCAAACGGGCCGAGCTTGCCTTGCGGGAAAGCGAGGAGCATTTCCGCTGCTCGGTCGAGCTGAGCCCCCATATTGCCTGGGCGGCGGACCCCGATGGCACGCTGTGCTATATCAGCCCGAACTTCCGCGACAGCGCCGGGTGCGCGATGCAGGACCGCATCGACGCCTGGCGTGCCACGGTCCATCCTGATGACCAGTTGCGCATCCGGGCGGAGTGGCTTGCCTGGATCCCGAATGGCCAGCCGTTCGCGACCCGGTTCCGCATCCAGTGGCCGGACGGCAGCTGGCGCCACATGCTGAGCCGCGCCCAGCCGCATATCGGCACGAATGGCGCGATCGATCGCTGGTATGGCGTCATCAGCGATATCAGCGCGCAAGCCTGCATGAAGCGGCGGATCGCAGACCTGGAGGACCAGGTTCGTGCCCTGACGGCGCACGTGGCATAGCGATCACCCGGGCCCGCTGCCATGGCGGCTGGACAGCATCGCAATCAGGAAGTCCCGGACGCATTCGCCCTGGCGAACGCGCAGCTTCAGATCGGAAACTGCGTCGTCGACAGCACCTGCTTGAGCACCATGAACGAGCGTATCTGGCGGACCCCCGGCAGATACAGCAGTTGCTCCGCATGGAGGCGATTGAAGCTCTCGCTGTCTTTGGTGCGCAGCATCATGAAGTAGTCGAACTCGCCCGTCACCACGTGGCACTCCATGCAGCCGCAGACCTGCTGGGCGGCCTTCTCGAACTCGGAGAAGGATTCCGGCGTGGACCGGTCCAGCACGACGCCGATCATCACCAGCATCCCCGCGTCCAGCGCGGCCGGGTTCAGCAGCGCCACGATCCCGCGAATCAGCCCGAGTTCCTTGAGCCGCTCCACGCGCCGCAGGCAGGCTGGCGGGCTCAGGCTGACTTTGGCCGCCAGCGCCACATTCGAGATGGACGCGTCGCGCTGGAGTGCGCGCAGGATGGCTTTATCGGTGCGATCCAATGCCTCGGAATGTGGCACGGGGTGCTCGGTTTTGGTGCGCAATTTTGTTTCGTCCATGATGCTTTATAAAAAACAAAAAATTAAAAGAGAGTGCCATGAATTTTTTATAGTGCATAAATGGATTGATATTTGCAACCATGTTTCGTGCGTTTTTTTCTAGGATTGAGTCCGTCGCAGCATCAACGAAAGGTGGCGCCACATGCCAGTGTTCTTTGCCAGCCTTGATGCCTGGATCCCCGCTCTTAACCCGAGTCATCCAAGAAACCCAGGAGTTGCCAGCATGAATCTCAAACGCTTTCCCCGCCACCCGCTGACGTTCGGCCCCACGCCCATCCAGCCGCTCAAGCGCCTGAGCGCACATCTCGGCGGCAAGGTCGACCTCTATGCCAAGCGTGAGGACTGCAACAGCGGCCTGGCGTTCGGCGGCAACAAGACGCGCAAGCTCGAATACATCATTCCGGACGCGCTCGCCCAGGGGTGCGACACGCTCGTGTCCATCGGCGGCATCCAGTCCAACCAGACGCGCCAGGTGGCTGCCGTGGCGGCGCATCTCGGCCTGAAGTGCGTGCTGGTGCAGGAGGACTGGGTGAACTACTCCGACGCCGTCTATGACCGCGTTGGCAATATCCAGATGTCTCGCATCATGGGCGCCGACGTGCGCCTGGTCAGCGATGGCTTCGATATCGGGATCCGCAAGAGCTGGGAAGAGGCCATGGAGAGCGTGCGCCAGGCCGGCGGCAAGCCCTACCCGATTCCGGCGGGGTGTTCCGAGCATCCGCTGGGCGGCCTGGGCTTTGTCGGCTTCGCCGAAGAAGTGCGCGCGCAGGAAGCCGAACTCGGCTTCAAGTTCGACTACATCGTGGTCTGCTCGGTCACCGGCAGCACGCAGGCTGGCATGGTGGTCGGCTTCGCCGCCGATGGCCGGGCCAACCGCGTGATCGGCATCGACGCATCGGCCAAGCCGGCGCAGACCCGGGCGCAGATCCTGCGCATTGCCCGTAACACCGCGCATCTGGTCGACCTCGGCCGCGATATCACCGACGAAGACGTGGTGCTCGACACGCGCTACGGCGGGCCGGAGTACGGCTTGCCTTCCGAAGAGACGCTCGAAGCCATCCGGATGAGTGCCAAGCTAGAAGGCATGATGACCGACCCGGTCTACGAAGGGAAATCGATGCAGGGCATGATCGACCTGGTCCGCCGCGGCGAATTTCCGGAAGGCTCCAAGGTGCTCTACGCCCACCTGGGCGGCGCCCCGGCGCTGAGCGCTTATAGCTTCTTGTTCCGCAACGGCTGATCCCGCACGATGGCTGCCCCCTGATGCCGGTGGCGCAACGCCGGCATCGAGGGGCGCTTGTTCGGCAAAGCCCCCTGTCTCGTTTTGCTTCCCATTTTTTGCTCTCCGTTTGCCCCCCGTCGCTCAATCACAGGAGTCGCGCATGAACGTCGTTTCACGAAGCGTTTCGATGGCGGTGAAGGCGCTGTCGCTGTTGGGCATTGCCATGTGCGCCGCGCATGCGCAGCCCCAGGGATATCCCGCCAGGCCGGTCGTGCTGGTTGTGCCGTTTCCGCCCGGCGGGGCGGTAGACATCATGGGACGATTGGTAGGCAAGAAGCTGGGCGAACGTCTGGGCCAGCCCGTGGTCATCGAGAACCGCGCGGGCGCCGGCACCATCGTTGGCGCCGGCTATGTGGCAAAGGCCGCGCCTGACGGCTATACGCTGTTCATCAGTTCCGGCTCGACCTTCACGGTCAACCCCGCCATCAACGCCAACCTGCCCTACGATCCCGTGAAGAGCTTCGAGCCCATCGGCCTGGTCGCGCGCGTGCCCCTGATCCTGCTGGCGAATCGCGATGTCCCGGTGGACAACCTCAAGCAGATGATGGCGGCGGTGAAGGCCGCGCCGGGCAAATACGCCTATGGCTCGTTCGGCAACGGCACCACCGGCCACTTCGCGGGCGAGATGATCCTGGGCGCCACCGGCATGCAGCTCCAGCATATTCCCTACAAAGGCAGCGCCCCAGCCATTGCCGACCTGATCGGCGGGCAGATTCCGTTCTCGGTCGACACCATCGCGGCATCCCTGCCGCATATCAAGAGCGGCAAGATCAAGGTGATCGCGGTGGCAGGCGCCAGGCGCGCGACGCTGCTGCCGGAGGTGCCCACCGTCGCGGAATCCGGCTTCCCGGGTTTCGATGCGGATTCATGGGTGGCGATCGCGGCCCCGCGTGGCTTGCCGCCCGATGTCAAGTCACGGCTGGAGAAGGCCCTGGCACAGACCATGAAAGACCACGAGATCCAGGAAAAACTGGTGGCCAACGGCCTGGAGCCCTCCTATGCAACGCCGGAACAGGTCAGCGCCATGATCGACAAGGACCTGCCGCGCATGCGGGCCATTGCCCAGAAGGCCGGTATCCAGGCAAATTGAGCCGGGCAGTTGCCGGCGGGAGCGTATCAAGATGGCATCTCGTGACCGATTCGGTTCCATCCTGGCGAGCGATCCGATTGTGCAGGCGGATC
This sequence comes from Cupriavidus sp. GW822-FHT03E04, assembly GCF_058801495.1. Classification (NCBI taxonomy): domain Bacteria; kingdom Pseudomonadati; phylum Pseudomonadota; class Betaproteobacteria; order Burkholderiales; family Burkholderiaceae; genus Cupriavidus; species Cupriavidus sp. GW822-FHT03E04. The sequence goes on from NZ_JBXANI010000048.1 coordinate 20,855, forward strand.
CGCAGGAGTTGCAGGAGTGGTGCGACGCGCTCGATGGCGTGTTGTCGGCCTGGGGCCCGGAGCAGGGCAGGGAGCGCGCCTGCGCCATCCTGGATGCGTTGCTGGCGCATGCTGGCAAGCATCGGTTGCGGTGGCGGCCGGCACAGGTAACGCCGTACCTGAACACGATACCGGTCGAAGCGCAACCGGCCTATCCGGGCGACCTGGCGATGGAGCAGCGCCTGTCGGCGATCCTGCGCTGGAACGCGCTCGCCATGGTGGTGCGCGCCAACCAGGCGCATGGCGAGCTTGGCGGCCACATCGCGAGCTATGCTTCGGCGGCGGATTTGTTCGAGGTGGGCTATCAGCATTTCTTCCGCGGCCCCGATGCCGCGCAAGGCGGGGACCTCGTCTTCTTCCAGCCCCATTCGGCACCCGGGGTCTATGCGCGTGCCTTCCTGGAAGGCCGGCTGGACGAAGCATCGCTTTGCCACTACCGGCAAGAGATCGTTGCCGAAGGCAAGGGGATTCGCGGCCTGAGTTCTTACCCGCATCCCTACCTGATGCCAGACTTCTGGCAGTTCCCCACCGGCTCGATGGGCATCGGCCCGCTCAACGCCATCTACCAGGCGCGTTTCATGCGCTACCTGGAAAACCGGGGCCTGAAAGCGACCAGCGAGCGCCGGGTCTGGGGCTTCTTCGGCGATGGCGAGATGGACGAGCCGGAGTCGATCGCCGCACTGACGCTGGCCGCCCGGGAAAAGCTGGATAACTGCACGTTCGTCATCAACTGCAATCTCCAGCGCCTGGACGGGCCGGTGCGCGGCAACGGGCGCATTGTCGATGAGCTCGAGGCCTTGTTCGCGGGCGCGGGATGGCATGTCGTCAAGTGCTTGTGGGGGTCGGAGTGGGACGCGCTGCTGGCGCGTGACCACGATCACGCCATCAGCCGCGCGTTCGCGCAGACCGTGGATGGCGAATTCCAGACGCTCTCGGCCAACGATGGCGCGTTCAACCGCGAGAACTTCTTCAGCAAGACCCCGGCGCTGCGCTCGCTGGTGGCGCATCTCTCCAACGACGAGATCGACGGCCTGCGCCGGGGCGGGCATGACCCGGCGAAGATCCATGCGGCATTTGCCGAAGCCGCCAGGCGCAATGGGCGTCCCTGCGTGGTGCTGGCCAAGACCATGAAAGGCTACGGCATGGGCGCCATCGCGCAAGGCCGGATGACCACGCACCAGCAAAAGAAGCTCGGCCCGGAGGATCTGCTCGCGTTCAGGGACCGCTTCCAGTTGCCGCTGACCGACGAACAGGTGGCCCAGGCCGCGTTCTACCGCCCGGCGCAGGACAGCCCCGAAATTCGCTACCTGCAAGCCAGGCGCGCCGCCCTCGGCGGCTATCTTCCCGCGCGCCATCCCGGCGCGGGGCCGCTGCCGGTGCCCGGGCTGGACAAGACCGCCGCGTTCGCCCTGCATGCCGATGGCAAGGCCATGAGCTCCACCATGGCCCTGGTACGGTACCTGGGCGCCTTGCTCAAGGATCCTGTGCTGGGCCCGCGGATCGTCCCGATCGTCGCCGACGAAGCGCGGACGTTCGGCATGGCGAACCTGTTCCGCCAGGTCGGCATCTACGCGCCATTCGGCCAGCTTTACCAGCCGGAGGATTCAGCCTCGATGCTGTCGTACCGGGAAGTCAAGGATGGCCAGATCCTGGAGGAGGGGATCACGGAGGCCGGCGCGCTGTCCTCGTGGACCGCGGCGGCCACCAGTTACGCCACGCACGGCACCACCATGCTGCCGTTCTATATTTACTACAGCATGTTCGGCTTCCAGCGCGTGGGCGACCTGATCTGGGCGGCGGCCGACCAGCGCGCACGCGGGTTCCTGATCGGCGCCACCTCAGGACGTACCACCCTGGGGGGCGAGGGCCTGCAGCACCAGGACGGCACCAGCCACCTGGCGGCTTCGACCATTCCCAACTGCCGCGCCTACGATCCGGCCTTCGCGGGGGAGCTGGCGGTCATCGTCGACCACGGCATGCGGCGCATGGTCAGCGAACAGGCCGACGAGTTCTACTATGTCACCGTCACCAATGAAAGCGTCGAGAATCCGAGCCTGCCGGCCCAAGCGCACGAAGGCGTGGTGCGGGGCATGTACCTGCTGCGGCGCGGCGCGGCGTTCGAGCACCGCGTGCAGTTGTTCGGCAGCGGGGCCATCATGGGCGAAGTCCTGAAGGCAGCGCGCCAGCTCGAGCAGGTGCATGGCATTGCTGCCGATGTCTGGAGCGTGACCAGCTACATCGAGCTGGCGCGTGAAGGGGTGGAGCGCGAACGCCTGTGGCGCCATGGCGAGGTTCCGGCCATCGATAGCTGGTTCGGGCGGCAGCTCGGGGCGGGCAGCGGCCCGATTGTCGCGGCCACCGACTATGTGCGCGCGCTGCCGGAGCTGGTGCGTGCCTTTGTCCCGCCGGGGCGGCGCTATGTGACGCTGGGCACCGATGGCTTCGGACGCAGCGATTCGCGGGCTGCGTTGCGGCGCTATTTCGAGGTCGATGCCGCGGCCATCGTCCAGGCCAGCCTGGCGGCGATGGCGGAGATCGTAGCTGATGAGATGGCTTGCGAAAGAAGGCACCTTGCCGAGGTGATTTCCCTGGCGTCGATCTAGCTGGCAACCGGTCGCCGGCTCTCATGCCGGCAGCCATCATCAACCCTCATCAAGCCGCGGTCAGCTGGCGTAGTGCTTCCAGCAGCTTGACCGCGGGGCCGGGCAGGATGCCCTGGCGCCGCCGGAAGGCCGTCAGCGTACGCGTGCCGACCCCGCCGGGAATGTCCAGAATGTCGATCACGCCGGCCTTGCGCTCGGCCTCTACCATCGGCTCGGCCATCCAGCTCAGAAAGCCGGATTGCGCGACCAGGCTCTTCAGCGCGGTCACCGAACGCGTCTCCACGACGATGTTCGGCAGGCCCAGGCCCTGCGCCGCAAACACCTGCCGCATATGCTCGAACGGCCCGGTGCCCCGGGGCGGGATGGCCCATTGCTGGTCAAGGGTATCGGCCAGGGTCAGTGCCGGCTTGCGCCGCAGCGGGTGGCCCGGCGCCGCCACCACGTAGCTGCTGTCCGCCCACCGGCAGTCGGCAATGGCCTCGATCTCGTCGGTGTCCGGCGCGCAGATGCTGAGCGCCAGGTCGATCTCATGCCGGATCAGGCTTTGCGCCAGCCGGTCCCACACGCCCTCCGTAATCTCCACGCGCAGGTTCGGCCACGCCTTGGTGACCCGGCCAACCGCCAGCGGCAGCACCAGGCTGGCGATGCTGCCCACCGCGCCCACCTTGATGGTGCCCTTGGCCAGGCCGCGCATGGCATCGATCTCCTCGCGCGCGTGCTCGGCCTCGCGCTGCAGCAGCGTGGCATGGGGGAGCAGGGCGCTGCCCACCGCGGTGAGCTGCATGCCCTTGGCGTGCCGCTCGAACAGCGGTGCGCCAAGCTCGTCCTCCAGCCGCTTGATGGTGCGGCTTAGTGCGGGCTGGGTCACGTGCAGCGCGTCGGCGGCCCGGCCCAGGCTGCCGCTGGCGACGATGGTGGTGAAGGCCTTGAGTTGGCGCAGATCGAAAGTCATGCGCAAAAGTAATGCCTTTTGACCAAGAAGGCAATATTCAATTAAGGGTCGGGCTCGCATACTTCGGGCTACTTTGCACACCAAGCACGCGCCGGCCTTGGGCCAGGCGTTCCACCGAATGCATCGACGGGAGAGATTTGCATGACCGGTAGCACGACAACCGTGGCGGGCGCCGCGCGCAACGCAACCAGCACAGCCAGCACCGTGCGCGACGCCGTGATCGACCTGCTGCGCCAGCTTGGCATCACTTCGGTGTTTGCCAATCCCGGCTCGACCGAGTTGCCGATGTTCCGGGATTTCCCCGCCGACTTCCGCTACGTGCTCGGGCTGCAGGAGGCGGTGGTGGTGGGCATGGCCGATGGGTTTGCACAGGCCAGCCGCAATGCGTCGCTGGTCAACCTGCATTCGGCGGCTGGTGTCGGCAACGCCATGGGCAATATCTTCACCGCGTTCAAGAACCGCACGCCGATGATCGTCACGGCGGGCCAGCAGGCGCGCTCGATCCTGCCGTTCGATCCCTTCCTGTCGTCTGCCCAGGCCACCGAGCTGGCCAAGCCCTACGTCAAGTGGAGCATCGAGCCGGCGCGCGCCGCGGATGTGCCGCTGGCCATCGCACGTGCCTATTACGTGGCGATGCAGGAGCCGCGCGGCCCCGTGCTGGTCTCGATCCCGGTGGACGACTGGGACCAGCCGGCGGAGCGGGTGGCCGCGCGCACGGTGAGCCATACGGTGCGGCCGGACCCGGAGGCGATTGCGCGCGTTGGCGTGGCGCTGGATGCCTGCGAGCGGCCTGCCTTTGTCGTCGGTGGGCAGGTCGACCGCGCCGGCGCATGGGACGACGTGGTGCGCCTGGCCGAGACGCACAATGCGCGCGTCTATGTGGCGCCGATGTCCGGGCGCTGCGCGTTCCCGGAAGACCATCGCCTGTTCGCCGGTTTCCTGCCCGCCATGCGCGAGAAGATCGTCGGCCTGCTGGGCGGGCACGACCTGATCCTGGTGCTGGGCGCGCCGGCCTTTACCTACCATGTGGAAGGCGCTGGCCCCCACGTGCCGGAGGGCGCCACGCTGTATCAGTTGATCGACGATCCCGCCATCGCGGCCTGGACGCCGGTGGGCGCATCGGTGGTGGGCAATATCCGGCTCGGCGTGCTTGACCTGCTGGCGCGGCCCGCGCCCAGGGCGCGCCCGTTGCCTGCCCCGCGCCCGCCGCGCCCGCATGCCGAACCGACGCGGCTGATGTCCACCGCCTATGTGCTCCAGACCCTGGCCGAGGTGCGCGACGCGGCCGACATCGTGGTGGAAGAAGCGCCCAGCGCGCGTCCCGTCATGCAGGGCTACCTGCCGTTCACGCAAAGCGGCACCTTCTACACCATGGACAGCGGCGGCCTGGGCTACGGCATGCCCGCAGCCGTTGGCGTGGCGCTGGCGCGGCCGGGGGCACGCGTCATCGCGCTGATCGGCGACGGCTCCAGCATGTACTCGATCCAGGCCATCTGGAGCGCGGTCCAGCTCCAGCTGCCGATCACCTTCGTGATCCTCAACAACGCGCGCTACGCCGCACTGCAGGACTTCGCGCCGGAATTTGGCTTTGCCCCGGCCGATCCGGTGCAGGGCACGGACCTGCCAGGGATCGATTTCGTGGCGCTGGCCAAGGGGATGGGTTGCGAAGGCGTGCGGGTGCGCGACGCTGAGCGATTGCGCGATGCCCTGGCCGACGCGTTGCGCTCGCCAACGGCGATGCTGGTGGAGGTTGAGGTGGCATGAGTACTGAGGCAAAGGCCGAAGCCAACAGGATGCGCCAGCGCCGTCTGCAATGACGACGGCCGTTACTCCCTCTCCCCTCATGGGGAGAGGGCTGGGGAGAGGGGCGGTTTGGCTAGGAGCCACTCGAAGCGAAGCCAATGGTTTCTTCCGCGTACAGAAATCCCTCCCGCAAGCGCAGAGCGAAGCAAACCGCAGGCAAGCAAAACAAAGGAGACAAGAATGCAGAAGATTTCGTTGCTGATCGACGGCCAACAACGCCAGGCAGGCAACGGCGCCACCTTCGCGCGCCGCAATCCCCTGGACGGCGAGGTAGCCACGATTGCCCCGGCCGCGACGCTCGCCGATGCGCTGTCGGCGGTGGACGCCGCCGCGGCGGCCTTCGACGCCTGGGCCGCCATCGGCCCGAGCGAGCGCCGCGCGCTGCTGACCAAGGCTGCGCATGCGCTGGAAGCCCGCAGCGACGCCTTTGCTGCCGCGATGGCCGCCGAGACCGGCGCCTCCGCCATGTGGGCCGGCTTCAACGTGCACCTGGCCGCGGCCGGCCTGCTTGAAGCGGCCAGCCTGACCACGCAGATCCATGGCGAGGTCATTCCGTCGGACGTGCCGGGCAGCCTGGCCATGGGCGTGCGCCAGCCGGCCGGTGTGGTCCTCGGCATGGCGCCCTGGAACGCCCCGGTCATCCTGGCCGTGCGCGCCATCGCCTTGCCGCTGGCCTGCGGCAATACCGTCGTGCTGAAGGGGTCGGAGATCTGCCCGGCCACGCACGGGTTGATCATCGAAGCCATGCAGGAGGCCGGCCTGCCCAGGGGCGTGGTGAACTTCGTCACCAATGCGCCGGCCGATGCGGGCGAACTGGTGGAAGCCATGATCGCCCATCCGGCGGTACGGCGCGTGAACTTCACCGGCTCCACGCGCGTGGGCAAGGTCATCGCCGCTAGCTGTGCCAGGCACTTGAAGCCGGTGGTGCTCGAGCTCGGCGGCAAGGCCCCGTTGCTGGTGCTGGACGATGCCGATATCGATGCCGCCGTCGCCGGCGCCGCGTTTGGCGCGTTTGCCAATTCCGGCCAGATCTGCATGTCGACCGAGCGCATCATCGTGGACAACAAGATCGCCGACGCCTTTGTCGCGCAACTGGCGGCCAAGGCCAGCGCGCTGCCGCTGGGCGATCCGCGCAAGGGGCCGGTGGTGCTGGGCTCCGTGGTCGACATGAGCACCGTTGCGCGCTGCAACTCGTTGATCGACGATGCCTTGGCCAAGGGCGCGAAGCTGTTGTGCGGCGGCAAGGCGGACAGCACCCTGATGCCGGCCACGCTGCTCGATCACGTCACGCCGCGGATGCGGATCTATGCGGAAGAGTCGTTCGGCCCGGTCAAGCCCATCGTGCGCGTTAGCGGCGAAGCCGAGGCCATCGCCTGCGCCAACGACAACGAGTACGGGCTGTCGTCGGCAGTGTTCAGCCGCGATGTGGCGCGGGCCATGAACGTGGCCAGGCGCATTCAATCCGGCATCTGCCATATCAATGGCCCGACGGTGCACGACGAGGCGCAGATGCCGTTCGGTGGCGTGAAGAGCAGCGGCTTTGGCCACTTTGGCGGGCAGGCCGGCATTGCCGAGTTCACGGACCTGCGCTGGGTCACCGTGCAGACGACGCCGCGCCACTACCCGTTCTAGGCCGCAGGCGGCCGGGTTGCCGCCACGCCCAGACAACGCCATCCAACCTGCGCCGGACCGCGGCGACGCCTATGATCAGAATCGCAATTCTCGGGGCCGGGGCCATGGGCTCGCTGTTTGGCGCACGCCTTGCCCAAGCAGGCCATATCGTCACCTTGATCGATATCAACGACGCGCATCTCGATGCGATCCGCCGCTTCGGCCTGCGCCTGCAGACCGATGAGGCGGACCGGCGGGTCCACGGCATGCGGGCGGTGCGCCCGGAACAGGCGGATGCCATCCCCGATCTGCTGATCGTCTTCACCAAATCCATGCACACGCGCGCCGCGATGACGGGCGTGCGCCACCTGCTGGGGCCGGATACGATTGTGCTGACGTTGCAGAACGGCCTGGGCAGCGTCGATGCGATTTCCGAATTCGTGCCGGCGCAGCGGCTCCTGATTGGCGTCACCACATGGCCGGCCGACCTGGCTGGCCCCGGGCACGTGCATTCGCACGGCGAGGGGGGGATCCGGATGATGAGCGCCGATGGCGTGGACCGGCCCGCCGTGGCGGTGACGGCGGCGGCGCTGGAGCGCGCCGGGCTGCACTGCCACGCCGATGCGGATGTGTGGGCCGCGATCTGGGAGAAGGTGGCATTCAACGCCGCGCTGAACCCGCTGTGCGCGGTCACTGGCAGCACCGTGGACCAGTTGGGCAACATCCCGGATGGCACGGCGCTCGCCTTGTCCGTGGTGGCCGAGGTGCTGGCCGTGGCCAGGAGTCATGGCGTGGCTGTCGATGCGGACAAGGTCGGCGCCAACGTGTTGCACGCCATCGGCCACCACATCGGCCACAAGCCTTCCATGCTGCAGGACATCCTTGCCGCCCGGCGCACCGAGATCGATGCGATCAACGGCGCCGTGGTGGCCGCGGCGCGGCGCCACGGGGTGCCGGTGCCGTGCACCGAGAGCCTGCTGCAACTCGTCCGGCTGATCGAAGCCCGGGCGGCAGACGGCGGGCAGGGCGCCAGCCCGCTCCGGCAGCACTGAGCCACGGCACGCCGTGGCCTCAAGACGCAAGACGCAAGACGCAAGACGCAAGACGCAAGACGCAAGACGCAAGACGCAATACGCAATACGCAATACGCAATACGCAATACATAAAAGCGCTGGCCCCGGCCAAAGCGCCCATCGACAGGAGACACGCATGAATACGTATCTGTTCCGCGCCATTACCGCGCGCCGCATTTCCATCGCTCGGCGCAAGCGCCGTCTTGCCACGATCCCGGCCGGCGCGCATCGTCACGGAGCACCAGCATGAGCGCGAACCTGCAGCAAGCCGGCACGCCCGTCGACGTGGGCAGCGTGCTCGATGATGGCCCTTACACGACCATGCAGAAGATCGTCGTGATGCTGGCGGCGCTGTCCATCGTGATGGACGGCTTCGATGGCCAGTTGATCGGCTTCGCGATTCCCGTGCTGATCAAGGAGTGGGGCATCACCCGCAGCGCCTTCGCGCCCGCGGTGGCGGCCGGGCTGGTGGGCATGGGCATCGGCAGCGCGTGCGCGGGCCTGTTGGCGGACCGCTTCGGGCGCAGGTGGGCCGTGATCGGCAGCGTCTTCCTGTTCGGCGCGGCCACCTGCGCCATCGGCTTCGCCCCGGACACGACGACGATCGCCATGCTGCGCCTGATCGCCGGGCTTGGCATCGGCGGCGCTTTGCCAAGCTCCACCACCATGACGGCCGAGTTCACCCCGGCACGCTGCCGCACGCTGGCGGTGACGGCCACCATCGTCTGCGTGCCGCTGGGCGGCATGCTGGCCGGCCTGTTCGCCAGCGTGGTCCTGCCGGCCTATGGCTGGCGCGGCTTGTTCTTTATCGGCGGCGCGCTGCCGCTGGGCCTGGGCGTGCTGCTGATGCTGGTTCTGCCCGAGTCGCCGCGCTTCCTGGTGCGCCGAGCGCACCGGTGGGACGAACTGCGCCGGCTGCTCGGCCGCATGTCCAGGCCGCTGCCGGCGGATGCGGTCTTCACCGACCTGGCCGAGCGCGGCGCGGAGAGCCGCAAGGGCTTCGGCGCGCTGTTCGCGCCCGGGCAGGCGCGCGACACGCTGGCGATCTGGTGCGCCTTCTTCATGTGCCTGCTGGCCGTCTACAGCGCCTTTAGCTGGCTGCCGACCATGCTGGCGTCGGAGGGGTTGAACGTGGCGGTCGCGGGTTCCGGCCTGACCGCCTACAACCTCGGCGGCGTCATCGGCGCGCTGTGCTGCGCGGTTGCCATCGCGCGCTTCGGCTCGCGCTGGCCGCTGGCGATCTGTTGCGCCGGCGGGGCGGCCAGCGCGCTGTTGCTGCAAGGCGTGGATGTTCGCCACAGTACGGGGTTGCTGATCGTTGGCCTGGGCGTGCACGGCATGTTCGTCAATGCGGTCCAGTCGACCATGTACGCGCTGTGTGCCTTCGTGTACCCCACGGCAGTGCGGGCCACCGGCACGGCCTCGGCGCTGGCCTTTGGCCGCCTCGGGGCCATCCTCAGCGCCTTCGCGGGCGCGGCGGTGATCACCGCGGGCGGCGCATCGTCCTACCTCGGCATGCTCGGCGCGGCGATGGCCGCCGTGCTGGTGGCGCTGCTTGCGGTCAAGGGCCATATCCCGAAGCTGGCGCGTGCGCCGGCCAGCGGTGACGCGGTCCTCGCACGTTCCTGAGGCCCGGGCTCCATGCAAGCTCCCCGGCATACGGCATGACGGCGCTCCTCAATCTCGACGCGTACCGGCGCCTGGCGCAACGCCGGCTGCCCCGCATCGTGTTCGACTACATCGAAGGCGGCGCGGATGACGAATCCGGGATCCGGCGTAATCGCGATGCGCTCGATGCCCTGTTGCTGGATCCGGCGCGCCTGACCGATGTGAGCGCGCGGGACCTGTCGGTCACCCTGGCAGGCGCGCGCAGCGAGGCGCCGCTGGTCGTCGCGCCCATGGGACTGAACGGCGCCTGCCGGCCCGATGGTGACGTGATGCTCGCGCGCGCCGCCGCGCGCGCCGGCATTCCGTTCACGCTGTCCACCGCGTCCAACGTGGCGCTGGCGGAGGTGGCGCGGCGTGCCGGCGGCAGGCTGTGGTTCCAGCTTTATGTGGTGCAGCGCGAGCACGCCCGCGCGCTGGTCAAGGGCGCGTTGTCCGCCGGCTATGAGGCCCTGGTGCTGACCACGGACGTGACCGTGAACGGGCGGCGCGAGCGCGACCTGCGCAACGGCTTCGCGGTGCCGTACCGGCTGACGCCGCGCATCGTGGCGGATGCGGCGCTGCACCCCGCGTGGACGATCCGGCAATGCCGCCATGGCTTGCCGACGCTGCCTAACGTGGATGGCGGCGCCGGTGCCGGCGCCCAGGCTGCCTTGCTCCAGCGCCGCATGGATGCCAGCTTCTCCTGGGACGACCTCGCCGCGCTGCGCGACATGTGGCCGCGCAAGCTATACGTCAAGGGCATCCTGAATGCCCGCGACGCCGCGCGCTGCGTGGCGCTCGGCGTGGACGGCGTCATCGTGTCGAATCATGGCGGCCGGCAACTCGCGGATCTTGCGGCGCCGGTGTCCGTCTTGCCCGAGGTGGTGGCGGCCGTCGGCGGCGGCGAGACGCTGGTGGACAGCGGCTTTCGCAACGGCCGGGATGTCGTCAAGGCGCTGGCGCTAGGGGCACGCGCCGTCATGCTCGGCAGGCCCTTGCTCTACGGCCTTGCCGCGCGTGGCGAGGCCGGCGTGGACGAGGTGCTGGCCATGTTCGTGGCCGACATCGACCGGACCCTGGCGCTGCTTGGTTGCCCGGACGTCGTCTCGCTTGGCCGGGGCCGGTACATCCGGAATTCGCTATGATCCGGGATCGGAGCCGTCTTTCGCGTGGCCGGCATCCCCAGGTGCGCCGAGGCAGATCGCCGCGCCCGGAGGCCAGACGGCGCGCGCCTATGCCAATGACCTGGATAAACTTCAAAACGCCTGTCGCTTCCGCCCAACCCGAAGCGCAGGCGGCCGCCCTGTCGCAACAATCCGAACGGATCGTCACCGATGCCGATGGCTGCCGCACGGTCTGGCGCCGTTTTGGCGAGGGGCAACCCGTGGTCCTGCTGCATGGCGGGCACGGCAGCTGGCTGCACTGGGTGCGCAATATCGAAGCGCTGGCCGCGTACCGCACGGTGTGGGCACCGGACATGCCGGGGTTTGGCGAGTCGGACGATATCGCCAGCGATCTTTCGGTGATGACCGGCACGCTTGTCAAGGGCATCAGGCAGTTGCCCGGCTGCGACAAGGCGCTCAGCCTGGTCGGCTTCTCCTTCGGCGGGCTGGTGGCCGCCAACGTGGCCGCGTCGCTCGGCACCGTGCGCCGGCTGGCGCTGATGGGCTCAGGCGGCCATGGCGGCATCCGCCGCCAGCAGCGCGCGCTGCTGGACTGGCGCAAGGCCGGGGACGCCGAGGTCCTGGCGCTGTCCATGCGCTACAATCTGGAAGCGTTCATGATGGCCGACCCGGCCAAGATCGATGCCATGGCCATGTACGCGCACACCGAGTCATGCCGCCTCACGCGCTTTCGCAGCAAGACCATCTCCCGCTCCGGCGACCTGCGCGGCGCGCTGGACCGCTTCGGCGGCGAGGTGCTGCTGGCCTGGGGCGAGCACGACGTCACGGCGGATCCTGTCCCGGCCATCGCGGCAATGACCCAGGACAGCCCGCGCCGCGAAGGCCGCGTTATTGCCAACGCGGGCCACTGGGTCCAGTACGAGGCCCACGAGCCAGTCAACGCATTGCTGGACGGCTGGTTGCCGAAATAGCCGGCGCGGCCGCCGCGGGGTACGTTTTCTGGTAGTGCACCGTGAACGTCCCTAGCGCCGCCAGCGCGGCCTGCGGGTCGTGGCTCGGCTTGACGGCGAAGGCATCGAAGCCGCAACGCGCCATGTAGTGCACGGTATCGATCATCACGTCGCCTACCGCGCGCAGCTCGCCGCCCCAGCCATATTGCGTGCGCAGCATCTGCGCCAGCGAATAGCCGCGCCCGTCGGTATAAACCGGGAAGTCGATCGCCAGGTGCGCGATGCCAGTGGGGTCGATGGTGGCGGAGCCCGCCTCAAGCAGGTCTTCAGGGTCCGCATCCGGGCCGAGGTACACGGCCACCGGGTGGCGGCGCAGGCGCAGGGCATCGCGGGCTGCCCGCCATGTGGCAAGGGTGACCAGCCAGCCGTTTTCGTCCGGCGGCAGCGCGTGCGTTGCCGATGCCGATGCCGGCGCGTTCTCGTCCGGCACGAAGGCGCGCCAGATGTCCGCTTCCAGCTGGCCGTTGCGAATCACATTGTTCAGCGGTGGCAATGATTGGAGATCAGGCACGGGCTTGCTCCGCTTGCTGCCGCCGCGCGACGATTCTCGGGTCCTGGTAGACCGCCTGCTTGAAGGGCTCCGGGCCAACCCGCTCCACCACGTCGATAAACCGCTCCGCCTCGCTGTCGCGCAGGGACAGGTAGGTATCGATCAGCAGCGCCACCACATCCGGGATTTCATCGCGCGCGAACGACGGGCCGATGATGCGGCCGATCGCCGCGCCGCCGCCCTTGTGCTGATCCAGCAACGCATGGCCGGCCGCGCCGTTCTGGCGCCCGCCGATGGTTACCTGGTACCACTCCTCGCCAGCCTTGTCCACGCCAAGGATGCCGATGTGGCCCACGTGATGGTGCCCGCAGGAGTTGATGCAGCCGGAGATGTTCAGGTCCAGCTCGCCGATCTCGAACAGATAGTCCAGGTCGTCGAAGCGGCGCTGGATGGCCTCGGCCAGCGGAATCGACACCGCGTTGGCCAGCGAGCAGAAATCCCCGCCCGGGCAGGCAATGATGTTGGTGAGCAGGCCGATGTTGGCGGTGGCCAGGTTCAGCGCGTCCAGCGCCTGCCAGAGCGCAAACAGCGCGCCCCGGCGCACGTCGGCCAGGATCAGGTTCTGCTCGTGCGAGACCCGCAGCTCGCCAAAGCCGAAGCGCTCCGCCAGGTCCGCCACCGCATCCATCTGGTCGGCGGTGATGTCGCCGGGCGGCATGCCGGTGGCCTTCAGCGAGACGGTCACGGCGGCGTAGCCGGGCACGCGATGCGCATGCACATTACTGCGCAGCCAGCGGGCAAAGCGCGGATGCGCCGCCGCCAGTTCGGGATCCGGGCCGGCCTCGTGCGCCGCCGCGGGATCATGGTCCGGCATGGTGAAGCGGCCCGCCACGCCGGCCACGAAGTCCGCGCTGACCGTGTCCGGGCCGCCGCGGATCCGCTGCCATTGCTCGTCCACCTGTTGCGCGAACACGCCCGGCGTCAGGTCCTTGACCAGGATCTTGATGCGCGCCTTGTACTTGTTGTCGCGCCGGCCGTGCAGGTTGTAGACGCGCAGCGTGGCCTGCAGGTAGGTGAGCAGGTCGGACCAGTGCACGAAGGCGTTGATCAGCTTGCCGACCATGGGCGTGCGGCCCATGCCGCCGCCCACCCACACGCGGAAGCCAAGCTCGCCATCGCGCTCCACGGCCTGCAGGCCGATATCGTGCACGCCCACCGCAGCGCGGTCCGTGGTGGCGCCGCTCACCGCGATCTTGAACTTGCGCGGCAGGAAGGCAAACTCGGGATGCAGCATCGACCACTGGCGGATGATCTCGCACCACACCAGGGGGTTCACGATCTCATCCGGCGCCAGCCCGGCGAAGTGGTCGGTGGTGGTGTTGCGGATGCAATTGCCGCTGGTCTGGATGGCGTGCATCTGCACGGTCGCCAGCTCCGCCAGGATAGCGGGCGCGTCCTCCAGGCGCGGCCAGTTGAACTGCATGTTCTGCCGCGTGCTGAAGTGCCCGTAGCCGCGGTCAAAGCGGCGCGCTATCTCGGCCAGCTTGCGCAGTTGCCGCGACACCAGCATGCCGTAGGGGATCGCCACGCGCAGCATGGGCGCATGCCGCTGGATGTAGAGGCCGTTCTGCAGCCGCAGCACGCGGAACTCGTCCTCGGTGAGCTGGCCGTTGAGAAACCGTTCGGTCTGGCCGCTGAACTGCGCAACGCGCTGGTCGACCAGTTGCTGGTCGACGGTGTCATACACATACATGAAGCACTTCCAGGTGTGCCGTGCGGGGAGGGGGGAGATCGCCCCGCCGGCGAGGGGCTTGTGGGTAGCCTTGAGGCTAGCGCCCCTTGCGCGCGCCGAACAGGAGCAGACGGGGCCCGTTCGGGCCGGAGCAGATGCCTTGCCGGTCGCGAAGCCCTGCGCGTCACCCGGTTTCCAGCGCCACCGTGTTCCGGTCCGGTTTGCCGTGCTGGTTCCTTGTTGTTTCAAATTGGATGATATACGATGTGTATATCAGATATCGTTATGGGTTCATCATGAGTCGCATCCTGGTCGACCTTGCGGAAGACCAGCTCCAGGAGCTGGCAGCCATTGTCGAGGCAGAAAAGCGCCCTCGGGCGGTAGTCATTCGCGAGGCAATTCAAGCGTATATAGCGCAGCGCAAGCCTGGGCTGGCCTCTGACACCTTCGGGCTTTGGAAGCACCGCGAGGTGGATGGCCTTGCGTATCAGGAAAAGCTGCGGGAGGAGTGGTGAACGCGCTCTTTGACACCAACATCCTGATCGACCACTTGAATGGAATCGAAGAGGCCATGATCGAGATGCGCCGCTACGCGTCAAGGGCGATCAGTGTCATCACCTGGATGGAGGTGATGGCCGGCGCAACAGCTGAAGAAGAGCAGACATTGCGCGCGTGGCTCAATGGGTTCCGGCTGATTGCAGTCGATGATGCGGTTTCCTCTCGCGCGGTCCAGATTCGAAACACCGCTCGAATCAAGCTGCCTGACGCGATTATCTGGGCGTCCGCGCAAGCGCATTCCATGTTGCTGGTCACGCGCAATACCAAAGTCTTCTCAGCCAGCGAGCCTGGTGTGCGGATTCCCTATCAACTCAAATGAGCGAGAGCGCTAGAGCGAGAGCACTACCGTCGCCGCCAGCCGTTTTTTTCTCCTCGCGGCCCGGCGCTGCCGTGCCAGTCATCTCCCGGCCAAGCCATCCAGCCGCTCCACGGCCTGCACCGTTGCCGCGCGGGCAGCCGGTGACACCGTGAGCATGATATGGCCGGTGCCGGGCACCAGCGTGACCGGAATATCCGGGCGGCCCGCATCGGTGAACACCTGTGCAAACCTGGCGGCGACAAACACTTCATCGTCCTGCCCGGCCAATACCGCCGCCGGCTTGTGGATCTCGCGAATGTCGCGCTGGTAGTCCTCATCGGGCTGGAAATTCGTCGCCAGCGCATAGGAATAGGACGGCGTCAGTTCGGCGCGCGGTGCGTCGTTGATGGCAAAGGCCAGTACCGGCAAGTGGTTGAAGGCGGTGATGCCGATCCGGTTCAGCAGCGTGAGCGCGATCACGCGCGGCACGCCGACCGAGACCCAGCCGCCGGCATCGGGGCGGAACGTGGGCGCGCGGCGGTTCGTATAGGGCGCCATGAACAGGTAGTTGTCGAACAGGGCCTGGCGCGCGCCACCGGCCACGCGCAGCGCAAAGCCGCCGCCCGATGAAAATCCCACCAGCGTCTTCGGGCCGGCGGGCTGAACGGCGCTCACAAAGTCTTCCAGGTCGTCATCGAGCTGCCCGATGTAGGCAATGTCGCCACGCGGGCCGGAGGCCCCGTGGCCGCGCATATCCAGGGCGTAGGCCGTGAAGCCGGCCTGCGCGAAGCTTTGTGCAAGCGGATGCATGCTCTGGCTGTTGGCCGAGGAGCCATGCACCAATACCACGCTGCCCCGGCTGGGCAGGCCGCCGGCGGGGGGATAGCGGCGGTAGGTAAGCTGCGCGCCATCGCGTGCCGCGTAATGGGCGGGGGCCGCCAGCGCAGAGAAATCCACGTCCTTGAACGGATCGCTGATGCTCAGCATCGGCTTTGGCCGGGTCGGGCCACCTGCGGCCAGTGCCGCGGCAAGGGCCACGAGCACCACGGAGAGAATGGCGGAGACGGCGAGCGTGGCGGTTCGGAGTTTCACGGTATTCGCTTTGCGCAAGGGGTGGAATGGTGGAATAGCGGAAGGGACCGCGCTGGCAGGACAGAATCGAAAAGTGCGCTAGTCCAGCCCGGAAGCTAGCACTGAATCCGGCACCGAGCGACATCCGTTCGTGCAAGGCGTGGATTCTTCCGCATGCGTCAAGAGTGTTTTCCCATCGCGGCATTTCTTTCCGCCCGGCGGAAGGCTAACGTGCATTGGCGCGTCCGCTGGCGGTGGTTTCTGGCTGCGCAAGGCCACTAGCGCCGGACAAGACACACGACAAGCGGGTAAAGATCCCGATCCTTGCGGAGGAAGACAAAGCCATGCCAACGTCATTTTTATACGTGGCCCAGCCCACGCGCGTGCTGTTTGGCGCGGGTACCCTGAGCCAGGTGGGGCAGGAACTGGAGCGGCTGGGCGCCAGGCGGGCGCTGGTGCTGTGCACGCCCAACCAGGCCGAAGACGCAACGCGGCTGTCCGACGCGCTCGGGCCGTTGTCCGCCGGCATCTATCCTGGCGCGGTGATGCACGTGCCGGTGGAATCCGCCCGCGCGGCGATTGCGCACGCGCAGGAAGTGGGCGCGGATTGCATGATCGCCCTTGGCGGCGGGTCGACCACCGGGCTGGGCAAAGCCATCGCGCTGACCTCCGGCCTGCCGATCCTGGCGATTCCCACCACCTACGCCGGGTCCGAGATGACGCCGATCTACGGCCTCACCGACGCCGGCCTGAAGAAAACCGGGCGCGACCCGCGCGTGCTGCCGCGCACCGTGATCTACGATCCCGCGCTGACCGTGGGCCTGCCGGTGGCATTGAGCGTGACCAGCGGCCTGAACGCCATCGCCCACGCCGCCGAGGGGCTGTACGCCGAGGATGCCAACCCGGTGACGTCGCTGATGGCGCAGGAGGGCATCCGGGCGCTGGCCAGCGGCATTCCCCGCGTGTTCGCCGCGCCCACCGACCTGGATGCCCGCGCCGATTGCCTCTACGGCGCATGGCTGTGCGGCACGGTGCTGGGCAGCGTCGGCATGGCGCTGCACCACAAGCTGTGCCATACGCTGGGCGGCAGTTTCAACCTGCCCCATGCCGAGACGCACACGGCGGTGCTGCCGCACGCCATGGCCTACAACGCCTTGGCCGCGCCGGATGCCATGGCGCGGATCCGCCGGGCCATGGGCGGCGAAGGCATCTCCGCCGCCGCGGCGCTTTACGACCTGGCCGCCCGCCACGGCGCGGCCACAGCGCTGCGCGATATCGGCATGAAGGCCGAGGACCTGGACCGCGCCGCGGATATCGCCTTGGCCAACCCGTACTGGAATCCGCGCCCGATCGAGCGCGCGCCGATTCGCGAATTGCTGCAGGCCGCCTTTGAAGGCGTGCGCCCCGACTGAGCGGGCCCGCAAACACAAAACACACAACACACAACACACACCGCACCGGAGACAAACAATGCAAATCGGCTTTATCGGAATCGGCAAGATGGGCTTGCCCATGGGGCGTCACCTGGCCGCCGCCGGGCACGCTGTCGAAGGCTTCGACCTGTCGCCCGCTGTGCTGGAAGCCGCGCGCCAGGCCGGGCTGAAGACGACCGGCTCGCTCGCGCAGGCAACCGCCGGCAAGGACGTTGTGTTCAGCTCGCTGCCGCACGATGCGGCCTTCGAGGCCGTGGGCGCGCAAGTGGCGGAGCTGGCCGCGCCCGGCACGCTGTATATCGATACCAGCACGGTGTCGCCGCAAGCATCCGCCCGCGTGGCCGCCTTGCTGGCGCAGCGCAACATCCCGTACCTGCGCGTGACGGTATCCGGCAACAACAAGATGGCCGAGGCGGCGCAGCTGACCGCGCTGGTATCCGGCCCGGCGGCCGCCTATGCAGTGGCCAAGCCGCTGCTGGCCGCGCTCGGGCCGGCCCAGTTCTACCTGGGCGAAGCCGAGCAAGCGCGCCTGATGAAGCTGGTGGTGAACCTGATGATCGGCCTGACCTCCGGCATGCTGGCCGAAGCGCTGGCACTTGGCGCCAAGGGTGGCCTCAAATGGCAGGACATGTGGTCCGTGATCACCGCCAGCGCAGTGGCCGCGCCCATCGTCAAGGCCAAGTCCGCGCAACTGGTGGAGAACGACTACACGCCCACCTTCACCGTGGACCAGATGCTCAAGGACGTGGGTTTGATCCTGGATGCGGGCGCCGACCTGCGCGTGCCGCTGTCGCTTACCGCGCTGCTGGGCCAGATGCTGCAGGGCGCCGCCGCGCAAGGCATGGCCGGCGACGACTACGCCGCGGTGATCAAGTCCGCGCGGCTCGCCGCCGGGCTGCCCAGCGTCAACGGCTAGGCAGGGCGCTTAAGCGCACCGTCACGACGTCCACTTGCGCTCGTAGTCCATGCGCTCGAAGTGCGCCACCAGGTAGTCGATGAACAGGCGCACCTTGGCGGCCAGGTAGCGCCGGCTCTGGAAGGCGATGTTGATGGTGAGCCGGGGCAGGTCCCAGTCGTCCAGCACCGGGATCAGCCGGCCCGCCACGATATCGTCGTAGACGATGTACTTGGGCTGCACCAGGATGCCCAGGCCTTCCAGCGCGGCCGCGCGGATCACCTGTCCGTCGTTGGACTCCAGCTTGCTGCGCACCGTGACCGTCTTCTCCTCTGCATTGCGGGTGAAGGCCAGCTCGTGCGGCCGGTTGGCGTACGAGTAGATCAGCATGTGGTGGCGCAGCAGGTCGTCGACTTCGCGCGGCGTGCCCATGCGGTCCAGGTAGCGCGGCGAGGCGGCCAGGACGCGGCGCGTCTCGGCCAGCCGGCGCACGGTCAGGCCGGAATCCGGCTCGAACTCCCGCGTGCGGATGGCCAGGTCGATGCCACTGTCCATGATGTCGTAGTAGCGGTTGGCCGCAAGGATGTTCACGTCCACCTTGGGATAGAGGCTGGTGAAATCCGGCAGCAGCGGCGCGAGGTGCTTCATGGAAAACGACAGCGATGCGGTGACCGTCAGCGTGCCGCCCGGCTCCAGCACATTGGCGTTGACCGCGGCTTCCGCCTCCTTCATTTCCGTCAGCACGCCCTTGCAGCGCCGGAAAAACTCGTGTCCCACATCGGTCAGGTAAAGACGGCGCGTATTGCGCTCGATCAGCCGCGCCGATAGCCGCTGCTCCAGCGAGGTGAGGTAGCGACTTGCCGCCGCGTTGGAAATGTCCAGGCTCTCGGCGGCCTTGCTGATGCTGCCCAGCTCCGCGATCTGGACGAAGAGTTCGAATTCGGTCCAACGGTCCATGCCTTGTCTCCCCGTGTGTGCCTTGGTCCGCCGCACGAGCTGTTTTGATTCTCTCGCCTGGCGGAAAGAAGATTTCCTTATCCGTCGTTTTTTTCCATTTGCCGGCAGTATAGAGTTTGTTCCAGCGCCTGTCAGGCATGACAGGATGCCTGCAAAACCCAGAGCGGCGCGCCGGCCACAGGCAGCGCCGCCAGGCAACGGAGACACACCCATGATCCTGGTACGCGGGGCCACTCTGGTCACCATGGAACCCGCCCTCGGCGAGTTCACCGGCGACCTGCTGATCGACGGCGAGCGCATTGCCGCCATCGCACCGCATCTCGAAGCGCACGGCGCCGAGCTGATCGACGCGCGCGGCTTCATCGTCGCCCCAGGCTTTGTCAACGCGCATATGCACACCTGGCAGACCGCGCTGCGCGGCGTTGCCTCGGGCTGGACGCTGACCGAGTATTTCCGGCAGATGCATGCCGGGCTGGCCACGCGCTTCACGCCCGATGACATCGGCATCGCCACGCTCGTCGGCGCCTGGAACCAGCTCGATTGCGGTACCACCACGCTGGTGGACTGGTGCCACAACAACCCCACGCCGGCGCACAGCGACGCCGCGCTGGACGCGCTGGAGCATGCCGGCATCCGCGCCGCGTTCCTGCACGGCTCGCCCAAGCCAGACCCCAAGCCGGGCGCGCTGCCGTTCTGGGAAATGCCGCACCCGCGCAGCGAGGTGGAACGCCTGTCCAGGCGGCTGCAAGGCTCGTCCTTGCTAAGCCTCGGCCTGGCCATCCTCGGCCCGCATTACTCGACGCTGGAAGTCGCGCTGCACGATTTTGCGCTGGCGCGGGAATTTGGCCTGCTGGCCAGCATGCACCAGGGTGGCGGCAGCGCCCGCACGCCGCAGGGGTGGGAGCGGCTGGAGCAGGCCGGGCTGCTTGGCCCCCATATCAACATCGTGCACGGCAACAACCTCACGGATGCGCAGCTGGCGCGCTTCGTCGGGCTGGGCATGAGCTTCTCCGTCACGCCGGAGAACGAACTGACACAGGGCCATGGTTTTCCCATCACCGGCCGGCTGACGCGCCTGGGCGCGGCACCATCGCTCGGCGTGGACCTGGAATCGGGTTTGTCCGGCGAGATGTTCATCGCTGCGCGCATGGCGCTGGGCATCCAGCGCGCGCTGGACCATGCCGAGTACCGCCAGCAGCACGGCGAGATCGCTCCCGCGCACGCGGTGAGCTGCCGCGATGCGCTGGACTGGATCACGCTGGCCGGCGCGCGGATGCTCGGCATGCAAGACCGCATCGGCTCGCTGGCCGTGGGCAAGCAGGCCGACCTGGTGATGATCGACGCCCGCAAGCTCAACATGATGCCGCTGCACGACCCGGTGAGCGCCATCGTGATGCAGGCCAGCCTGGCCAATATCGACAGCGTGTTCGTGGCCGGCAAGGCGCGCAAGCGCCACGGCCGGCTGCTGGTGGACGGGCTGCCGGGCAAGCTTGAAGCGCTGCGCGCGTCGGGCGAACGCCTGGCGGCGGGGCGGTGAGCGCAAGCGATGTCCCGCAGGCAAAAGGAAGGGCGATGGCAGCGGCGAACACGGCCACTTCGAGTGACCGCCCGCCCTCTCCCCCGGCCCCTCTCCCACAAGTGGGAGAGGGGAGCCAACCGATGGCAAGATCAACCAACTGTGGTGGCCGTGTTTCCCGCCCGAAGGGGCGGGAATCACCCAAGCGCGATGCGAAGCGAGCCGTCAAGGTGTGCCAAGGCCGTATGGGGCGCCTCGGGCTTCGACGAAAAGAGCGGAAAAGAGGGACCCATGTCTGAGTATCGCCTTAAGGCGATGCGAGTTTGGGTCCCGGCCGCTCTTT